>JAPKCQ010000088.1 GCA_026421165.1 Lewinella sp. | reverse complement strand
GGGGAGATGTGATGGTTGCTGACTGAAAAGTCCGTAAGTCCTTAAATCCAATTTTTGCGGAGTGAAGTTTCTAGGCCCAACAGCAGTAACAAGCCTTACAAGCATCGCAACAACTACAAGACCAACATCGTTTCCCTATTTTGCCTATGAAGCCTACTGACTTACTGATTCTTACAAGCTGTTGTATTTTTTCCGCACTACTGGCGCTGGCCGGCGCATACGCGTTCCTTGCACCTGCGTCCGCGCCCGAAAATACCTCTTCCGAATTGATCATAAATCCAAGGATTGAGGACTTGCGCCTGCGCACTTTCGCCAGCAGCGCGCCAACTAATTTTATCTCCGCCGCTCGCCAGGTAACGCCCGCCGTAGTGTTCATCCGCTGCTTCGGGCAACGAACGAGCACCTTTGAAACCAACGTAGAAAGTACCACCACCGGCTCCGGCGTAATCATCAGCGAAGACGGTCTGATTGCCACCAATAACCACGTAATCACCGGCGCGGAACGTATTCGCGTCCTGCTGGAAGACAAGCGGGAATTCGACGCTGAGGTAATCGGAGTAGACGAAAGTACCGACCTGGCCCTGCTCCGCGTCCGTCCCAACGGTAAACTACCTCGTCTCACTTTCGGAAATTCTGATAGCCTTCAGGTAGGGGAGTGGGTGCTGGCCGTCGGCAATCCTTTCAGCCTCAACTCGACGGTAACGGCGGGCATCGTCTCGGCCAAAGGGCGCAGTATTGACGTGCTGGAATCCAAGGATCGCATTGAAAGCTTCATCCAGACTGATGCGGCCGTGAACCCAGGCAACTCCGGCGGAGCACTGGTGAATACGAACGGCGAACTCATCGGTATCAATACCGCCATCCTCACCAACAGCGGCCGCCACGAAGGTTTCGCCTTTGCCATTCCCGGCAACCTGGCCAGCCGGGTACTGGCGGACCTCGAACATTACGGCGAAGTGAAACGCGCCCACCTCGGTGTCTATATCCAAGCGGTAAACGATGCGCAGGCCAAAAGCCTCGGCTTGGCATCGGCCAGTGGCGTCCTTATCACCAACCTGACGCCCAACGGCGCTGCACTGCGCGCCGGCCTCGAAGTAGGTGACGTTATGACCGCCCTCAACGGCGTAGCCATTAGCTCCGCCCCCAAGATGCAGGAGCAACTCAGCCGCTATCGGCCCGGACGGAAAATCCGGATTAACTACATCCGCAACGGTCGCAAACGTTCCACCACCGCCCAGTTGCGCGACAAAGAAAACAAGGCCAAAGCGCTCGTTAGTCATCAGGAAGAAGACCTCCTGCACCAGCTCGGGTTTGAAGCACGATCGCTTACTGGCGAAGAGGAAAAGCTATTTCCAAAAGGCGGCGTGAAGGTCCTTTCTATCTTTCGCGACAGCCCCGTCGAAGCCACCAATATGAACTTGGGGTTTATCATTACCGCGATCAATGAAGAACCGGTCACGTCTGTAGCTGATTTCATGCGGCTCATCGGGCGGGAGGGGGAGTTGCTTTTTAAGGGTAGGTATTTGGGGTACGAGGGAGACTATTTCTACCAAGTGGAGTAAGTAGTCCGTTAGATCGTTAGAGGACTGACTTGAACCACTTGCCAGTATTAGAGTTCCGCTAACAAACTAACAGACCATGCCTGAATTACCCGAAGTCCATAATTTTAAGCAATATTTCGACGCGGCGGCCATCGGCCAGACGGTTGGCCATATGGATATTCACGACGATCGGATTATCCGAAATATGAGTGGGCCAGTTTTTGCCGATGCGCTGAAGGGGCGGAAAGTCATCGGTTCCATCCGCCGCGGTAAGTACCTTTTCGCCCAGTTGGACAACGGTCATGATGTACTGCTTCACTTCGGTATGACGGGGGACCTCAACCTCTACCAGGAACCGGAAGATCGGGGCCGCTTTGAGAAATTTGCTTTCCACTTTACCGACGGAAATATTCTTGGCTTTGAAGACTCACGGCTCTTCGCCCGCATCCTCTACCTAGAGGATCGGGAGGCCTACATTGTTGAAAAGAAACTTGGTCCGGATGCCCTGGATCTTGAGCTCGACTACTTTTTGGAGAAAATGAAGGGCCGCAAAACGACGATCAAAGGAGCGTTACTGAACCAGTCCATTGTTGCTGGACTAGGGAATTTGTACGTCGACGACCTTTGCTATAAATTACGGTTACACCCTGCCGTTCGGGTGGTCGATCTTAACGAGGAACAACTCACGGTAGTCTACCACAAGATCGTGGAGATGATGACCTTCGCCACGGAGAACGCACCCTACTATCAGGATTATCCTGAGAAATGGTTTTGGCATACTTGGCGCAAGGAAGGAGAGCAGGACCCGGAAGGGGAGGGGGAAGTGCAGGTTATTAAGGTAGCTGGGCGTACGACTTACTTTGTTGTGGGGAGGCAGGTTTTATAGGCTGGCGTAATCTTCGACTCAAGAGCGCCAGTAGATGGGGGAGATAAACTATGTGTTTAAACGTATAGTGTGGCGAATAGGGGCATCAGAAGAACCCAGAAAAATCTCCTATCGCAATCCGATAAGTAACACAAGTCTCTATCTCCGGAAAGTCCTCCAGTCCCGGATGTTTAAAGGTGCAGTATTCCGTCATCCCAATCTTACGCATCACCGCCTGGGAGGGCAGGTTGATGACCGGTGTATTAGCGTAAATAGCATCGAGTCCGAGTTCGTTGAATCCGAAACCGAGGCAAGCACGGGCTCCTTCGGGGGCGAGGCCCTGGCCCCAAACGTCCGGGTGTAGACGCCATCCGATTTCTACACATGGGGCGAATTTTACGTCCATCTCCAAGTAAGACAGGCCGATGAAACCGATTACTTTTTGGGTCTCCCTTAACTCGGCGGCGAAGAAGCAATAGCCGCGTTCTGCTTGTTGCTTTTGCTGACGGATGATGAAGGATTTGGTCTGTTCTTCATCGGCGATGTAGGGGAAATAGCGCATCACCTCGGCGTTGCTGCTCACGGCGTGCATGGCGAACAGGTCGGTTTTTTGCCAGGGGCGAAGGCTTAGTCTTTCGGTGGTTAGCATGGGGAGGAGGAGCTTTTTGGGCGCGGCCGCAGGTGCAATGAAAGGAACGAAGGAGCACGGAACGTTACTGAACCGTCCAGACAAAAGGTACGTTAGCTTGTCGGAAGCGTCAATTATAAGCCTATATTAAACCTTAATTCATAGCTTGTCAATTGCTTCTAATAGTTGCCGCTTATCATTTTCAAGGTCAGATACAACGCCACGGAAAAAAGATTGCCGGTCGGTCGGGTAGTTAAGTTCGTAGTCAACGGGTACGCCTATGTTCTCATAGCATTTGCCTTGATTGTCCAGGTATACTTCGTTAGAAAGTGAAAAGAACCACCCGTTTGGTAACTGCTTTGGCAAGGCATCCGAGACCGCGCCGCTAGTGCGGGAGCCAATCTTTCTTAGCTGTGGAAGCTCTCCAGCGCTAAGCGCCATGAAATCAGTAGCGCTAGCAGACTGCTGCGAAGTGAGCAGATACACTGGCTTTAAATAGGGGGTGAGGGATGCCTCTAAATATAAAGGGTACGCTTTGGTATAGCCAGCGGTAGTAACGGCTTTTTTGGTAGCTACTACTCTTCGCTTCCCGTTAAAGCGTTCTAGTATTTTTAAACCTGCCAGGTCTTGTCCTCCTCCGTTGAACCGTACGTCGATGATGATAGTGGACGTCCCCATCAAGTCCGCCATTACCCGATCCATTATCTTAGCTATACCGGCAGCTTCGGCGGCTATTTGATCAGCTTCACTTAGCTTTGATAGGGCATCGTTGTAGGTGTCCACCAGACCGTTTTTAGCAATGAGTGCTTCTGAAAGGTCTAGGTCGGCAAACAACCACATGGCTTTAACTTGAATGTAACCAATGCTGTCCTCCAATTTTCCCCATTTTACGAGCCAGGAATCTTTGGTCATCGATTCTTCCAGATGATGATCCGTAACCATATCCGCTACTTGAAAATCACCGTAGGAAGGGAGTTCGTCCGGCTGACCTGCATCGTTGTTTTCAACTTCGGCTTCATCAGGAGGATAGATGCCGCCATGATTATCTTTAAGGTCTTCGAAGAGTTGCTCAATCGTTTGGTACAGTTCAGTAGGCGTAGTGGCCGTAGATACTTTACCGCGTGCACTTGCACAAATGGAGTTCCAGTCAAGGTCGTTAAGCTCAAAATAAGCGTAGTGTTCTTCGATGGTCGCTACAAGAACTTCGAAGTTGAAGACAGGGTCTTCCCGCTCAGTTTTAGTCATAGATTGTTGGCAGAGTTCCGGAATCTGGTCGATTCTCGTGTATTGGTACTTGCTGTAGCCACTTTGTAACGTAAGTGTATCACCTGACAGCGAAGAATGGCTCTGATACGCGGAGATGCTTCCTTCCCTAATCGGAAGGCAGGAAATATTGGTAAAGTCGTAGAGCTGAAAACTATCGGTAGTAAAACTGATAATTCTTCCGTATCCGATCGATTGCCAGGGGCCTTCTATGGTTTCAACCGGGGCGGACGGCTGGATGCAGGAGTAACAAAATAACAAAAATAAAGGTAGTAATTTGGTTGCCAACATAGCGTATGCTTTAGTGCACCGGCGGGAAAGCAGGCGCGGGTGATTATGGTGAGCACGATCTTGGCAGACTAAATGTTACAGACCACCGTACTGGCCCACCTAAACTTCAAAGGCATAAAATGCCCGCCTTCCTCCCGCCGAATCTTCATAGTACCACTAATCTCAGCAAGCTCGCCAGTGCCCGAAGCAGGAACAACCTCCAAAATCAACCTGCTAATCTCTCCCTGCATGGTGCCGAAGTGCGAAGCTGTCCGCCTTATCCTTAAGCGTACCTACGAATTTCTCGGTGGCGACGTAGCCAGCGGAACCAGGCGTATCCGTCATAGCCGTCAGCATTTCATTCTGGCTGGTGCCAGCAAGGTTGCCGGTGAAGGTTTTATCAATTGACATGCGTCCGATACTGAACCCTGCGTAGGCTTCCAAGGGAGCCATTTTAGCGGTGAAGGGGCCGGATATTTTTATGCTAGGAGCGTTTTATTTAGGTTGAACGCGTAAAGTAAGACGTGTTTATCAACAACAGTACATTTTGCCGCCTGAGCCGCCGCTCCTTCCTCGAGGAGAGGGGCCGGGGAGAGGGCAACGCAACCTCACTCCTCCATCCCAACTCTTGCACCTGCGGCCGCGCTCTTACCATGAAACTGCAGCAAAGCGAATACCGTACTACAAAGCGATATCCCGTCGGGTGTTATGGATTCTTGTTGGGCGAGCGGGGTTGGAGACGCGAAGCGATCAAATGACGCTCGCCCAACAAGAATCTATAACAATAATCATTACCTTTGTAATTCAACTAAACAAACCGATATATGTCAGCAGTCGCGACCGCTACGAACTACAAAGTAAAAGACATCAACCTCGCCGCCTGGGGCCGCAAGGAAATTCGCCTCGCCGAGGCTGAAATGCCCGGCCTAATGGCCCTCCGCGAGGAGTTTGGTGCATCCAAGCCGCTGAAAGGCGCCCGCGTGGCCGGTTGCCTCCACATGACCATCCAGACCGCCGTCCTCATCGAAACCCTTGTGGAACTCGGTGCCGATGTAACCTGGTCCTCCTGCAACATTTTCTCTACCCAGGATCACGCCGCCGCCGCTATTGCAGCCGCTGGTATCCCCGTTTTTGCCTGGAAGGGTATGAACGAAGAAGAATTCAGCTGGTGCATCGAGCAGACGCTTCACGCCTTCCCCGGCGGTGAGCCCCTCAACATGATCCTCGACGACGGCGGTGACCTCACCAACATGGTCTTCGACGACTTCCCCGAGCTCGCCAAAGCAATTAAAGGCCTCTCCGAAGAAACTACCACCGGCGTTCACCGTCTCTACGATCGCATGAAGAAAGGCACCCTCGTGATGCCCGCCATCAACGTGAACGACTCCGTAACCAAGTCCAAGTTCGACAATAAGTACGGCTGTCAGGAATCTGCAGTAGACGCGATTCGCCGTGCCACCGACGTAATGATGGCCGGTAAGGTCGCCATCGTTGCTGGCTACGGCGACGTAGGTAAAGGTACCGCCGCTTCCCTCCGTGGAGCCGGTGCCCGCGTAATCGTCACCGAAGCCGACCCCATCTGTGCTCTTCAGGCCGCAATGGACGGATTTGAGGTGAAGAAGATGATGACTGCCATTCACCGTGCCGACATCATCGTTACCGCTACCGGTAACTTCAACATCCTCTCCGAGCAGCACTTCCGGGCGATGAACGACAAGATCATCGTCTGTAATATCGGTCACTTCGACAACGAGATCGACATGACATGGTTGAACGAAAACTACGGTCACACCAAAGACCAGATCAAGCCACAAGTTGACCTCTATAACATCGAGGGTAACGACATCATCATCCTGGCCGAAGGCCGCCTGGTGAACCTCGGTTGTGGTACTGGTCACCCGTCTTTCGTAATGTCAAACTCCTTCACCAACCAGGTGCTCGCGCAATTGGAACTGTGGGAAAATAGCGACAAGTACGAAAACAAGGTATACATGCTGCCTAAGCACCTCGACGAAAAAGTCGCCCGCCTGCACCTCTCCAAGATCGGTGTTGAGCTGGAAGAACTTTCTTCTGACCAGGCTGAGTACATCGACGTTCCCGTTGGTGGACCTTACAAGCCGGAGCACTACCGCTACTAGATCGTTAGTCTGTTAGTTCTTTGGTCTTTTAGACTTTTAGGGCGCCGGTTCTTCCACTTGGGAGGACCGGCGTTTTATTTTCTATCTATGGTGTCTACCTAATGCCGATAGACACATGATTTATCCAAGATCGGTGTTGAGCTGGAAGAACTTTCTTCTGACCAGGCTGAGTACATCGACGTTCCCGTTGGTGGACCTTACAAGCCGGAGCACTACCGCTACTAGATCGTTAGTCTGTTAGTTCTTTGGTCTTTTAGACTTTTAGGGCGCCGGTTCTTCCACTTGGGAGGACCGGCGTTTTATTTTCTATCTATGGTGTCTACCTAATGCCGATAGACACATGATTCACGCCCTGTTCTGTTTGAGCCTACTTAGTTGTGTTGATCCTACAAATTAGTGCTTGTGGACGCGACGACGACGACGACGATACGACACCGAGTAGAAAGGTTATGGTTACCTATGACGTTGCGGCTATCGGTTCGGCCAGCGAAGCGTCAGGTCAGCTGGATTTATGCGATAGAGGCCGTTACCTACAAATTGCAGACTCCGTTATGATGGCTTCGTTTATAATACCCGGGACCTCAGCGATTCGATAAAAGTTGAAGGCTTAAAAGCGACTATTTTCAACAACTCATTTTAGACCAAGGAGGGGGTGCCCCCCGACGCTAAGTCGCCAGGGCACAGCCCTTCACTCTTACTGTACTAGTACACTATACTAGTTGTGGCCTCTACAAGCACAGTGCTCACCAGCAGCTCCAAATCCCTGCTGATAAGCCGGCCAGTTATTACCACTACCATCCTGCTCAAACCAAAGCTTACCCCGCTCTTTCTGCCGAATCCCAACTTCATTGAGCGTCTTGGCGTCATACACCCGACCGTTGATGATGGTGTGCGTGATCTTCTCGGAGTCGCGTAAATCCGCCAGCGGATTACCATCAATGATAATCAGGTCGGCAAGTTTGCCTTCTTTGAGGGAGCCGATCTGGTGGTCCATACCGAGGTATTTGGCTCCGTTGATGGTTGCTGCTTTCAGCGCGTCGTGGTTGCTGATGCCGCCCTGGCCAATCATCCACAATTCCCAGTGGGCACCGAGGCCCTGCAGCTGGCCGTGGCTACCCAGGTTGATGCCTACTCCCAGGTCGTTGAGCTTGGAGAGGGAGCGGCTGGTGAGTTTATAGCCGTTGTCGTATTCTTCGTCGGGGATCATGGTACGGTGGCGGCTGCGGCCGTCTACGATGCCGCGGGGCGTGAAGGTCAGTAGGCGTTCCTGTTCCCAAACCTTGGTGTTCTGGTACCAGTAGTATTCGCCGTTGACGCCGCCGTAATTCACGATCAGGGTAGGGGTGTTGTGGGCTTTGGTTGATTTCCAGAACTGCTGCACGTCGCGGAAGAGTGGGGCGACGGGGATGTTGTGCTCTACGCCGGTATGCCCATCGGTGAGCATGTTCATGTTGTGGTGGAAGGTACTGCCGCCTTCGGGAACCACAATGATGCCGAGTTCGCGGGAAGCCTGGATGATTTGCTGGCGTTGCTCGCGCCGGGGCTGGTTATAACTCTTGACGCTGAAGGCCCCGTAGGCCTTCGTGCGGCGGATGGCCGAGCGGGCGTCTTCCAAATTACTGATCGGAGCTTTGAAATCGCCCTCGGCGCCGTAGAGGATGGTACCGGTGGAGAAGAGGCGGGGGCCAATCATTTCGCCAGATTTGATCATCTCCGAATGGCTGAAGATCATCTCTGAATTAGAGCTCGGGTCGTGGGCCGTTGTAACCCCGTAGGCGAGGTTGGCGTAGTAGTACCAGTTGCGTTGGGGGCTGAGGCCGTAGCGGAAATCTCCCAAATGTCCGTGTACATCGACGATGCCGGGCATGATGGTCTTGCCGGTACAATCAATGCTTTTAACCCCACTTGGCACCCGCGTTCGCGCCCCCATTTTTTCAATCTTATTGCCGTTGAGAATGATGGTGCCGCGCTCGATCACCTCGTCACCCTCCATCGTGATGATGCGCGCGTTGGTGAGGGCGATGCGGCCGTCGGGCTTGTCAGCGACGACGTTCAGTTTGATCAGGAGGCCGGTCGTATCCATGGGCGGTACACTGTCGGCTGCCCCTTCCAGAAACATAAAGCGCTCGGTGAGTTCGTCGGTGAACAGCTGGTTGCCCAGCGTCCAGTTCAGCCGCTTACTATCGGCCGACCAGTGCAGGTTGATGCCCGCGTCTTTGGCTACCTGGGCGACGGGGAGATTCTTGCCTTTCGAGGCCAACGTCACCTTGTTTCCGGTCATCGGGAAAGGCGCGACGAAGACCTTATGTAGCTCCGACCAGGCGACCCATTTGTTGTCCGGGCTAACGGAAAAGCGCTGGGCGTGCTTAGCGTTGAGGTGCGTCCGCTCGTCGCCACCAATGGCCTTTACGCTACAGTATTCCTTGCTCAGTGCGCCGAAGAGGACACCGCCTTTCTGGAAGAAAACACGGTCGCCTTTCTGATTGAAAACGGGGTATTGTCCGCTCTTGCTAATTCTGTTTTCCTCGCCGCCTGCCGTTGGGATAGTATAAACACCTGGCTCCTGGCAGTAGGCGTAACCCTGGTGGTTGTTACCGCTTTCACGGAAGTAGGCGATCGTTTTTCCGTCGGGCGCGAAGCTCGGCGCGCGGAAGATGCCAGGTGTTTTACTCACTTTTTGGGCGCGGCCGCCGGATGCAGCGATGGTTTTAATGGAGCCGAGGTCATCATCGCTCCAGGTGACGTAAGCGATGGTCTTACCGTCAGCCGAAAAACTGGGCTCAAACTCGAAGTTGGCTTCGTCGGTCAGCCGTGTTGGCGTACTGTCCGGAAGGCTCATAGTGTATAGGTGGCCCAGCGCACTAAACGCTAGGGTTTCCCCGTCGGGCGAGGTCACCGCGTGGCGAATCACCTTCGCGTCGAAGCTGTCGTCGAAGGCGTTGTTCTTGAAGCGAACGGTCTTGGAAACTTTGATGTCTACGTCTACGCTGAAGGGAATTTCCTTCGCCGTATTTTCTTTGCCGTTGGCGGGCATCACCGTCGGTACCCGCCAGAGCTTGCCGCCGCCCCAGACGACGATCTCTTTATCATTCGCAGTCCAGTCGTAACCAGTGTAAGCGCCGAAGATGGCCCAGGCTTCCTGCTGGTCCTTGCTCAGGCCGGAGAAGATGGGGTAGGAGCGGCCGCTTTCCAAGTCCATAACGTGCAGCACTGTCTTCGTCCGTACCCGACGAATGAAGGCCAGCTTCTTTCCGTCATGGCTGATCTGCGGCCGGAAGGCACCGCCCGGTCCACCAACCACCGTCTTAATCTCTCCCGTCTCTCGGTCCAGTCGCTTGATCACGTAGATCTGGTCGTTGGGGTCTTTATTGTACTGGAATAAGCCGCCGGGGTACATGTCTTCACTGTAGTAAACATAACGGCCATCGGGCGAAACGCTCGGCTCGTTGACGTCCTGCTGGTCGTTCTTACGTTTCGTCAGCTGGATGCCGGTGCCGCCGCTGATGTGGTAGAGCCACATCTCTCCCGCGCCGAGGGAGCGGCCGGAGGTGAAGTGCTTGCGGGCCACGAAGTACTGCCCGTCGGGCGTCCAGGCAGCGTTGTTCAGGAGCCGGAATGATTCCTTGGTTACCTGGCGGACGCTGTCGGTAGCCAGGTTCTTGACCCAGATATTATCTCCGCCCCCGGCATCTGAGGTAAACAGTAGGTGCTTGCCGTCGGGGCTGAAGCGCGGCTGTACTTCCCATGGAATCCCGGCCCGAACGGGCTTGGCTTTGCCACCTTCGATGGGCAGCGTGTAGATGTCGCCCAGCATATCGAAGGCGATGGTCTTGCCGTCGGGGCTGAGGTCGACGCTCATCCAGGTACCTTCGGTGGTGGTGAAACTGGTGGTTTTCCAGTCCCAGTCGCCGGTGGGGGCGGAGATGTCCCACTTTTTATTGTCCTGAGCGAAGGTCAGGAGGGGTAGAAGTAGGCAGAGAGTGATGAGGAGGTGGCGCACGGTGGTTTTTTTGGTTGGCCTTAAGTTAGGGCGCCGGCTCTTCTACTTGGGAGGACCGGCGTTTTATTTTCTATCTTTAATGTCACCTAAAACTAACTAATGACAACTTCTTTGACCAAGCTTAGCCTGCTTCTCTCATTCTGTTTCGTCATCAATGCTTGTACTCCGGAAGCTGCTGCTTTACCTAGCGAACGAATTACTATTACTTACGAATTAGAGCGTATCGACTCAATCCAAGGAACAACCGGAACGATTGACTTTTGCGGCCGGGGCCAATCTCTACAGAGAGTTCAGGGAAGCCAGTTAGGTGATTCTTACACGGCAACTTTTGGCATTAGACTTGAGCGAGATAGCCTCATTAGCTCTGCCGGTGTATTCGTAGTCGGCAATGATGAATTACCAGACACGCTTATTTCAAGCACAACGAGTGTCTTGCGGAATGTGGAGTTGATTTTAGCGGGTTCTCAAGACCACGATGCCTACGTAGAGTTATTTATTTCTTACGAAGAAAAACGCTACAGCTCTGTCTTCTTTGATAATCTCAATTGTGTAGGTGTTATACCTGATGTAAATGCGGATCAGGCTATCGAGTTCTCCCTTGATGATGAGTTGCGTTGTGGTTTAAGCCAACGTTCGATTGTTGAAACCAAGCTAAATTATGATGGCCACGTGTATAATATCAGAGATAGAAGCGATTCGATAAAAGTAGAAGGCTTCAAGGCAACCATCTTCAATAACTCGTTTTAGAATTCCGCAGACGGGAAAGCTCCTCTCCTTTTCCTTCCTCTGGTAAAGCTGAGCCGAAGAAGAGCGAAGCTCTAGCAAAAATCACGCTCGGAGAGCACATCGGAAGCTCGCTCACGGAGTGAGCTTCGGCTGGGTTTAATAAGATTTACCCAGCATTTCGGAAACAACAATTGTAAAGTCCGCCTTGCCGCGATTATCAGCACTCAAGGTCGTTGGATCGCTTTCTTCAATCGTGGTAATGGTCATTACCTTCAGCTCCGGCGCGTACTTCTTCAGGTACCAGCCAATCCCTTCGTTATCGTCGGAATGATAGCTGCCATTGAGGTGCAGGAAGCGGACGCCTTCATCTTTGTTTTTCGCGATGAAGTGCGCCATTGCGGCATCCTTGATGGCCTGGGCCATGGGGAAGGTTTCACCACTGTGGCCGCCGGGCATCATTTCCAGCATCTTGACGTAGCCGGGGAGGGTAGCGTCGTAGGGAATCGGTAGGGTGGGGAGGAGTACTTTTTCCTCGGCGGAGAGTTCGGTGAGGGCATCCAGACCACCTTTGAAAACTATGCGGGCGTATTTGCGGGGTACGTTGGTGGCGATAACCGCGACGTCGTTTTTGGCGGCCCAGTCTACAACTGGTTGGTAGTCGGTTTTAAAGTTGTTCCAGAGTCCTTCGCCGACGGAGTCGATGGAGGAGGCTTCTACTTTTCCGGAGAGGTAATCGTTGAGAATGCTCTGCTGGTCGGATTCAAACATCTCCATACCGATGCTTAAGGGGGCGGCGGCGCGCAGGTGCAAAGCAAGGTTATACTGAAGCCAGTGGACGATGGCGTCGTTGTGGCTCTCTCCGAAGAGGATAACATCGGCTTTCAGGGCTTTCTTGACGAGCTTCTTGAATTTCGTCTGCTTACCGTCTTCATTGAAGAGCGCGTAGGGGCTGGGGTCAGACTGTGCAGAGAGGGCGGCGGTCATAAGAATAAGCATAAAAATGGAGAAGAACAAGCGGCGCATACGGTAGGTTTTGAGGGCAAGATACGACCCTTTATTTGCTCTTAGGTGTCATATTATTGTATAACAAATTGCACTCTTGAGTGAGTTGAACGCTTCTGGTGCGATTAGTTAGAGGCAGGTCGCGTCAGAGGCGCTTAACCCACCGTGTAATTTGTTACACACACGCCTCCCTTCGTGACATAACCTTTCCTCTATATTCCACTATATTTGATCTATGGACGAAATCAAAACCTCAAAACCAAAGTGGCTGCGAAAATTAGAGCGGGAGAGCTGGCAGGCCGAGCTGATCATCTCCGGTGCCGCCCTTTTAGGCTCCCTACAACTACCGGGAGTACTGGAGAATTTTCAGCACTACCTTTTACTGAACTACGAGCGCGCCTCGCTTCAATTATGGTTTTTCGCTACGTCGTACTGGGCGCTTTTCGTGTATGGCCTGGTCCTACTTTTCGTGTTGCACTTCATCGTTCGGGCGCTGTGGATCGGGCTGGTAGGCCTCAATAGTGTCTACCCCGATGGCATTGTGGAGACGGCCCTGTCGAGTAAGGACTACCAGCAAAAGGTGAAGGCGGAATACGGCGACATCGACGGCTTCATCGACCGGCTCGACCGGATGGCCAGCGGGATGTTCGGGACGGGCTTCGCCTTTATCGGTCTGCTCTTTAATCTCGGCTTGATTATGTCCGTGGCGATCCTGCTGCTAACTTTTCTGCAAAGCGTAGGCGTGCCTGATTTCTGGGCGTGGTGCATCGGGCTAAGCCCGGTGGTACTGATCTTTACCATCTCCATCTTCACTACAATTTTGGCCCTGCCAAAACTTCGGGAGCGGGCGTGGGTGAAGCGGTGCCACTTTCCGCTGTCGAAGTTAATGATCTCCCTAAGCTACCCCGTCAATACCCGGTATACGGCCACTGGCTTGATGCTCATTAGCAGTAACACCACCCCCAAGGAGAAGCCAGGGAAGGTGGTCGTGAAAGCGCTGGGCGTCTCGATTGTTGGGTCGCTCCTGCTCGGTATTACCCTGGGTATGGCCGACGGAATCAAGCCTCAGTTCATGGATAATATATACCACCGTATGGGCGACGATGAAACGGGCATCGACGTTAGCAACTACGCCGACTCCGGCTACGAAGGCGTACTGTACGAGCCGTTCCTATCCGCCCTCTACCCCGTGGCGAACGGCCCGCTGTGGGTATGGGTGCCCTTGCCTGAGCGGGAACTATCAATCATGCTGGAAGGTTGCTCCCAACCGGAAGTCGACGACTTGGCCCGCCCGAAAGAACGTAAAGCCAAGCGTAAACGCCTCATCGCCTGCACCGGAGAATACATTGATCTGTACCTCGACGAGCAACCGCTTAACCTTCCCACCGCTCTCCGTGAATACCGTGTAACCGAAGTAGCGGCCGAACAGTTCGGTGTTCGCTTCGACCTGAGTACGCGCGCTCCCACCCCCGGCCGGCATACCCTGAAGGTCGTTACCCATTATCCGATAGAGACCGACGAGGGTGAAAAGTTCCGCACTACCTACATCACTTTTTTTGTGGTGAAAGGCAGAGGTGCTACGCCCGTCGAATTATAGATACAAGTAGCCATACATAACTAATACGCTATCTTTTTGCTGGCTCGTTTGTAGCCTGCCTCACCAGTAGCTAAAATTCATTAGGTCAAGAACAATACTTCATTTATTTCCCGTCCCTTAAAATAAAAAACCATGAGCAATTCCACCACCCTCGGCGTAGGCAGCCGCGTCCGCCACCCAGCCTACGGAGAGGGCGTAATTATTAAACTCTATAAAGCCGCTTACGACGTCATGTTCATGTCTCAAGGCATGAAATCGGTAGGCCGTGAATTCTCCGGATGGGATATAATCGAAGCCATCGAACCCGACGAAGTGGTCTCCTTCAATGAAGCCGAGGAAGCTTTGATCCGTATCCTGCGTACCTACAACGGAATCGAGGAAACGACCCAACTTGGTGATAAATGGATCGACGGTATCCTGATTCTTCAACCCGGCGAAGACGGCTTGGCCAATAAAGAAATGCCCATCGATACCTTCTTTCATAAGATCGTGATGGTTCGCGACCGCATACGTGTGATGGAGCAACGTATAAACGCTAGTAAACTTACGGACGAAGAGAAGGTGAACCTGCAGCAGTATATTACGCGGATCTACGGGTCGCTTACTTCGTTTAATGCCTTGTTCCGGCGGAAGGAGGATCACTTTTCGGGAAGTAAGGGGTAGACGCTTCGCTTTTAGACGGGCGGTGCCCTTTTAGACGCTTCGCTTTTAGACGGGCGGTGCCCTTTTAGACGCTTCGCTTTTAGACG
>JAPKCQ010000087.1 GCA_026421165.1 Lewinella sp. | reverse complement strand
GCTAAGATCGGCGTCCCGTATACTGAGCGAGGTGTTTATACGCTCATCAATTGCCGTTTTTAGGTATGCGCCCTTAACTTTAATGTCTTCCTGGCTCAGGTCCATTTGGCCTCCGTGTTCAAGTAACAACTCCTGGGTCCGAGCCTGGAGCCACTCCAACTGACCGTTGTGCAGCAAGACTAATTCTTCTGTAAGGAGTCTTGAATCGTTGATAGTGGGCTTGATTGATCTGCTTAATTTAAGGTAAGCTTCACGTTTTTCTTCAACTTCATAAATAAAACCCTGAATGGGGCGGAAACGCTCCTTTGTCTCGTCTTTAAGCCTTTTGGTGCCTTCAACAGTCATTCGTCTCATCTCCTCCAACTGCCCCTCCACAATCCGCTCATGAACCCCAGCAGCAAAAGCAGAAGCCTCCGCTTGCCGCCCAGTAAAATACCAATACTGCCCATAAAAAAGCCCACTAACGAGCGTAACGGTAGCGAAGATGAAGGCGCGAGGGCGTAGGTTCTGGACATGGGTGTGTTTGGGAAACTAACCCAAGAGCGCAGCGCCGAAGTATAAGCCTAATGACTTTTAGTGAATTGGTTTTCTCCCGGCGCAACGGTCATAGTAGAGGCCGAAGGCCGATACGGTGACCGTTGCGCCGGGAGAAAACCAATTTAGATCACTTCAGCACCCGGGTATCATAAGTCCCAATACCCTTCTCTTTAAGCCAATCCTGCTGCGCCCGCAACCGCCGCAAAAAGTCCTCATAATTACGCTGGGGCTGCGGCGTCCAAGCAACTTCGGCTAAAGCTAGGAGGCGGGGGAAGGTGAGGTAGTCAATATCTTCGATACTCCGGATGGTCTCGCCCCAGAGCGGCGCTTCAATGCCTAAAATGTCGGCGTCGGTGATGCCGTCCACCATGGTCTTGGGGTCCCAGAGGTAGGCGGAGTCTACTTCGATGTAGGCAGCCCAGTGCAGGCCGAGTGGGCTTAGGCTGTCGTACTGCATATCGAGGTAGGTACGGGTGGCGGGGCTGAAGAGCACCTGATTACCTCCTTCCTTTGCTTTGAGGGCATATTCTGCGCTGGCCCAAAGTTGGGCGACGCTGCCTTCGTCTAGACCCGCTAAGGCGACTTCATCCCAGCCGATGGATTTCTTGCCGTGGGAGATGACGATCTTCTGTGCGCGGCGGATTAGCTTCACGTAGTCGTCGTGCGGGGTAACGGCGCTTTCGTCTCCGCCAATGTGGAAGTACGGGCCGGGGGTAATGGCGGCAATCTCACCGACTACGGCGTCGATGAATTCGTAGGTGACTTCCTTGTTCGCATCGAGCGTGCTGAAGCCGACGTCGGTACCAACGTAGGGATCACGGGCCTTACCGTCCAGGTTGAGTTCGGCGTAGGCGTTTAGGGCGGCGTTGGTGTGGCCGGGCATGTCGATTTCGGGAACGATCGTGATGCCCTGCACCGCTGCGTAGCGGACGATCTCTTTGTAGTCCTCCTGGGTGTAGTAGCCACCACGGGTACCATCGACTTCGAACATACCGCCGATCTGGGCCAGTCCGGGCCACGATTTGATCTCGATCCGCCAGCCCTGGTCGTCGCTAAGGTGCAGGTGGAGGTGGTTGATTTTGTAGGTAGAGATCCGGTCGATGACCTGCTTGACGGTATCGACGCCGAAGAAGGTCCGCGCCACATCGAGCATATAGCCACGGTAGGCGTAGCGGGGCTGATCGGTGATGGTGCCGGCGGAAAGGAAGAGCCCGCGCTCGGTGTTGGGGCTAAAGGCAACGACCTGCTCCAGGGTGATGGCGCCGTTGAGTAGTCCAGCCTGGTCTTTGGCGCTGATGTTTACGCCCTCGGGAGCGATCTGGAGGAGGTAGGCACCATCCATCAGCTGTAAGTTGGTGTCCATGCTGGTGGTTAGGGGGAGGGCCGGTACTTTTTTGCTTTTCAAGTAGGCCATTGCTCCTGCGTCCGCGCCCTCATTTGCAAAACTCTTTGCTGGATTCACGTACAGGTAACCTTCCGAATTCGATATTTCCACGGGCAGCGGAATCAACGGCAGGTCGCTTAGCGGCGGCATGGCGGGTGGCGGCGGAGTGTCATTGCCGCAAGAGAAAAATAGGAAGCTGAGAAGTAGAGGAAGTAAATAGCGCATGATCAATAGTTTTTATGGGGAAAGATACGACTTGGGCGCGGGGCTATACCGATTTCGCTACGTGGCTATTCATCTGTTTGAAGTACGAAGATAAACGATCACACCTTCGTGGTCGGCGATGGTGCGGAGTAGTCTTTAGGGGGGCGTTCGTCGGTAGGTACGGGCGGGTACTAACGGAAACGTGGGAACCGGTTCTCACGCTAAGGAAAGCGGTCCTCCTAGCTTCCTATCTGCATGGTAACCTGGTGCCTATCTCCTGATAATGAAGGTGTTGAGCCATGTTTTATTTTTGTAAAAATGGAAGCGTTGCAACTTTTTTCCGAAGACGAAGAGTTATCTTAGCGTGCGAAAGTAAGCTGTTAAGTTGCTACTGCTATCGTCAGTCACTACACTATGTTTGCTCACCTAGGGTGAGCAAGTAATCGAAGGTTACCACGAAGTGAGCCGCCGCGAACAGAAACAACGGCAGTAACTCAGAGATTCAGCAACGCGCCAATAAATTTTGAGCCATGAACCAATCCGCCCTGATCGACATGAAATGGCGCCGCCTAGACGGTCGCTCTATAGATCTGCCTATCGTAGAAGCCGTGCGCAGCACCCTGGTTCGGGAAAAGGAAGCCGGTCATAAGCTCAAGGTGTGTATTGGTACCGACAGCCAGGTCCGTGGTAAAATCACCGAGTTTGCTACCGTAATCGTGTTCTTGCGTGAAAAAAAGGGAGGCTTTATGTTCATCACGAACTATAAGAACGAACAGCAGATGTCTATCCGTGAGCGGATGATTCTTGAAGTAGGTAAGTCCGTAGAAGTTGCTTACGCCCTCTGTCACTTACTAGACGAGCATAAGGTTGAATTGGAAGTCCACGCCGACATCAACACCGACCCTTCTTTCGAGTCCAACGTCGCCCTGAAGGAAGCCATGGGCTATATCCTGGGTATGGGCTTTGTGTTCAAGGCCAAACCTAATGCTTTTGCCAGCTCTGCTTGTGCTGACAAAGTCTGCTGAGCCGCTAAGTTGGCAACTCACGCATTCCACTGAGGTTTTCGAAAAAATAACCAGGCCACCATAAAAATCGCAATCCAGTAAAGAATCTCCACCGACCAGGCCAGTACCATCGTTCCCCACGATGCCCGGACGGCTACGAAAATTATTATAATGTAGGCGGCAGCTACTATGCTCTGCACCTTTAGCGCCAGCTTGGTCTCCCCCGCTCCGATCAGGCCGTTGAAGAAAATACTGCCGAAGCTGAAGGTCGTCAGGATACCCCATAGTACCCAGAAGATTGGGTAAGCCGCATCGATGAGGTAGGCCCGCTCGTCGCCGAGAATAGGGTAGAGGAAATAACGGGGAAAGGCCAATAGCGGCACGATCATCAGCGTCGTGATGCCTAGGCAAAGAATGGACGTTTTCCATAGTACCGGCCGGATATTTTCCGGCTGGCCGGCTCCTACGAAGTAGCTGGCCATCGTGTTGATACCCGTGCAGAAACCCCAGGCCGGAATGCTGAGGATGAGGTAGGCGATGCGGACGATGTTCGTAGTCGCCAGCGCCCGTTCTCCAAAGTTGTCTACCAGCCCGAAGAAGACAAAGCTGCTGCTCAGCCCCACTACCGACATCGCCACAATGGGCACGGATAAGCTAACGATCTCCCGGATGATGACCGGGTCCCATTTCGGTAGTTTGAAGATATTATAGACCCGATTTTTTCGATCAAAAATCATGTATACTACAAACACTAGCAAAGCCACGTACTCCGCGATTGTACTGGCCAGTCCCGCCCCAGCGATGCCCATTTCCGGAAAGCCGTACATTCCAAAGATCAGCGCCCGGTCCAGAAAAATATTGACTGTGGCAAGGATTAAAGTGTCGATAATGATGAAGAGTGGCCGTGCAATACCGGTGTAAAGCGCAATACAAGCTACGCCGAAGTAGCTGGCAAATACGCCCCATTTTCGCATCTCTAGGTATTCTAACGACTTAAGGAAGATCACGTCAGAATCCACCAGGCTAGCGAATAACCAGTAGGCCCCATGGGTCATAAACAGGAACATAATCACGGCCAGCGCCAGCTCAAAATAAACCGTAGAGTAAAAGACGCGCCCAACCTCATCCGGCTTTTCCTGCCCGGCCCGGCGGGCCATTAGTATTTGTCCGCCCCGGCTGAAGCCGAAGCCGATGGCCGCAACAATGATGTAAAAAGCGGCTACGAAGCCGATAGCGGCGAAGTCCTCTTCGTCGGTGTAGTATAGGAAGACGCTGTCCGTCATCGCTACTATGTTCTGGGCCGCGCTGCCAATGATAATGGGCAGGGAGACCTTCCAGATGTCGCGGTAGGAGGTGGTTAGCTTCACGCTGTAAAAGTAGTGTAGTAATGTGGCATTATAGCGACTAGAGGACTATTCCCCGTGCCGGAGCTTAAGCGCATCCTCCCGAAGCCGCCGCAAAAAGGGACTGGCAAAAATAAAGTCCTCTAATGTCTCATTATCACTTTCCAGCACCTGAGACTTATCACCCCGCCAGGCAACGTGACCGTTTTTCATCAGCAGGATGTTGTCTCCGATGCCCATTACGGAGTTCATGTCGTGGGTATTGATGACGGTGGTGATGTTGTTGCGGATGGTGAGATCGCAGATCAACTTGTCGATCAGGATGGAGGTTTGTGGGTCGAGGCCAGAGTTGGGCTCGTCACAGAAGAGGTACTTCGGCTCTAGCACCATGGCGCGGGCGATGCCGACACGCTTTTGCATACCGCCGGAGACCTCTGAGGGGTAGCGATTGTTGATACCCTCCATGTTAACCATTTCCAGGCATTGGTCTACCCGCATCCGTTTTTCCTTGAGGGTGCGTCGGGTAAACATGTCCATCGGGAACTGAATGTTTTCGCCAACGGTCATAGAATCAAAGAGGGCGTTGCCCTGAAATAGCATCCCGATTGTCATCCGAATCTGGCGCAGTTCCTTTTTATTGAGGTCGAAGATGTTGATGTCATCGTACATTACTTGTCCAGAAGTCGGCGTGAACAGGCCAATGAGTAACTTCAATAATACGGTCTTCCCCGCTCCGGAAGCACCGATGATGAGATTTGGCCTACCGTCGTAGAACTCAGTAGTAATACCCTTGAGCACTTGGTTGTCCCCGAAGGATTTTTCGATGTCGATCGTACGGATCATAGCAGATGTTCTGTGGGGCTCTTAGGTCAGTAATAAGGCGATAATGAAGTCGAAAAGCAGAATCAGTACGTTGGAGACGACCACAGCGTTGGTACTAGCTTCGCCCAGTTCAATGCTTCCGCCCTTTACGTAGTAGCCAAGGTAACAGCTTACGGAAGTCAGCAGGAAAGCGAAGACTGAAGCTTTGACGAACATCATAAATACGTACCTCGGCACGAAGTAAGACCGCAGTCCCAGCACGTATTCCGTATGCGAAAGCGTACCTGGCCATACGGTAGCCACGTAGCCACCGATGATGGAAACGAAGGCGGAAATAGCTACCAGCAGAGGTATTACGAAGACGGCTGCTACAAGCTTAGGCATGATCAGGTAAGCGGCAGTATTAACGCCCATGATCTCCATCGCGTCAATGTGTTCTTTTTGGCGCATCCCACCGATTTCGGCCGCCAGGTTGGAGCCAACTTTACCCGCTAGTACCAAGCAGGTGATCGTTGGGGCCATCTCGATGATGGTGATGTCGCGTACAATATAGCCGATATAGTAGGTCGGTACGAAGCTATCGCCCAGCTGGTCGGCAAACTGTACGGCCGTCACCATACCGATGAACATCGAAATCAGGATCACGATGAAGACTGAGCCGACGCCGATGGCATCCATCTGGCGAACGGTCTCTTTGTAGTACATCGAGAACCGCTCAGGCTTGGCCACCGCGGTTTTTAGCAGAAGTACGTACTGGCCGAAGTTGAAAAGGAAAGTGTCTATTAGCATGCTTGCCGGGGATGAATTGATCGTTGGCTGGTGGGGAAACGTGTTGGGGGCGGCTTAGGTTGGCGGAGGGCGAAGATACGCCGTTCGTCGGGAGCGTTTTCTATGGCGCGGCCGCTGGTGCAAAGAAACATTTGAAGGAGCAGAGTTTGTAGAACAGCCTCTTCTTTGTCATCATCTTGCCGCCTACCTCATGCGGCAGCGACTACATTACTAAGCTACTCTTCCTCCGCCGTCATCCACCGCTCCATTTCCCAAAGCATATGCAGAATGGACTCCTCCGCAGCGTAACTATGGTCTTCGTGCGGCAGTAGGCAGAGCCGCGCCGTTTTGCCTAACGAGTTCAAAGCAGCGAATAAGCGCTTGCTCTGTACCGGGTAAGTACCCGAATTGGCGTCTTCTTCACCGTGGATCAGCAGCAGCGGTGCGTCGATTTTATCGGCATGAACGAAAGGTGAGAGCTTGATGTAAGTCTCTGGGACTTCCCAAAAAGAGCGTTCTTCTGCCTGAAAACCAAAGGGCGTTAGCGTCCGGTTATACGCTCCGGAGCGGGCGATGCCGCCGGCGAACAAGTCGGTATGTGCGAGCAAATGCGCCGTCATGAAAGCGCCGTAGCTGTGACCGCCGACGTAAATCCGGTCGGGGTCAGCCACTCCCATTTCCACGAGCTTTTCTACGGCGGCTTTAGCGTTCATCTGTACTTGTTCGATGAACGTTTCGTTGGGCTCCTGGTCGCCTTCGCCAACGATTGGCATGGAGAAGTCGTCCAGAATGGCGAAGCCAGCCGCCAGGAAAGGCAGCGGGCTGAGCGGCGAAATGCGCGTAAACTGGTGCGGGCTCGTCGTTATTTGCCCAGCCTTGTCCGCATCCTTATATTCCTGAGGGTAGGCCCACATGAACACTGGTAGGGGCTTACTTTCTCCCGCCACGAAGTCCTGCGGTGTGTGCAGGTCTCCTCGCAGCTGAACGCCGTCTTCGCGCGGGTATTCCAGCTTTTCCAGATTAGCGTCGCGCAGCTGCGGGTAAGGATGCCCGTAGTCGGTGAGCTGAATTTCTTCACCGGAAATGAGGTTGCGGAGGTAGAAGTTCGGCCGTACCGTAGTTTGTTCACGGCCCATAAAGATCCAGTCCGGGTGTTCATCGAGGAAATAGCCGGGGTATTCGAATAGTGGTGGAGCAGACTGCCAGAGGCGCTCGGTTTCTCCCGTAGCAATCTCATACGTATCGATGAATGGTTGGCTGCCTTCGGGCCCGTGACCGATACCCGCGAGTACCATTTTCGTTCCCTCTTCACGGGTCAGTAAAACGGAGTGATCGTTGCGCTGGGTGATGGTCATGAACATGCCGGGGTCGTTGTAGTTGTCCTCCCAGTTTTGGTCGAAGATCACCTCTGCGGTGCGGGTGGGTTCGTCGGGCCACCAGCGGCGGGTTACCTGTTGGCGATCTTTGTAGCTCCAGTCGATGAAGATGGCCAGGTCTCCCCGTCCCCAGCGGATGGCTCCGTAACGGAGGGGCATCTTTACGCTTGGCTGCGGCTCGCCGGTAAAGGGCGGCTCGAGGTAGAAGAGCTGGTCGCGAAAATCAGCTTCGTTGCGGGTGTCGCCTTCGTCCTGAGCCAGGGTCCAGTAGAGCTGGGCTGGGTGGTCGCTACGCCAGTTATAGCGACGCGGAGTGGTGGCTACCGCGTCAAAAGGAGCTGGAATATGCTCACGGGCTGGGCGCTCGGAGAGTACCTTGATGAGGCTTCCTTTGGCATCCAGCATTTCTACCTGATCGGCGAATTTCTCGAAGGGTACGCTGAAGCTGAAAGGCTCAGTTACCCGTACGGAGAGGAAGTATTGCTTGTCGGGGCTCGACTTTACTCCGGAGATGATACCCGGTTCGCCCCATTTTTCCTCAGTGCCGGTGCTGAAGTCAGCTAGCCAGATTTGGGCTTCGGCATAGTGGCGGAAAACTTCTACATCGTGCTGGCTTTGTAGTAGGTTGGTGTAGGTGCGGTTGCGGCCTTCCTTACCGCTGGTGTCCTGTACGTTAGGGCCGTTAACCGCTGTTTCTTCGGAAGGTTTCTTTGCACCTGCGACCCGCCGCTTCGTCATTATAACGTTATTGGTTACGAATTCGAAGGTGTGTCCACCAAGGCTGTTGTTGAGGTCGGCTGCGCCGAGAGGTACACATTCTAGGGTGTCCGTCGGGCAGCTCCAGAGCTGGAGACCAGCCGGGGTATTCATGCAGAAAGCGATGCGTTTTCCGTTGGGTGACCAGGTGAAAGAGCGGAACGTTCCACCTTCCGGAATGCCTTTGAACGGGGTTTCTCTTCCTGTTTTCAAATCACGTAGCCGGGGGGCATGGTATCCCCGGTGGCCATAAGGTGTATACGTCGCAGGGTTGATCTGGCGACCGGCCAGCTTTAATTTTGGCTCACGCAGCTCTTCGATCGAAGGGTAGCTCGGCCGTTCGGCAATCAGCATCAGGTTACGATCCGGGCCAAAAAAAAGTAAGGGGTCGGGCTTTAGGTTTACGAGAGCGGCAATGGCCGGGGAGGGAGCTTGATAGGTCAAAGGGGAAGTATGTTAGGCTGTTAGTTCGTCAGACTGTTAGAAGTTCGTTGTCTCGTTCCACTAACGGGTCAGAAGTCTAACGAACTATAAGGACGAACAGGGGCGCGGCCGCAGGTGCCAGGCAAAGGATAAAAGGAGCAAGGGAAGAAAAGGGTGGGGTACGCCTTTTTAAGCTTCATCATAGGACGGGTCAACGGTATCGATAACCACGTTGCTAAAGGAGTACTCTGCGTACTTCTCTAGGTGCCTGAACTCAAGGCGTTCGGGCCAGTTATCGTCTGGAATCCACTCTTCGAGCAGGGTCTCCAGGATGGGAAGAAAATTGTCTTCAATCCATTCGTCAGCGTCCTCAATACCTTCAAAATCGGGTAGAAGGTACACGGTACTTAGGTCCGAAGGATCATCAAGGTCGATCTCTTCGGCCAGGCTAGGCTGCTCACTAATGGCCCACTTCAGCAAGGTTTGGCTTGGTGAGATGATTAGGGCAGCGCGGTTGATGTCGTAGAGTTCCATGTAATGAATAGCTTAAATGTGCTGTGCAATATAGGTTGGAAACGCTACTGTAGGGTTTAATGTTGAAACCAAGATCTTATTCCCAGCCAGCCATCTCACTTAGTGGCCACCACATCATTAGAGCTTCTACCTTATTACCCGCCAGAGACAGAATTTCCGAACGGCCCTGTCTGGCATCAAGGTGATAGTAGAAACTGATGGCATCCGTATTGTCGGCGAGGACCCAAAGGTAAATTCTTCCGTCCGGACGCTCCCGCAACAGCAGCGCGGCACTTTTTTGCATTAGTGACTTACCAATGCCTTTACCTTTAGCTTCGGGAATTACGTGGAGGTTGTCAAGGTAGTAGCCATCTTTTGGGTGAATGTCAGGCTCCAGGCAGCAAAACCCCGTGAGTTGCTTACTATTGTACGCAACTATGGTTTGTATTTGGCCTTGATGATCGGTCAGCCTTACTGTCCAAAAACGGTCGCGCTCGGCCGGGGCTTCATGGTTCAGGTACTGGTCGGACATGGCGCCCCTGTAGTGTAGCTGCCAACTGCGCGTATGGATGGTAGCTATGGAGGATGCATCAGATACTTTGGCCTGACGAAAGTGCATGGTAAATCTAGAGTTGTCGGACATAATGTCAAGGCGCCTGACATAAAGGCTAGTCGCACTGGCATCCTACTTCTCCCAATAACTCCCGGTGCTCTTCCAGTAATTGCTGGGTCACTTCATAAAGCTGCTCGTACTGGGCGGCGAAGAGGTCGGCTTCTTTGCATGGGTTATTCAGGTTACGACGCTTATACTGAAACAGGCGACGAGAAGATTGCACCAGTTCGGTAAGCTCAATAGCCCGGTGGCGTAATTGAGCGAGGCGTTCTTTCTCTTCCATCCGGCGCTCATCATGAGATAGCTGAGCGAGTAACAACTCATTAGGGTCGCTGAGGTCGCGGCGGGTGATGTCTCGTGGGTTAATCTTAAGTAAGTTGCTGATCCTGAGTAGCTTGCATATATTTGGTTCTGCCGAACCGCTCTCGTAACTTGCGATGTTCCCCCGGTTGAGGAATACTTTTTCCGCTAGCTCGGACTGAGACCACCCCTCTCGGTTGCGCAGTACTTTAAGGTTGGAGGCGATAAAGTTGGGTAGGGCCTGCTTTACCGGCTTTATGACTTCCTTCGTTTTCATATTGTCTTGCCAATTAATTACTTTATGTTTACAACTCGTTGACAAAAATGGTTGATAACTGTCATTTTTTTTTACGTCTTCCGCGTTCTGGCGGGCCACGGCACGCCTTTTGTACGTATTTAGTAGACTTACGGCAAAAAGGCTTGCGTCAATTGTCGATAATGCTTATCTTTGTAAAGAATCTTTACAATTACAGCCAAAAATTAAAAAAATGAAAGCCACAAAGAAGCAACAGAAAGAAATTCAGGACCTCCTGAGCACTATTACAAATAGTCTTCGCGCTTTCAGCTTGAAACTCACAGGCAATATGAACGATGCAGAAGACCTATATCAGGACACTGCCCTGCGTATCATGACCAACGCCGAAAAGTATAATCCTGGTACCAACTTCAAAGCCTGGGCTGTTACGATTATGCGTAACATCTTTATCAATAACTACCGTAAGAAGGTCCGTCGTAACCTTATTATAGACCAGACGCCTAATAACTACTACATTAATAGTGGTAACAAAACGGTGTTGAATGATGGTGAAAGCGAAGTGACTTTTAATGAGCTTCAGGAATTGGTAGACCGCTTGCCCGACGATTTCCGTGTTCCCTTCCTGATGGCCTACCAAGGCTATAAGTATGATGAAATTGCAGAGCAACTTGGGAGCCCACTGGGGACTATAAAGTCTCGTATTTTCTTCGCGCGTAAGAAACTTCAGAAGATGTACGAAGAAGCGATGCGTGAACGCAGCGTTGCGTAGCTGCTTCTCGACAAAATTTATCTTTAACAAAAGCCCCTAAATGACAATCATTTAGGGGCTTTCCTTAAATATCCCAATTTTTGTCTGCGCCTTAACGGACACATAGTAGAGGTTGAATTTTGTATTTGTCGTAACCTGAACGCTAACTTTGCGTTTCACACTCTACTTTTGTAAGCTTTTTTTTGCACATGTCTGATATTATAGCTATTTTCTGGGATTTTGAACACTTGCATCAAGCACTAATGCTTGATAAGCACGGCCATCCCGGCCATAAGAAAGCAAATGGGCGTCTCCAGCCGAAAATGGTCAGCGTAGAAGCTGTCGTGGATTATGCTCGTTCCTTGGGCCAGGTTCTTACCAATGAAGCTTTTGGTAACTGGCACTGGATGGCACGTTACCGGGAACCTCTACTACTGGAAGAAACTGTTCTGGTTCAGGTTTTTCCTGAAGACCAGTACGCTCCGGCTGATGTCTTTTCCTCTCTAGTTACACGGATAGAACGATTCATTCGGGACAATGAAGATGTCACCAAGGTGGTATTGGTTGGTATGGACAACGACTACGTTAAACTCGTGGAAGCCCTCAAGGCTTTGGGCTGTCATGTTCATGGCTTGGGGACCGATTCACTAAAGGACGATGCACTGCGCGAAACCTGTGATGAGTTCAAGGATTACTATGACCTGGAGGGTGCCAAACGCCCTACGGCTAACTCTGGCAGCCAGGCCCAGGATCTACCTAAATATTATTTACGGATTGCTGCACAACAGGGCGTTAGGATGCCTCTACCCCAAGTAATGTGGGTCGGTATAGACATATACTCTTCCTTCTTGCGTGATTTCGGACAGTTCCAATCGTTTAAGGAACTTGACGACGAATGCTACAACCAGCTTTCTCAAGATATGCCGGGCGCTACCATGACCGAGGTTAAGAAAATTCGGCAGGTGCTGTTTAAATGCTACCTCTTCCGCCCCAGCGAAGATGGTCAGATAAGCTTTCAGGAAAATATTCAAACCCTGGCCGATATCGAGGACTGTTATTTTGAGCTCATGCTCAAACGCATTGCCAATAACCTGCGGGAAGCGACTGATTATACCGCGCTTAGCCTTGCACTTACCGGGACGGACGAATCTGCTGCCCGACTAGAGAAGATGCATGGAGAAATAAATAGTAAAGAGGACACCGAGGAGCAGTAGGGCTGTCCAGTAAAATCCGCATATAAACATGTTTATATGCGGATTGTGTTTCTACACTAAACATCGCGGGTCAACACCACCGTTCCAAGACGATGGCACAACCGTGCCCAACGGTCGAGGCTGATAACCTGTGCCCTTAGTACAACCATCTCTCTTCCCGGTACGTTCCAACCGAAACCCAAAAATCATAATGGCAAAATTTAGCATCGACCTTCAGGCCGGTAAAGTAAAAGAAGACAAGACGGTAAGTTCTGTAGGCCAGACTATCGTCGGCATTGACCTTGGCACGACAAACAGCCTAGTAGCGGTCGTTTCTGATGGTACGGCGGAGGCCGTTGCTGGTGCCGACGGGAAAAACGTTTTGGTGCCCAGTATCGTACACTTCGCGGAAGACGGTTCCGTGCTGGTGGGCGATGACGCCAAGCCTTACCTCACCACCGCTCCCGAACGAACGATCTATTCCGTAAAGCGCCTACTGGGCAAAAGCTACGGAGACCTTTCCTCCGTCCAAAATCGCTTCGGTTACCGGATTATTGATGAAGACGAAGACCGGCTCGTGAAGATTGCCGTGCCCGGCCCGGACGGAAAAGACAAATACTACAGCCCCATTGAGCTTTCTGCCGAAATTCTTAAGTCGCTCAAAGCGCGGATCGAGGCAGAATTGGGGAGCGAAGTCAGCCGTGCGGTAATTACCGTTCCCGCCTATTTTAACGATTCTCAGCGGCAGGCTACCCGCGATGCTGGCCGTTTGGCGGGCCTCGATGTGCTTCGCATTGTGAATGAACCGACGGCTTCCAGCCTTGCCTATGGTATCGGACTACAGGATGAAGACGAAGGCCGTACCATCGCTGTGTACGACCTCGGTGGCGGCACCTTCGACGTATCCATCCTCCGCATTGAACTGGGCATCTTCGAGGTGCTTTCCACCAACGGCGATACCTTCCTCGGTGGCGACGACCTCGATCAGGCCATCGTTGACCACTGGATCAACGAAAAATCCCTTAAGATCAATACGGCGGAGAAGCGCGGAGAGATTCGGCTCCTCGCCGAAGCGGCTAAGAAGCTCCTTTCTACAGAGGACAGCTTCACGGCGGAGTTCCATGGTATCACGCTTTACCTCGATCGTGACCAGGTGAACGTCCTCTTTACTCCGCTCATCAAGCGGACCCTTGCATCCTGCGGCCGCGCCCTAAAAGACGCTAAAATAACGACCAACGAGATTGATCACGTCATTATGGTCGGCGGTTCTACCCGTGTACCGCTCGTACAAAAAGAGGTCACTAATTTTTTCGGCAAAGCGGTCAACAACACCCTTGATCCCGACCAGGTGGTAGCCATCGGCGCCGCCATCCAGGCCGATGTGCTGGCCGGCAACCAGAAAGATGTGTTGCTGCTCGACATCACGCCCCTAAGCCTAGGCATCGAAACCGTCGGTGGACTAATGGACCCCATCATCGCCCGAAATTCAAAGGTGCCGACCCGCGTAGGCCGTAAGTACACCACCAGCGTCGATGGCCAGAAAAACCTGAAGGTCGCCGTCTACCAGGGCGAGCGCGACATGGTGAAAGACAACCGTAAACTCGGCGAATTCGTACTCGGTGATATCCCGCCAATGCCCGCCGGCATCCCGCAGATCGAAATCCAGTTCGGCCTTGACGCCGACGGTATTCTGCGCGTGAAAGCCATCGAACACCGCAGCGGACAGAGCCAGTCCGTGACGATTAAAAGCCAGTACGGCATCAGCGAGGAAGTCATGGCCGAAATGCTGATCGATAGCCTCTCCAACGCCGAAACGGATATTAAAAATCGCGCGCTCGTCGAAGCCCGTAACGAAGCCAACAACGTCCTGCTGAGTACCAAGAAATTCCTCACACAGAACGCCAGCTGGCTCGAAGCAGATCAGGTAACGAGTATTGGAGCTTACGCCGAAAAACTCGCAGTTGCCGTAGCTGGCGAAGACAAAGACGCCATTAACCAGCGGCTGGACGAGCTCAACCAGTACTCTACTCCGCTGGCGCATGAGGCCCTGGACCGGAACGTATCCGCGGCCATCAAAGGAGACGGCCTGTAGTAATTTGCCCCGGCGACGGAAGCAACGAATTTGTCGGGTGTTATCGTCCAGGTCGAAGCCTTCCAGGCTGAGTCTGTAAGGCTCCGAAGGAGAGAAGGCTACGTTTAAAGCAATGCTTTAGGAACGCGAACAAAATAAAGCGCCAGCTCAAGAATGGCACTTTATTTAATTCGCGTTCCTTCGCTAAAGTAAGGAAAGTGAAAAAGCGCTATTATCTGCTGCTCTCTATCCTGCTGGTAGCCACATTCAGGGGTCAACTATTCCGCCTGTGCGTAAGCTACGAATCTGCTGGCAACAGAGACTTCATCGCCTTAAACGATAAAAGACTGGTCCATGAAATAGAGAATTGGACCGCCGAAAACCCTGACGCCAGCCCAAAACAACTAATCACTTACGCCCGCAAGCAAACCGCTCGCAAGGCTTCTTTCGTAATGCGCTCCACTTCCGGCCAACCAGATGACATCGCTA
>JAPKCQ010000390.1 GCA_026421165.1 Lewinella sp. | reverse complement strand
GCGCCAAGGTTGAAGTACGTCAGCGAATCAGTATTTTCATCGCGGTAGAGCTTAAAGTCTCCCTGCCGAATAGCGGAAGCCGGGCCTTCGGGGTCTCCATACGGAGCCGTCCAAAATAACGGGCGGCGGTGCGCAGACTCTCCCAGCAGTAGGGGGAGAAAACTGCGCCCGTCCGGGCTTGAGGCATAGTCTCCTTGGCTAAGCGCTTTGCCGACGGAGGGGAAGACATCGGTCCCGATCACCTGCTCCAAACTAGCAAAATGTGTAGTAGCGTAGGCGGGGAAATGAACGATAAAAGGTACTCGGATACCGCCTTCATAAAGCCCCCCTTTGCCGCCGCGCAGGATACCGTTGTCGGTCGGCGGCGTATGGGGAAGCATTTTCCCCTCGGCCGCCAGGTTTAGCCCGCCGTTGTCTGAAGTGAAGATGACCAGGGTGTTGTCGAGTTGTTCGCCCTCCCGCAATAAATCTATAATCCGACCAATATTTTCGTCGATTACGGAGACCATCGCCGCGTACTCCAGGGTGGGGAATTTGCGCCAGTGGGTGCTGTCAATCAGCGCGCGGTAGGCGGCTACCTGGTCTTTACGGCCTTCGAGCGGAACGTGCGGCGCATAGTAGTTTAGGGAGAGTAGCCAGGTGGAGTCGCGCCAATGATCTAGCAGGTCGATGGCGTGGTCGGTGAGCTTATCGGTAAGGTAGTCTCCGGGCTGGGTTTCGGCCAGTAGGTCGGCCTGTGGGCGTTCGGTGAAGAAGGGGTAGTAGTAGCTGTCCGGATGGCTTTCGTTGGCGGCGAATACGTGGTCGTAGCCCTGGGCGGAGGGCGATTTGTCGCCGGTGCCGAGCTGCCATTTTCCGATGTGGGCGGTTTTTAGTCCGGCACGTTTGGCCAGCTCGCCCAGGGTCTCGTAGTTGCCGCCGAGTTCACCGTGTTTGGTGCGTGCGGGATGTAATCCGCTTTGTAAAGCGCTGCGGGATGGGCGGCCGATCGGCGCGGCGGCGTAGGCTTGCATAAACTGTACGCCATCGCGGGCAAGTGCGTCCAGATTGGGGCTTTTTACCAGTGGGTTACCGTAGCAGTTCAAGTCGGCCCAGCCAAGATCGTCGGTAACGATGAGGAGAATATTAGGCGGAGTAAATACTGATAAGGGCGCGGCCGCAGGTGCAGAGGAAGGGTTGCAGGACGCAAGGAAAGTAAGGATTAGCAGTAACCGTAAAAAAAGTAGTGTCATCTGGTGTGTGGAGTATCGGGGAGGAAATTTGAAAGCCTGTGGACGTGGGGTAAAGTTACGCGTAGCTACCTTTGCGCCATGTCCCAAAGATCTAATTTTTTAGCCCACGTAGCCCAAACCAGCCCTGCCCCTATGGGGCTGGAAATCGCCGGAGGTCAGGGCGTCTATCTGCACGATACTTCCGGTAAGCGCTACCTTGACCTAATCGCTGGAATCGGCGTCTCCGCCCTGGGCCACAATCACCCGGCAGTAGTAAAGGCGGTGCAAGATCAGGCAGGAAGGTATATGCACACCCTCGTCTACGGAGAGTTCGTCCTCGCGCCACAGGCGGAATTAGCGGCATTAATCACGGCGCAGTTACCCGCTGAATTAGACAACGTCTACTTCGTCAACTCCGGAACGGAAGCAACGGAGGGTGCCATGAAGCTGGCCAAACGCGCCACCGGCCGCCCCGAATTCATCAGCGCCAAACGCTCCTACCACGGCAGTACTCAGGGAGCGGTCTCTTTGCAGTGGCCTAAGGACTTTACCCAGGTCTTCCATCCGCTTCTCCCGGGCATAAACCACCTCGATTTTAACTGCGATTATTGCCTTCACCGCATCACCGAGAAAACAGCGGCCGTCATCCTAGAAACCGTCCAGGCCGAGTGGGGGATTCGTAAGCCCCGACCGGAATGGCTCCAAGCCGTCCGCAAACGCTGCGACGAAACTGGTGCCTTGCTCATCTTTGACGAAATTCAGGCAGGAATGGGCCGCACCGGAACCCTCTTTGCCTTCGAGCAGTACGGCGTAGTACCCGACATACTCTTACTCGCCAAGGGCTTTGGCGGTGGTATGCCCCTCGGTGCTTTCATCGCCAATAAAAAGGTGATGGACCTGTTTACCGAGAATCCCGTTCTTGGCCACATCACAACCTTCGGCGGCCATCCGGTCAGTTGCGCGGCAGGACTTGCGGTCCTAAAAACCTTGCTTGCTCAACCCGAACTCATTACCGATGTTGCCCGCAAGGAAGCCCTCTTCCATGAACTACTCGTACACCCCAAAATTCGCCACGTCCGCTCCGCAGGCCTCTGGTTCGCTGTAGAACTCGAGGATTTCGATCAGATCCAAGCCACCATCGCCGTCTGCCTCGAACGTGGCCTCATCACTGATTGGTTCCTCTGGAATGAACGTAGCCTGCGTATAGCCCCTCCACTCACGATCACGGAGGAGGAAATCAGAAAGGCTTGTGGGATTGTGTTGGACGCTTTGGAATAACTATATTACATTTAGCCTAATGTCAAACATAATTGCAACCCTCCGTCCCGCCAGCCCCGCTGAATACCCAACCATCGAGCTAATTGCCCACGCTACCTGGCCATCTGCCTACGGAGGCATTCTGAGCCCGGAACAGATCGACTACATGCTCGCCATGATGTACACTTCCGAAGCCATCACCAGTCAGGTAGCTTCCGGTCAGTCATTCTATGTACTGGAAACGATGGATATGAAACTCCTCGAAAAACAAATAGTCGGCTACGTAAGCCAGGAGCTGGACTACCAACCAGGGACCACTAAAATTCACAAACTTTACGCCCTCCCCGGCGTCCAGGGCCGTGGCTACGGCCGGCTTATGGTGGATCATGTAACAGCATTCGCCCGCGCCGCCGGCCAGCAAAAACTCCGCCTCGACGTGAACTACAAAAACCGCGCCATCGGCTTCTACGAAAAACTCGGCTTTGGAAAAATCGAACGCTTTAATGCTGACATTGGGAACGGCTACATGATGGAAGACTGGGTGATGGAATTATCGCTCTGATCGCGATGGATTGATCGGCCGCTGGTAAGCACCGATCAGTCCATCGCCAGGAGAAGTACCCACTTCGGAGAACCTCTTTAGGACAGTCTTTTTCCGGGGAATTGCCGCGTAGAGGCTACCCAACAGAGGCCCCGAACGAAGTCCAGGGTCTCTAGCTTCACTTTTGCTAATCCGCGGCGCTGAGCGCCGCAAGCGATAACCTTTCCCCTTATGCGCGCCCTTATCCAAAGAGTAACCTCCGCCTCCGTAACCATCAACGGCCAAACCTCCGGCCAAATAGACCCCGGCTTACTAATCCTACTTGGTATAGAAGGCGCCGACACCACCGAAGACATAAACTGGCTGTGCGGAAAGATTAGCCGCCTACGCATCTTCAGCGACGAAGACGGCCTGATGAACCGCAGCGTGACGGACGTAAACGGCGGCCTACTCGTAGTCTCCCAGTTCACCCTCTACGGCAGCACTAAAAAAGGAAACCGCCCCAGCTTCATCCGCAGTGCGAAGCCGCCAGTAGCCATTCCTCTTTACGAACAATTCGTGAAAACTCTTGGAGAAGTCGCCGGCCGACCGGTGGAAACCGGGGAGTTTGGGGCGGATATGCAGGTGGCGTTGGTGAACGATGGGCCGGTAACTATTTGGATCGACTCTCGGGCGCGGGA
>JAPKCQ010000086.1 GCA_026421165.1 Lewinella sp. | reverse complement strand
CCATGGATGCCGCCGGCCACGACGGTGACCACGCTGAAGGCGAACATGCTGCCATGGACGCCGCCGGCCACGACGGTGACCACGCTGACGCCGGTCACGATAATCACGCTGCTGCCGCATACGATGAGGGGCTAGCAAGCTCTCGCGTATTTCTGCCTTACAAAGCAGGTTATACGGTACCCGGCTTGCTTGAAATCGGTATCTTCCTAGGCTTCCTGGGTGGCTTCCTGTTCTTTGTTTTCAGCTCGCTGGCTAAGGCACCGCTGGAACCGAAAAAAGATCCTTACTTCGAGGAGAGTTTGCACCATCATACCTAGCGGATTGGCTTCGTTATTTAGATCGAATCTAAAGAAGTTGTTGCCACTTAACACTCTTGGTGTTCTCTCGTTAGGTCTGTGTAAGTCTTGAAAACCAAGCTTGCGGATTTTAAAAATAAGCTAACTTAAAGCTGATGTCTACATTAATAGTATTTGCCTGTATTGCGCTATTGCTCCTGATTATTGTTCAGATCGCCCGTGTGCGCGATCTGGCCAAGCAGTTGCGTGGTGCGGAAGAAGTGGATGCACGGAGCACGAAAATGACTGGTTATTATCTGGTTTTTTTCATGGTTGCCTTTCTGGTACTTACCACGAGTTCTATGTATTACTACAAAAATTACATGTTAGGATATGGACCGCACGAGTCGTCCTCCGAGCACGGTAGTTTGATTGATAGTATGATGAACTTAACCTTCGTGATAACCTTCATGGTGTTTGTTTTTACTCATATTCTGCTTTTCTGGTATGCTTATAAGTTCCGCAAGCAAGCGGGCAAGAAAGCTCAGTTTATCTCACATAACAACACCTTGGAGATTGTTTGGACAGGTGTCCCCGCCATCGTAATGACCTTTCTGGTCATAGGAGGTCTAGACGCTTGGAACGAAATCATGGGTGACGTTGGAGCTGACGACACCTACATGGAGATCGAAGCACAGGGTTACCAGTTTGCCTGGCAGATCCGGTATCCCGGAGACGATGGGTTACTTGGACGTACAGACTTTCGGTTGACCGAAGGAACAAACCGCTTTGGTCAGGACTGGACTGACTTAAAGAATGCTGACGATATTCACCTTGGAGAGATTGTCCTTCCTGTAAACAAGAAAGTCCGTGTCCGGATTACGGCGAAAGATGTACTTCATGATTTCTACCTACCGCAATTTCGGGTTAAGATGGACGCGGTTCCGGGTCTACCAACCTATTTTGTCTTTACACCAACCAAAACCACCAAGGAGTGGCGTAAGGGCCTGAGTGAATTTGAAGAGTACCAAATCCCATCACCAACGGATCCTGAGAAGATGTACTGGGAGACCGCAAACTACGAACTGGCTTGTGCCGAGCTTTGTGGTATAGGTCACTGGTCCATGAAAAAGAAGGTTACCATTCTGGAAGAGGATGAGTACGAAGAATGGCTTGCCGATCAGAAGTCCTACTACCTTTCCAACATCCGTGGTACGGAAGGCGATCCCAATACTAATATGCTGTTGCCAGCTGAGATTACTCAGCGTCGTCAGGAGTTTAACCAGGAAGCGGACACAGCTCTAGAAACATCTGAGGACGACGACAATACGCTTACCTTAGAGTACGTAACTTTCGAAACTGGTAGCGAGCAACTGACCGAGTTTAGCTCCTACCAGCTAGACGATGCGATCAACTTCCTAAAGGAAAACGCCGACGTAAGCGTAATGCTGAAAGGGCACACCGATAATACCGGAGATGCAACAGTTAGTTACACTTTATCTGATCGTCGCGCAACCGAAGTACGTATGTATCTCTTACAAGGAGGTATTGACGCACAACGTATGAGTAGTGCGGGCTACGGTTTGGCTAATCCTGTTGCCGATAACGCAACGGAGGACGGCCGTCAGGCCAACCGCCGAACTGAATTGTACGTGACTCGGGGAGCGTTACCCGCCTCCACCCCATCCAAGTAAACTATCACAGAGAGAACCTTTATAAAAGCTGATCATTATGGCTACAGCAATTTTTGCCCCGACTACCCGTGAGGAAGGTCTAATCCAGGAACTGGGTTACGAAGACTACTTTCACGACCATCATCATGGGGACAAGTACCAGTCGAACTTCGTGTCGCACTACATTTTTTCTCAGGATCATAAAATGATCGCTAAACAGTTTCTGATTACAGGAATGATGTGGGCGATCATTGGTGGCCTGATGTCACTCGTTTTTCGGATGCAACTCGGTTTTCCCGAAGAGAGCCTTGCATGGATAAAGCCCGTACTCGGTAAGTGGATTACTGTAAGTGCTGACGGAATTGGCAAACTTCAAGCAGATTTCTACTATGCCTTAGTTACGATGCACGGCACCATTCTGGTGTTCTTCGTACTTACGGCTGGTCTTTCTGGAACGTTCTCTAATCTGCTGATCCCATTGATGGTTGGTGCACGGGATATGGCCTCGCCGCTTCTCAATATGCTCAGCTACTGGTTCTTTTTCATCTCTGGTATGGTGATGTTCGCTTCGCTTTTCCTCAGCACGGGTCCTTTCGCCGGTGGTTGGGTGGCTTATCCTCCGCTATCGGCACTGCCGGAAGCTATGGATGGTTCGAAAGCTGGTATGACGTTGTGGACGATCTCGTTGGTTCTGTTTGTCGTTTCTGTATTGCTTGGTGGTATCAACTACATCACAACGGTACTCAACCTACGTACTAAAGGTATGACCATGTGGCGTCTGCCGCTACCGATCTGGGCGTTTTTTGTAACGGCTATTATCGGACTGTTGTCCTTCCCCGTTCTGGTTTCTGCTTTCTTTCTGATGATGCTGGATCGCGGTATTGGTACCAGTTTCTATCTATCAGACATTTATATCGGAGGTCAGGCGCTTGACCACGTTGGTGGTAGCCCGATCCTATACCAGCACTTGTTCTGGTTCCTTGGTCACCCTGAGGTATACATTATTATCCTTCCCGCGATGGGTATTGTGTCAGAGGTGCTTTCTGTGAACGCCCGCAAGCCGATCTTTGGTTATAAGGCCATGGTTTTCTCTATTCTTGCCATTGCGTTCCTGTCCTTTATTGTATGGGCGCACCACATGTTTATGTCAGGTGTGAATCCGTTTATTGCCAACTTCTTCGTAATCTTCACGCTTATCATTGCCGTTCCTTCGGCGGTGAAGGTGTTCAACTGGATTGCGACGCTTTACGGTGGTAGCATCCGTTTCAATCCCGCCAGTCTTTTTGCCATCGGCTTCGTGTCGATGTTCATCTCTGGTGGTCTCACTGGTATCTGGCTGGGTAACTCCACGTTGGATATTCAGCTGCACGATACTTATTTCGTGGTTGCACACTTCCACATCGTAATGGGTGTTGCTGCCTTTTTCGGTATGTATGCCGGTGTTTACCACTGGTTCCCGAAGATGTATGGCCGCTTCATGAACGAAACACTTGGTAAGTTTCACTTCTGGGGTACACTCATTGGTGCTTACTGTGTGTTCTGGCCCATGCACTACATTGGTATGGCTGGTGTCCCACGCCGTTACTTCAGGTTCGATACGTTCGAGACCTTCAACCACTTTGCGGAACTAAACAAGTTCATTACGATTGCCGCCATCATTACTTTTGGTTTTCAGGTGCTTTTCATAATCAATTTCTTTTACAGCATTTGGAAAGGACGTAAGATGGAGACGATGAACCCTTACGATTCCAACACGCTCGAGTGGACTACGCCGATTGAGACTGGTCATGGTAACTGGCCGGGTAAGCTTCCAAGCGTTCAGCGTTGGGCTTATGACTACGGTAAGGATGGTCGTGACTTTATACCGCAGGTAGAACCCGTTTCGGAAGAAGAATCTCCGGCACATTAAAGGTTGATCTCGTTTTGGGAAAACCCCCGGCCTCTTCCCATTGAGGAAGGGTCGGGGGTTTCTCTTTAGCGCATTTACCAATAGTCTAATAATTAATTTAAATAATTAAGTGAAAGAGCACACTACTACAAGTCGGGACACTAATGAAGGTGTTAGCGGAACGCTTACTGACCTAGCAGCCCTGGTTAAGTTTCGGCTTTCAGCAACCGTTGTACTTTCCTCCGTGCTTGCTTATATGGTCGCTCTCGGTGCTGGTAGTTTCAGCTGGTGGGCGGTATGTGTACTCACTGCTGGCGGTTTTTTAACTACTGCTGCCGCGAACGTATTGAATGAGTTGCTCGAGAAGGACTACGATAAGATGATGGCCCGGACGAAAAACCGGCCACTGGCGGAAGGGCGACTTAGCAGCAGCGATGCGCTTCTGATTGCTGGTTTCTCAAGCATCGCCGGCATCACGCTTCTGGCGCTGTTTAATCCCTGGACGGCCTTCCTCGGTATGGTCTCCCTTATCAGCTATGCATTTGTTTACACCCCCTTAAAACGGGTAGGACCGGTAGCCGTGTTAGTCGGTGCTGTCCCTGGTGCACTACCTGCCCTCATCGGCTGCGCTGCCGCGGAGGGAATGATCACTACGCTGGGGCTCACGCTGTTCGCCATTCAGTTTTTTTGGCAACTACCCCACTTCTACGCCATTGGGTACCTCGGTTACGCCGACTACTCCAAGGCTGGCTTCAAACTTGTTCCTGAAAAGAACGGGGATGTTAATACAGATGTACTGGGGCGTGATTCCGTTCTTGCCTCTGCTGCCTTATTCCCGCTTGCGGTTGTTCCATATTTGCTTGGTGCCACCTCTCTTTGGGCAACGGCAGTAGTAATAATATTGAGCGCTGTATTTCTTTGGTTCGCCATAGGGTTTCGCTCAGCTCCTAAGCGTAAGACCGCTTTAAGGATGATGTTCTTTTCTTTCGCTTATCTGCCTCTTGCCTTTACCGTTTTCTGGCTCGGACAGCAGCTCTTATAAATCTGACTGCAATGGATACAACAATAAAAAAAGACATGCAGGCCGTACAGCGGCACAATAATATTCACCCTAAGAAGCTGCTTCTGTGGGTGTCAATCGTTAGTCTGGTGATGATGTTCACGGCACTGACTAGTGCCTATATCGTCCGCAGGGCGGCCGGTAACTGGCTGGAGTTTTCTATTCCCACTATTTTCTACGCAAATACTTTGGTCATTGTTGCCAGTAGCATAACTTTGCACGCTGCTTACGCAGCCTTCAAACGTGAAGCCGCAGTAGCTTATAAAGCTTTACTGAGTATTAGCTTTATACTGGGTATTGCCTTTGTGGCAATACAACTACTAGGGTGGGAAGAGATGACCGCCCAGGGTTTGGACATAAAAATCAACCCATCAACCAGTTTTGTATATGCTCTGAGTGGTCTCCACGCAGTGCACGTACTTGGTGGTCTTGCCGCATTGGCCGTTGCATTGGTGATGGCTTTTGTAACAAAACTGAAACGCACACCAGCTCGTCAGCTCCGCTTGGAACTGACGTTGACTTACTGGCACTTCGTTGACATACTTTGGATCTATCTAATCATTTTCCTGAGCCTGCAACGCTAATTAGATTTAAAGATAACATCCCTCACTCACGGGGATTTTGAACTCAGTATAAATACGCATAATATGGCCGCAGATACGGACATTTTCGTCGAAAATGAAGCGCACGCTGATCCTCACCACTCGGAAGGGGGTTGGGACGGTGGTGATAAGAAACCATTTGCGACTTCTTACGGGAAGTTGATGATGTGGTACTTTCTGCTTTCCGATGCATTCACTTTTGCCGGCTTCCTCATTGCATACGGTACGTTGCGTATCAGTAGCCCAAGCTGGCCGGTACCTGATGCGGTGTTTGCGACTGCTCCCTTTGGCATTCATAACCTCTTCCCCGGTGGTCACGCACCGCTGATATTTGTGACCTTCATGTCGTTCTTACTCATCATCAGCTCCGGCACGATGGTACGGGCGGTACAGGAAGGTGCACGGGAGAACAAGCGTGGGGTAGTATTCTGGATGCTGCTGACCGTTATTGGCGGTGCAGGTTTCCTCGGCTGTCAGGCCTGGGAGTGGAATAACCTGATTAGCGTTGAGCACATGACGATAACTACCAATCCGTTTGGTACTTACGTGGAGAATGGCGTTTACCTCGACCCCGCTACCGGTGAGCCAACCGATGAAAAAATAGAGGCTGGAAAGACTTACTTGATGCACAAAGCGGGTGAGAGCCACGGCGAAGGGCACGAAGGTGAGCACTTCGAATACCCAACTGCAGCTACTGATGCACCTGGCTACATGGTTGATGACCGCGGTTACATCCACCGCAAATTCCTTGTACAGGATGGCTTCGATGAAGGCGCGATTAAGACACAGGCCTTTGGTCCCGTTGCCTTCGGTGCGCTTTTCTTTGGTATTACGGGCTTCCACGGTTTTCACGTCTTAACGGGTGTTGGCTTTCTGCTCATCATCCTGCTTAATGCGGGGAGTGGCGTGTATGCCGGCCGTAAAAACGGTTACGAGATGGTCGAGAAAATTGGCTTGTACTGGCACTTTGTAGACCTTGTCTGGGTGTTCGTCTTTCTGGTATTCTACCTCCTATAAAATCGGCTTCTCAATTCCTCCCCATTGAGGATGGTCTTGTTGAAGACGCTTAGCGTTTTCGGGCGGTACTCCCTCTGAATTTTAAAGAAAACCACTGGCCGGAAAGCTGGTAAAAAACATAATCATGGCTGACCATCTTAGCTACGAAGAATCTAAAACAGCGGTATGGAAAGGCCTCGGTCTGCTGGCAGCTGTTACCGTTATTGAGGTATTCCTTTCTTTGCTTAAGGCGCAGGACTGGGCTAAAGACTTCCAGCCGCTGTTCATTTTTCTCGCGCTGCTCATCATCGTTTTGTCCATCTACAAGGCGTACTTCATTATTTTTGAATTCATGCACATGGCGTATGAGGTCAAAGGCTTGGCCATGACCGTGCTTCTGCCTGTCTTTCTGCTGTTGTGGGGCGTGATTGCTTTCTTCTACGAAGGCAACGCATGGAAAGGCAACCGTGAGAAAATCCAGGACCGTAACCGTATCGAGTCTGTACTGGACGCACCCAACCCAGTTGGAGCAATAATTACCGATGAGGATTACATCATGGGCTAATCGGTCCTTTACAGATTAAGACTTTACGTCGCCATCGGAACATTGCTTCCGGTGGCGACGTTTTTTTTAGCGTTGCGGCTACTTTGTGGTGGCGCGAACGCGGGATGCAAAGGCAGTTAGAGGAGCAAGGTGGTGATGCCGTGAGCGGATATCTCCTGCTTATTAACCCGTTTCGTTGCACCTGCGGTCTCGCCCATAAAGTTTCCTTCGGGGAACCTATATTTGTAAATTGAAAATCGCTACTGTTTTGTTCAATATGGTCCGCTTATTACTCTTGTTGTTTGTCCTCGGTTGCTCCGCTCCTAAGCCAGCGCCTTCGGCAACTTCCGATGTTTCATCCACCGGTACCATCCTCACCATAATCTTCAAAATTGACCCGAAGCTCGATACCCTCACCGTCTTCGACATCATCCGTGGCCCTGGCCGTCTTCGTACGGACTACGGAGCCGCTGCGGAGAACGGTCCGGAAGAATTACTCTTCACTTACCTTGGTGCCAGTGGAAACACCTTACGCCAAACCGCCAAACCTTACCCTAACCCTAACCACTACGAAGGACCGGGAGACAACGGCGAACTCCAAACGGTGGAAATGCCTGCTGAGTCGCGCAGTTTGGTGCTGAAAACCCAAGCCAGTCGTCGCCTGCGCTGGTTGTTAGTCAGCGGAGTATTACCGTCGGGAGTTCGACTTAGCCAGAGAATCGACATACAACAAAGGAAATAATATCAACTACTATGTGTAACTTCTCGTAATTGATCCATAACTCAATTTTTTTTGATGAAAAACCAATTTTTGCTCCTCTCTCTCTTGATGTTCTGCTTAGCCTCGGTTGGTAACGCCCAGGTCACTAAAATCAAAGACGCAGGCCCCGACGCCAAACGGATAAACTTCACCGTACTTGGTGACGGTTATACCGCTGGCGAAATGACTGATTTCGCTGCTGACGCGACCAACATTACCAACGCCTTCTTCAACGAGCCGCCGTTCACCAACTACACCAACTTCTTCAACGTCCATAGGATTAACGTAGTCAGTGCTGAAAGTGGGGCCGATCACCCTTCAACAGACCGTGGTACTGACCACCCAGAGTTAGCGGTGAATACGGCGTTCGACGCTAGTTTTCATTGGGCAGGCAGCGCACACCGTTTGCTGTACTGCAGCTCCTTCAAGGTTTCCCAACAGGTGGCGGCCAATTACCCTGCATCCGATCAGGAGTTAGTCGTGGTCAACACGCCTTTCTACGGTGGTGGCGGTGGCGGCCTTTCCGTTTTCAGTACCGCAGCCGACGCCAACGATCTGGCCCTGCACGAAACGGGCCACTCTTTTATGCGCCTTGCGGACGAGTATGATTCCGGGAACAATAGCGAAAGGGCTAACATCACCAGCCAGGCCAACACCGGCAACGTAAAATGGAAAGATTGGATCGGGACCAACGGCGTGGGCGAATTTGCCCGCAACAGCTTAACCTTTAAACCCGTGAACGGGGAGTGCATGATGGAGTTTCTCAACCGAGGGTTTTGTTCCGTCTGCCAGGAACAAACGATTGAGTCGATCTACCAAAAGGTGAGCCCGCTGGAAACAACAACCCCGGCTACCGCTAACGTCGACTACAATAACGCCGACTTAGACTTCAGCATCACCTCCGTAAAGCCGATCCCGAACACCCTCAGCTACGAATGGGAACTGGATGGTAACCAGATCGCCACGGGTATTGAAAACGTGACCATCACCTCAACGCAGATAACGCGGAGCACTCACACCCTTCTGGTTCGGGTCTCCGATAATACGACGATCAGTAAGAAGAACACCAACTACGTCTTCACCTACGAATGGACGATCAATAATACCTCCCTGCCGCTGGAGTGGGTAGCCTTTACGGCCCGCGCCAACGGAAAAATTAACCGCCTAGACTGGACCATCGCTGAGCCCGACGGTAGCAGCCACTTCCTGGTAGAACGGTCCACTATCGGCACGGAATGGACAACTATTGACCGGGTGGCGTTCACGGGCGCGGAGACCTATGATTATAATGATGAGTTTCCCGCTCCGGGAAACAACCTTTACCGGATTCGTGCGGTCGATTTCGACGGTACGCTCACTTTAAGTCCGATCCGGGAAGTGCGCAACGTTAGCCGCAACTACTTCAAGGTCTACCCGTCGGTAACCAGTGGGCCAGTAAACTGTGAGGTGTTTACCGAAGGGAACAGGACTTCTGTCGTCTCCGTGGTGGCCGCCGATGGCCGGGTAGTGATGGAAAATACACTGGCTACCGACGGTGGTTGGACCCGCCACCAGGTAGATCTTTCCGCCTTGGCTCCCGGTATTTACACGGTACGGGTTGTGGCTGGTAAGGAGGTACATACCCAGCAGGTCATTCGGCAGTAATTTTAGGCGCGAACGCGGGATGCAAAGGTGGTTAAGAGGAGCAAGGTTCGTTTGTCGTAAAGAGGCATTCCCTGCTCATTAATCCCTTTGTTTGCACCTGCGGCCGCGCCAAAACTTGAGAAGCGTAAGGAAGTCTGACGCGTGTAGTATTATGTGCTTCACGATTAACCAAATAGGAATAACGTAAAACCAACCAATTCCTTTTCTTCTACCGGCTCCTGCTGACAAGCTTCTCCCTCTCTGCCTAGCAGGTCGAGTTTGGATCCCTTGACAACAGCCTGATGTACGTGGCACACTACCCGGATAGTTTCGTATTTACCAACTACCTGAGGTGAGGCCAACTTCAATGAAGACGATATTGTGGTGAAGGTGAAAGCCAAAACGGAAAGAGTGCTGAAGACTCCCGAAGCCTTAACCTTCGCTAAAAAAGACGACAATAATGTTGAGCTGATTATTGGTTGGGAGAACACTATGGCTCGTTTTCTGATCACTATGAATTAGGTTAGATGCTAGTTCCTAAAAACAAGAAAGCTAGAAGCCAGTTACCTGATTTCTAGCTTTCTTATTTCTAGGGACTAGTCCACTAGCTTCTAAATCATTCAGACGGTGTCCCTAAAGAAAGCCCTACCGCCGTACGGGGTTTAAATCCTTCCCAGCCTTCTTTACCTGGCGTTTCGGTTAGGTCAAGGTATTTACCGAGCTTAGTCTCTCCCTTTAGCTTACCACCTAGGAAGGCGGAGATGAAGTGCTGATTTACGTTATTTATCCGGCGGGTATCCCAAACGGAGTCTGCGTAGCGGAGGTACTCGTCGATGGGTAGCCCCGGAGCTAGGGCTTCGGGGGGCGCGGGGTTGGGCGCCACATTGTGGCGTGCGCCTTCGTAGGTGAGCAGGTAGCGCTCGGTATTAGTAGCACCTTCGTAGATGGCTTTAATGCCGTTCTCATAGCCTGAGATGTCGTCCTGGTCGCCGGCGATAAAGAAGGTGGGAACGCTGAGGCCTTTCAGCCCCTCGTCGTTCCAGACCTGTGCGGTCTTTCCCCAGGGAGCTAGGGCGACGATTGCCTTCACGCGAGGGTCGGCGCCCGGATAGGTTTCATCGCCTATCAGGTGACGTTCGATTAGCTTAGAGCCCGAGTTCTGCGCGGCGAAGAACGCACCGAAGCCCGGGTTATAACCCGCACCACCTACGTTGAGTACGCCGTACCCGCCCATTGAGTAGCCAACGATGCCGGTGTTGTTAGCGTCGGCCAGCCCGGCTAGGAAAGAGTCGGAATCCGGCCTGGTAAGCCGCTCCATTTCGTCGATAGTAAAGCGGATGTCGATGGGCCGGAAATAAAGCGTTGAAGAAAATGCGCCCGCGTCGGAGAAGGTTGACTCGGTGTGTGCAATGGCTACGACGACGTAGCCCTTAGATGCAAGGTTCTCCGTCAGATAAGTCATCAGGTAGCGCGAGCCTGTGTAGCCGTGTGATACCACGACGAGGGGGTAGGCGGTCTCCCCTTTTTTGGGGGCAGCACCCCGGGTAGCCCGGCCGGTAAATTTGAAAGGGATGATGGGGCGGGTGGTGTCGCCGTGCTGGCCCATCACTTCCGGGTATTCGGTGGTTGCCTTGGCGTCAGCGTCGGCGGGGTACCAGACTTCGACGGTCAGTGGCCGGTCGTAGTTGGGGATCTTACCTTCTTTGGCACCAATGATGTTGGGCTGGTCAGAGTTGGTAAGGGTCATAGTGCGCACGCCAACGGCGTGCTCGCCCCGCGCGGAAAGTTCCGGTGCATCGGGCAGTTGGTCGCCGTATATAAACTGGGCCCCGAGGGTGAACGGAAGGAAGAGAGTTAGGATAAAGAGAATACGCATTTGCATGGATCGGTTGGTTTAAACTTATAAGTACCCGGAAAACATTAATCGTATAATATTAATTGGTGTCTTTTGGCCGCTGGCTTCGTCATAAAACTTCGTCAACACGAGGGTGTTGCCTGTGTTTTTCGCCTTGCTTTCAGCCACAGTTCACCAGGTTAATGCAGCGCCTTATTGCTGCCCGGGTATTTCTATACGGAATAAAGGTTGGAATGTTTGGTTATTGGTGGTGATTAGCGCGGTAAGCGTAAACTCTACGAACTTTCCTTCCCCTAGCCTTTTGTACGACGTACCTAAGCATCCCGTCGTATTGAAATTGGCCGTGGGATGCAGTATGTTGACTGCCTGGCCGAGGAGGTCAGCTGCGGCCGCCGTATTTGGCACAGGTAAGGCCGCTTAGTAGTCCGCCACCGTGGATACCAAGTGCACTCACTATCGATCCGGCGCCGGTATAACCTGTAGCCGGGGTTGCATTATTGATCTTGCTTACGATCATCGGAAGGGTAATACTGGAGAGAGTGCTTGCAACGCGGAATATTACAATAATTGGATTACCTCCATTAACATCTCTCGTTCATCTCCCGGAATGATCTCTCCATCCTCGCCGAAGGAGATGTTGGATTGATAGAAAGCTCCTTCCGTTATGACACGCGCATTCAGCGCATCCAATGACCATAATAGCGATTGACGGGCCCGGTCTCCGCGCGGAGGACCGGGCGTGAAGGTGAAGACAAGGGCTGCTTTCGCTTCCAGCTCACCGGAAGAGGCCAGCCAGTCGAGCGCATTTTTCAGAACACCGGGGAGGTTGTGCAAGTAAGCAGGAGTACTGAAGACAACGGCCTCTGCTTTCGCCAGGTCGGACCGCCACTGTAGCACTACGTCTGGCCACGGAGCCTTGTCGATAGCTGGTTGGAATACGGGGAGGTCTGCAAGATAGTCCGCCGTCTGAACCTGTCTTCTTTGGAGTTTACCAATCCCCGCCAGGAATTTAGAATTTGCGCTTTGTGGATGCGGAGAGCCAGAAATAAGAAGTAACATAATTGGTTCGTTGGGTCTTTTGGGAGTGTGCTTGGCTCGTTTCCACGGATGGGGTTAAGCCAACGAACCAACCGATGTCTTAATCGTCGTCATCCGGAGAAATGTCCTCATCGGATAGTTCGTCGGGGTCAATGTCAGCGGCTTCGATGTCATCATCGTCATCGTATTTGTCTGCATACTCGTCGCGGATGCCGTCGATAAGGTTTCCGTCGCCATCGTAATCATCGTCATCGTCGATGATTTCGAGGGCTTCGGTTTTGGTCATGCGGATGAGGTAGTGCTTCTCTTCGGTCTCGAAGGGTAGGGCACTGGTTAGCCGTCCGTTCACGTCGGTGAAGCGGATAAGGTGTGAGGCGAAGCCTTCCGGGTAGAATAATTTGATCTGCTCAAGGACTTCGTCTTCAAGCTTTTCATAGTTCTTGATTACGCGGGGTTTGCTCATGGCTAGAGGGTATTTGTTGGTTACGTTCAATCGACAGGGCAATAATAGGGGTGCTAGGGGTAACGGAGGGAATTATTTTTCATTTCTATGTTATTGATACGGCATCTCTGAACCTGTAGTATTGTGGAAAATAACACAACACCCTCGCCTCCAGTATGGAGACGAGGGTGTTGTTTGTTGGCGTTAAATTTGGCTTTGCGGTAGTGTTGTAACTTCTGCCGCTTGCGGTAGCGACCACATTATTGGATTACTTAGCAGCCTTAGCATGGTCAGCAAGGAACTTCTCCAGGCCGATGTCGGTAAGTGGGTGCTTTAGGAGGCTTTCGAAGGCACTCAGACCGCACGTCACGACGTTAGCACCGGCGCGGGCAGCATCGATGATGTGCTTACCGTTGCGGATGGAAGCGGCGAGGATTTCCGTGTGGTAATCTTGGATTTCGTAGATCTCGGCGATTTCCTCGATCAGCTGCATTCCGTCCCATCCGATATCGTCGATGCGGCCTACGAATGGACTTACGTAGGTTGCGCCTGCTTTGGCGGCAAGGATAGCCTGGCCAGCACTGAACACCAGCGTACAGTTGGTACGGATGCCCTGGGAGGTACACCACGCAAGGGCTTTTACGCCTTCGCGGATCATGGGAATCTTAACTACGATGTTATCGGCGATTTTTACGAGTTCGCTGGCTTCTTTCTTCATGCCTTCGAAGTCGGTACTGATCACTTCAGCGCTTACGTCGCCGCTGGTGATGGCACAGATCTTCTTATAGTGGGCCATTACGGCCTCGGTACCACTAATTTTCTCTTTGGCCATCAGGCTGGGGTTGGTGGTCACTCCATCAAGGATGCCGAGGGCTTCGGCTTCGGCAATGTCGTTGAGGTTGGCAGTATCGATGAAGAACTTCATGTTGGGTTGCTTTTGATTTTGGGTTAATGCGGAAGAGGAACTCCCCTTCAGCTTAGTTAAAATACACCTTGTGGGGGACTTTGTTTACTGTTTAAGCAATGTAATTGCCTTACCATCGGGTGTATTGCGTTAGACTTCTTATTTGGTTAACCTTGAAACGTAGAATTTGTGCGGTGTTCCCCGCCCCTGCTCTCTTAAAGCATGAACGGGTATTAGAGGTAACCTCCTAGCGAACCCGTCATTTCAGAACGGTAGTTTAAGCTTGGAGGTATCTAATTCTGTACGTACTTCTAGCTCGTTCAGAAAAGCGCGCACACCGACGAAGTGGGAACTGATGTTAAACCATTTTTTCTTTGTCTGTACTTTCAGAGAACCAGAAAGTGGGGCGAATTCTATGTTGGTTAAACTCTCCCAAGCAATGGTGGTTTGCTGTTTGCGCCAGTTGGAAATTATGATATTGCGCCCGTTGTAAGTTACAAAGTGATTGTAGTAATACAAAAGCAAACAGCTGCCAAGCCCTCCAAACATTGCCAGGAAAAGGATTGCTATTCCCCAAGTGGCAGTTTCATTGCCTGAGTCGAGTATTGGAATAAGCAAAGCGGCACATCCAATTGTGGTGGAAATCCAACCTAACCATAGATAGAGTTTAGGCAATCTCAGTTCAAAGCGATTGTCGACAACGGCAGCTTTCGTCTTACCTGCCTGCTTGCTTAGGTAGATTATGATGGGCGTTACGATGGCAAATGTGATCAGCCCCTGGACGAAACTTTCAGGAATTCCCACCTTACTTATCCGTAGTGGGTGCATCAGCTTCTTCAGCATAAGTGTTCAGTCTAACCTGCTTTCCTTTGGAGCCGGGGCGGATCTTCATGTTGAGGAATTCAACGAGCAGCGAGAAGGCGATGGCGAAGTAGAGGTAACCTTTTGGAACGGTACCAACCTTCGACCCAAACAGTTCGAAGTGTGACAAGTGAGCGCCCTCGACGATCAGCATGAAGCCGATGAGGATGAGAAAGGCGAGGCCCAGCATTTGGATGGTTGGGTTACGGTTCACAAAGTTACCGACGGGTACGGCGAAGGCCATCATGATGCCAACGGATACTATTACGGCGATGATCATTATC
>JAPKCQ010000389.1 GCA_026421165.1 Lewinella sp. | reverse complement strand
ACTCCTCAATAACCCCCCGCACACTACCCACCAGTAACAACCGTCGCTCAGCCTCGTCGTAAGAAATGCCAAGTGCATCAACGATCATTTTGATGCCCCGGTCTACCAGTTTGACGTTGGAGAGTTGCATATCCACCATGCGGTTGTCCTTGACGCGGCCGAGGCGGATCATCGTTGTGGTGGTGATCATGTTGAGGATCAGCTTTTGGGCCGTACCTGACTTCATCCGCGTGCTTCCGGTCACTACTTCTGGGCCGACTACGGCGACGATCGGGTGGTCCGCGTGCTCAGTTACCGGTGCCCCCGGGTTACAGGTGACGCAGGCCGTGAGGATACCGCGCTCCCGGCAGGCTTTGAGCCCCCCAATCACGTATGGCGTGGTTCCGGAAGCGGCGACGCCGATCATAATATCATCCGGGCCGATGTTGTGTGCTTCTAGATCGATCCAGCCCTGTTCTTCAGCATCTTCAGCAGACTCTACGGAGTGGCGCAGGGCGTGATCTCCGCCAGCAATCAGACCGACGACCCATTCCGACGGCACGCCGAAGGTAGGCGGGCACTCGCTAGCGTCCAGTACCCCGAGGCGGCCGCTGGTACCCGCACCGGTGTAAAATATGCGACCGCCGCGCTGCATCCGGGGAACAATACCATCGATCAGTGCCGTGAGCGCGGGGATGCAGGCTTCAACCGCCAGGGCGACCTTCTGGTCTTCGCGGTTGATGTTGGTCAGTAGCTCTGCCGTGTCTTGCTTTTCGAGGTGACGATAAAGGCCAGGTTGCTCGGTGATTTTTTGCATAGAACGAAGATAGTGGCTACTATCCATAACGTGGTAACGCTCGCAATTTCATGTGTGCCGACAGCAAAGCATGCTAGGCGTCACGCGTTCTGCGTTCTTTATAATCCTCTGTGTTCTCACTATAATGAAGCATACCACTACAGTGTTCCCCGTGTATACTGTATAATCGCCAAACAAGGCAGACAGACAGGCACCAAATAATGGCACGGTTATTGCGATAAACCCTAAGGCGCCTTCAGGCGTTTCTTATCTTTATTCGATTTTACCGGGCCCTCCCCCCCAGCCCTTGAAACAACCAACGTGAGCCAACCCAAGATATCCATCAAAATGGAAAACCGCGGATTCGACGACGACCAGGAACTCTTCCCTTTCATAGGAACTGAAGAAGGTGATGAAGAAATGGATATCGCCGACTTGCCCGTCGTTGTCCCCGTTCTCGCTCTGCGCAACTCTGTCCTGTTCCCAACCATCGTGATTCCGATCAACATCGGCCGCGACCAATCCATCAAAGCTGTTCACAAGGCGCAGGAGACGGATAAATGGGTAGCGGTCTTTAGCCAACGTGACCTGAAAGAAGAAAACCCCTCCGGCGAAGACCTGTATGAAGTCGGTACACTGGCCCGCATCCTCAAGATGCTCCGGATGCCGGATGGCAGCCTGACTGCCGTCCTGCGTGGCCGCCAACGTATCCGCAGGAAAGCCATGACCCAAACCGAGCCGTTCCTGGCGGGAGAAGTCGAACTGCTCAGCTACACCCCAGCGGACGATACCCTCACCTTCAAAGCCACCATCGACAGCGTCCGCCACAACGCCGGACGCGCCGTGGAACTGAACCCCAACATCCCCACCGAGGCGAAGATGATGCTCGACAACATCGACGTGCCCAGCCACCTCCTCAACTTTATCTCCAGCAACCTCAACGCCGAGATGAACGTGAAGCAGGAAATCCTGGAAACTGCCGACCTCGGGGTAAAAGCCAACCGCGTTCTCACCGAACTCAAGCAGGAGCTCCACATCCTCGAAATCCGCGACCAAATTGAGAACAAGACCCGTGGCGACATTGAGGAACAACAACGACAGTACTTCCTCAACCAGCAGATGAAGGCCATCCAGGAAGAACTCGGCGACAACCCCAGCCGAGAAGCCGTTGAGCAGTTAGAAAAACGAGCCCTCAATAAAAAATGGCCCGAAGAAGTAGAGAAGGCATTCACCCGCGAGATCACCCGACTTAAACGAATGAACACCCAGGTGGCCGAATACTCCGTCCAGCTGTCCTACCTAGAAATGCTACTCGACCTACCGTGGCAGGAATACACCGAAGACAACTTTGACCTCAAGGCAGTAGCCAAAGTCCTCGACGAAGACCACTACGGCCTCGAAAAAGTAAAAGACCGCATCCTCAGCCACCTGGCCGTCCTCAAACTGAAAGGTGACATGAAGGCTCCGATCCTGTTACTGCTCGGCCCTCCCGGCGTTGGTAAAACGAGCCTCGGTAAGAGTGTAGCCGAGGCCCTGGGCCGCAAATACATCCGCATGAGCCTCGGTGGCCTGCACGACGAAAGCGAGATTCGTGGCCACCGCAAGACTTACATCGGTGCTATGCCCGGCCGCATCGTCCAGTCACTAAAGAAAGTTGGTTCCTCCAACCCTGTCTTCATCCTTGACGAGATCGACAAAGTAGGCCAAAGCCACCGTGGCGACCCATCCAGCGCCCTGCTGGAAGTACTCGACCCGGAGCAGAACTCTTCTTTTCATGACAATTACCTCGACCTCAACGTAGACCTTTCTAAGGTTATGTTCATCGCTACAGCCAACAACTTCAGCGCCATCCAGCCAGCCTTACGCGACCGGATGGAAATCATTACCCTTAGTGGCTACTCCGCCGAAGAAAAGCTAGAGATTGGCAAACGCCACCTGCTACTCCGACAGCGAAAAGACCACGGCATCAAAGCGAAGCAAGTCAAAGTTCCCATTGCAACCCTTAAGGCGGTCATCAGCGGCTATACTCGTGAAAGCGGTGTACGTAGCCTCAACCGCCAGATTGGTGGCCTGATGCGCTACGCCGCAAAACAGATCGCAATGGAAGGTGCTGAAAAGGTAGAAGTCACGCCCGATCTCCTGGAAGAAATTCTCGGCCCGGTCAAATTCGAGCGCGAGCCTTACCGCGTCGACAAGCTACCCGGCATCGCTGTCGGCCTAGCCTGGACGCAGGTGGGCGGAGAGATCCTCTACGTCGAAGCAAGCCTTAGCCCCGGTAAAGGAAGTCTCACCCAAACGGGTAACCTCGGCCAGGTGATGAAAGAAAGTGCCATTACGGCTCGCTCCTTCCTCAAGGCCAACGCTGAAGAATTCGATATCGACATGGTCAAGATCAAAGAGAACGACCTCCACATCCATGTGCCGGAAGGCGCAACGCCGAAAGACGGCCCTAGTGCCGGCATCACAATGCTCTCCGCTATGGCGAGTGCCTACACCGGCCGGTCGATCAAGCCCTACCTAGCCATGTCTGGTGAAATCACCCTTCGCGGCCGCGTATTACCGGTTGGCGGCATTAAGGAAAAGCTCCTCGCTTCACGTCGTGCTGGCATGAAAACCGTGATGCTGAGCCAAAAGAATGAGAAGAACGTCCGCGAAATTGAAGAGCGGTACCTTAAAGGACTGACGATTCACTATGTTGATAATATGCGTGAGGTACTGGAGTTTGCGCTTAGTTAGACGGCTTTGCCTTTTAGACGGCTTCGCCTTTTAGACGCTTCGCTTTTAGGCTACCGCACGGCTCCGACCCCCGAGACCAAACTTCGTCCCTAAAAGCGCAGCGTCTAAAAGGCCGAAGGCCGTCTAAAAGCGCAGCGTCTAAAAGGCCAAAGGCCGTCTAAAAGCGCAGCGTCTAAAAGGCCAAAGGCCGTCTAAAAGCGCAGC
>JAPKCQ010000388.1 GCA_026421165.1 Lewinella sp. | reverse complement strand
GACATGATTTTGTTATGCCGGAGGACTGGAAAGGTAAAATCATCCACCTCAACTTCGGCGCCGTCAATTACCTATCGGAAGTCTGGCTAAACGACGAAGTGGTAGGCTTTCATGAAGGAGGCTTCACTCCCTTCGAGTTTCGAGTAGACGAAATGGCCAAGCCAGGAGAAAGGAACATCCTCATCGTCCGGGTCGTTGGCCCAATCACGCTCTCCGACAAGGAAGTGGATGGAATTAAACCCATGGAAACCCCGCAATGGCGGGGGGGACTTGCCGGCGGGATTTGGCAAAGCGTACGCATGGTGGCTACTGACGATATTTACCTGGACGACGTCCACATCCAACCTTCCTTCGCCGACAACTCCGTGGACTTCGACCTTACATTGGATCAGGTAGGGCTAAGTAGTATAGAAGCAAAAGTTGACATTGTCATCACGGAAGCTGATGGTGGGAAGGCAGTCATTACAACAGCGGAAAACTGGGGGTTACACCCCGGAAAGAACAAGCATCGCCTGTCTCTTACCGTCCCGAATGCCCAGCCTTGGTCTCCCGGTGATCCTCATCTCTACCACGCAGAAATAAGGATAAGTAGCGAGGGGAAGATATCTGATTCCCATACGGGGCGTTTCGGCTTTCGTGAGTTTACGATCCGCGACAACGACTTTTACTTCAACGGCAAACCGATCTACCTCAAGGCGACGTTTTTTGAAGGCCTGTACCCGAATAAGGTCGCTTATCCGGATGATGAAGCGATGGTACGGGAAGAAATTCGGCTAGCCAAAGACGCGGGCTTCAACATGATCCGTCCCTGGCGGAAGCCTTCTTCGGATATGTGGTTGGATATTGCCGACGAGATGGGCATCCTTGTGGTCGCAAGTCCCGCGCTGGAATGCATGACGTTACCCCGGTCTACCCCTTACTTGCCAATGCGGGTAGAAAACGAGATTCGGGAGGCTGTGCTTAAGGACCGAAACAGAACCTGCATCGTGCAGTGGGAGCTCTTCAACGAGCTGCACCGCCCCGTTCTGAAACAGCTTATGCGCCCCATGGCCATGTTGACCCGTGAGCTTGACCCTATGCGGCTGATCCTGGACGAATCTGGTGGCTGGGCTTACGGTGCTAACATCTACCTGCCGGGGGCCTACGAGCCCGTACGGTTCAATGACATCCACAACTACCCCGGCCCCTTCATTACCAACGAAAAGTATGATGGCTACCTCGCCATCGGGATGACGGAGGAGGAAAAGATGGCGGCGGGATTGGATGGAAAGACCCCGGGCCGCAACGTCGTTCCGGGGCTAATGTCTTTCGTTTCCGAACTAGGATACGGCAGCTTGCCTAACCTGAAAAGCAGCAACGAACGCTTCCGTGCAACTGGGAACCCGTTGCTGCCTGCCTACCGCTACCACGAGCGCCTGGACCGTGAACAGGGGGAGATGCTGCGTCAGAGCGGATTCCAGTACCTCTACCCGGATACGGAAGCTTTCTACCTCGATCTGCAAAAGATCCATGGTGCCGCCAATAAGCGGATGATTGAGGGAGTACGATCTAATCCTGAAATTGATGGCTACTGCATCCACGCGCTCTCCGCTGGCGACTGGATCCTGGGGGCGGGGCTAATCGACCTGTGGCGACAGCCGAAGACGTTCGCTTTTGAAGACACTAAAGCTGCCAACCAACCAAGAATATTATCCATCCGCACTTCACCGAGGAATGTCTACGCCGAGGAGGGTATGGAGCTGGAAGTCATCAGCATTAACGACCTGGAAACGCTGCCCGCCCGTTTGGAAGTCGCAGTCACCGCAGAAAGCGGCCGGGTGGTTTACCAGAAGAAAATGGATGTTGTACTCGACCACCGAGTGAGCACCTTATTGAAACAAAGTTTGTCGACCCGCAAGTGGGAGGGAGGCTATCAAGTAACCGCCCGCGCTTATAACAGTACAGGGGAATTACTCACTGAAAACAGCTTCCCCTTTACCGTCTTTGCGGCAAAAAGCCTACGGCCAGTAAAGTTGAAAATAGCCAGCTTTCAGCCTTCCGACCAACTCACTGACGCGCTCCGTCTGGGGCAAGCAAGGGTGACAACATTCGGAGAAAAAACTAGCCTATCAACGCCAGTATTCGTGGGTACACTACCTAAAGCGACTGGGAAAGACAGCGAACGCTACCAGCTTTTGGTTGACTTCATGGAGCGGGGCGGGACGGTCGTCTACGCAGAAGGGGTTAAGGAAGACGTACTGGAAGGAGACCCCCGCTATCCTTTTACCTGCGAAGTGGAAAAAGCGATGGGCTTATGGTCCTGTATTCCTCACCTCGTTCGGGCGCACCCAATCTTTTCCGGCATGCCGGAAAATACCATGATGCGCAATGAATACGAGCACGTCTGGGCACCGGAAACGCTTCTGAACCTACGAGGACTAAAGGGAGAAGACCCGGAAATTCAAGTGGCTTCCATCGGCTACCAGTGGTTTTCCAAGGAACACGAGCTGCATTACTCCGGCCCGGGGCCTTCCTGGTGGGGCGCTGATGTGGCAATAATTCCAGTTGGGAAAGGACGCTGTGTTGTCTCGCAGCTCCAACTCCTTCCACACCTGGGTAAAGACCCCGCAGCGGACCTTATTTGGAATAATCTGCTACGTTTTCTTGATTAAGAACTTTCAAAATATTCAGATCATGCGCTTTATCTTTCTCTTATTATTTCTGGTCCTTGTCCTGCCCGCTTGCAAAAGCCCGGAGACCATTTCTGACCGTCCACCCAACCTCGTTCTCATTCTAGTCGACGACATGGGCTACGGCGACGTAGGTTTTAACGGCTGCAAGGACATCCCAACACCACACATTGACCGGCTGGCAGCAGGTGGCGTAATTTTCACCAACGGCTACGTTAGCTACCCCGTATGCGGTCCGAGCCGTGCCGGGCTGATCACCGGTCGCTACCAAGAACGTTTCGGCTTCTCCCGTAACCCACTCTTTGCACCTAATGACCCCGAAATGGGCTTGCCGGTTGCGGAAGAGACCATCGCAGAAGTGCTGCACAAGGTTGGCTATAAATCAGCGGCCTTGGGTAAGTGGCACCTCGGTGCGCACGAAAGTCAGCGTCCATTGGTGCAGGGCTTCGATGATTTCTTTGGCTTTCTCACTGGAGGACACCGCTATTTCCCTGAAGATTACACCCTGGCTGATGAGTACGAAGTTAACAGCCAGTACGCAGCTTACCGCACCAAACTACTGCGCAATACTACCCGCATTGAGGAAACGGAATACCTCACCGATGCGCTCTCCCGAGAGGCCGTGAACTACATTGAGCAGTATAAAGATGATCCTTTCTTTATCTACTTGGCCTACAACGCACCGCATGCTCCGATGGAAGCAACCGACAAATATCTTGATCGGTTTTCCGGTATTGAAAATAAACGTCGGCGGACCTACGCCGCCATGGTCTCTGCCGTCGACGATGGGGTAGGGCGGATTCTTGACCAGCTCGAAGCACTCAACTTGGAGGAAAACACCTTGGTTGTTTTCCTTTCCGACAACGGCGGACCGGAGCACGTCAATGCTTCTGATAACGGCCTCTTACGCGGCAAGAAAGGCGACCTCTTTGAAGGGGGCATGCACGTTCCTTATGTCATGCGCTGGCCGGGTAGCATTCCCGCAGGAATACGATTCGAGGAGATGGTAAGCTCCCTTGATATCCTGGGGACTATGGTTGGCCAGCAGGAAGGTGG
>JAPKCQ010000002.1 GCA_026421165.1 Lewinella sp. | reverse complement strand
AAGCCCGTCTAAAAGGCGAAGCCGCCCACCTTACTTCCTTAGAATAGCATAAATAACCGTACCCAAGCCAGCCAGCATAACAATAGGCGCCAGCGTAATTTTCCGGAACGAGTAAATGACGCTTTCGTCAAAAACCGTAGGGTCGTCTCCGCGGCCACCGCTCATGAGCAGGAGACTGAGAACGACGAGGGCAAAACCGATGCCCATCCAGATGTAAGTATCCTGGCCGAAGGTGAGTGCACGGTCATTATCGGACTTCACCGCTGCGACACGGGTGGAACTACGGGGCGTAGCTGGCTTCGGGGTTGGGTTGACGATTGGGCTGTTGTCGCGTTGGCCTGCGGCTTCACGTTGGGCTTCGCGGCGATCGGACTTTTTTTTACGTTGCTTACTCATATTTCGGTACTAATAAAGGTCATCTAAGCGGAGGCGAAGGTAGCGACGAACGACGACATAATGGCTGACGAAGTTGATCAGTAGGCCCAGCAGTAGGATTCCTCCGTAGAGGTAAGCCAGCGGCAGGGGTTCTGCGAATAGGTTTAGTTCTGGTAAAACGGTCTGTAGCCAAAATTGTAGCCCGACGACACCGCCGATGGCCAGTAGTCCGGCGATGATGCCCTGACCGACGGCCTTCCAGAGGTACGGCCTACTGATGAAGCCCCAGCTGGCCCCCACCAGTTCCTGGGTTTTGATGGTGAAGCGGTTGGCGTAAAGCGACAGCCGAACGGTATTGTGGATCAGTAGGCCAGCCACCAGGGCGAAGAGCCCGGCCAGACAGAGCAATACGTAGCCCATCCGGCGGGCGTTATCGGCAATCCGGTCTACGAAGTTCTCCTGGTAAAATACGGAGGCCACGCCGGGCTTGGCCTGGAGGTTGGCGGCAATGGCGGCGAGGCTGTCCGTCTGTAAATAGGCGATTGGCACGTTGAAGGTCACCACGTCCAGCAGCGGGTTGTTCAGGCCGAGGTCGTTGAGGTCGCGCTGAAGATCGTCGCCCATAGCTTCAAGCGCGGCTTGCTTGCTGATGAACCCGGGTCGGCTACCGGGCTTGTTGAAGTCCGCCGTGGTAATGCCAGTGATGAGCTCGGTGCGTTGTGCCTCGGTGTGGCCTTCCTCCAGCTCTACGATAATGTCGAGGCTTTCCTGTAACTGCTTCGTCAGGTAGTTCGCCTGGAAGGTCCATAGCCCGACCAGCCCGAGCAGGAAGAGCACGAGGGCGAGGCTGATGATGACGTAGAGTTGGTTGGGGCGGGGAGCGGGCAAGGGGTTGGTCTGTTAGTTCGTTAGTATTTTAGTCAGTTAGAGTACGTCGCCATTCCTTGGGGTAAAGTGATTTTCTCCTTCGCTGCATCATTTTTCGTAGGCGGGAGCCGGAGACAAAATGTTCATCGGAGGTGTAAAATCGCGTAGCTACAAGAACTGACTGCGTTTTGTTGTCCACAAAAGTAAGCATTCATTGATGGGGTGCCCGTTAATTAAGCTTAATAAGTACTAACGTACCTTAACCACCTTAACCCGCCGCTCAGAACTACCGTCGGTAATCCGCACGGAATAAACCCCGACCGGCCAGTCGGCAGACGAGAGCTGGAACGAATTCTCTCCGACGGAGAGCGCAACGGCTTGCTCCACCAGTAACTGCCCGGTAGGCGCATAAACTTCCAGTGTCGCTTCGCCCGCAACGATGGCAGTTGCTGCAACGGTAAGCTGATCGGAGACCGGATTTGGGTAGGCCTGTAGTTTTAATCCGGAAACTCCGGGCTCGAAGGCTGATACCGTTCCCTGGTTGATTTTTACTTCCCGGATGCAAGGTGGGGCTAGATTCGTACCGAAATCAATGAATATGCTGGAGACGGAGCCGTTGTCATTAGAAAGGTTATCCCGCACGTGCAGTATCCATTCACCGGTGATCAGGCAGGTGTCGAACCGGCTGAGCAGTTGTTCGGGTTTGTAATTGATGGTTGGCATGCTTTGGTTAGCTCCAACGTTGAAAATCGAAACGTGCTCCGCCATGGTATTTGGCGCACCAACGGACCAGCAGTACAATCCAGCGGGTCTGGGGTGTTGGTGTTTTGGTCTCCTTGTCCAAGCAATTGCCGCTGAACGTTGTTCGACGTACTGTATTCATGCATGTACACCTCCGTTCCGTCCGGGCAGGTGATCCACATATCGAGGTCGCCGAGGTAGCTGTGCTCCATCACCCACCGTTGGATTGATGCCCATCCCCAAGACGAAGAATGGCACTTCGTATTCGGTTCCGTTACCGTCGGGTAACAGCGTAGCGTTTTGGTTGAAGTCTCCGCAGCGGCTTTCGGTGTACTGGTAGGTCAGTTCGGTGATTCTCCTTCGAAACTCAAATTCACCGGGAACGCCCTGGCCCGCGGCTCCAACCGACCCGTCAATGGTGTAGTAGAGGTTAGTAGCTCCGCACTGGCTTGTGTCTGGTGGTGGAACGATGAACATCGTATCGGTTTCGCCTTCTTCTAGGTTATAGCTTAGGTCTTCTGGGCAGTTCTCGGCCAGGTCGTTGCATTGGGTGGAGAGGTCTACGGCAGAAAATAGGAATATGGTTAATAAGAGGATGAGATTTCTCACGGTGTATATTTTGGTGTGTTTACCCAGCCGGAATTTACTTGATTACGGATGAGATGTAAAGTAGGTGCCATAAATATTAGGCCCTCCCTTGGTAACAAGCATGCTCCGTATTCGTAGTAGAGCACAAGGAGCGTGCTTGTTCCCAAGCGAGGTCAACCTAAATACCCGCCCACCTTCAAGCTTAACCACCTGCGCCTCACTCAATCCCCCTTAAACGCCTCTTGACCAAACGAAAATATCGCCAATCGGATATCGCATATCGCATATCCGTAACGGATATCCCACGCGGCAGCCCAATCAAATATCACCAATTGTATATCGCATATCCGTAACGCACATCCCACGCGGCAGCCCAATCAAATATCAAATATTGTCAATCGCATATCGCATATCCGTAACGCATATCCCGTGCGGTAGCCAAATCGCTTATCCCTTTATCGCATCGCATCACCCTTCTGCATTAAATACCTTCCCTCCCTCGCACCTTACCACCCGTGCCTGGAAGGTATCCAGCAGCCGGTAGTCGTGGGTAGCGAAGAGGACGGCCGTTCCGTGTTCCCGCCCGAGTTTGCGCATCAGCTCCAGAATATCCTTGCTGGTTTCGGGGTCGAGGTTGCCGGTGACCTCATCGGCGATGAGTAGGGCAGGGGCGTTGAGCATAGCGCGGGCGAAGGCGACGCGTTGTTGTTCGCCGCCGCTCAGGGTGTGGGGCATACTGCGCCGGCGGTCGGTAAGGCCTACTTCTTCCAGTACCTGGTCGATCCGCTCTTCGGCGCCGGTGCCCTTTTCCCAGCCGGTCGCTTCGAGGACGAAGCGGAGGTTATCTTCTACCGTCCGATCCATCAATAGGTTAAAATCCTGGAAGACTATACCGAGTTGGCGGCGGAGTTTCGGTATTTTCCGGCGGTTGGTTTTACGTAGGTCGAAGCCCGCTACGGTCGCCGATCCGGAGGTGAGCGGAAGGGCAGCGTACAAAGTCTTAAGCAGGCTTGATTTACCGGATCCGGTTTTGCCTACCAAATACACGAATTCGCCGGGCGCAATACGTAAGTCTACATTTTCCAGAACGTTACGGTCGCCTTGTCGGATATTTGCGGCGCGCAGTTCAACTATTGCCTGAGTCATTTGGTATATTTTGTGTCCGCTCTTAAACGTTTTGCAGTCTCAAGGTATCACAAAGTTACTGAGTTGGCGAGTTAGTGACTCACTGAGTTGCTGCCGCTCACTGCGCTTCGCTTGTTCGCCTTGACGGGTACACGACACTTAAGGACTCAATAACTTGGCCGCGTATTCAGTTACTGGTTGGTGTAATCTTTACTTTTGTGCGCATTCTCGTTCTAGGTGAGTAAGCAAAGCGCGGCGAATGGTAACAGCGGTAGCAACTCACTAAGGCGCCAAACCACTACTAACCCCAAACATACCCGTCTTGAAAAAATTATTAGTAATCTTACTCCTAACCGCTTTTTGGGCGGGGACGCAGGATGCAATGCAAGCTCAGAAGTACAGCAATGAATTCCTGACCATCGGCGTTGGAGCCCGCGCGCACGGTATGGGGACGGCCGTTGTTGCCGGACAGCAAGATATCTACTCCACCGCCTGGAATCCCGCCGGACTGGCCGGCCTCTCCTCCGATGACGGGCTCGAGATCGGAGCCATGCACGCCGAATGGTTCGGTGGTGTCGGTAACTTTGATTACCTCGGCTTCAGCCTCCCACTCTCCGGCAAGAATCAACGCCTCGGCTTCAGCCTCATCCGCTTTGGTATCGACAATATCCCCAACACTTTGTCTCTGTACGAAGCCGATGGAACCATCAATTTTGATAACATAACCGAGTTCTCCGCCGCAGACTACGCTTTTATCGGTACTTATGCCAAAGCTTACCCCAAGCCCAACGGAGCGATTCGTCTTGGTGGCAACGTGAAGGTCGTCCGCCGCACCATCGGGGAATTTGCCAACAGCTGGGGATTCGGCCTCGACCTCGGTGCCCAGCTCGATCGGAAGAACTGGACCTTCGCCCTTCTGGCCCGCGACATCACCACCACCTTCAACGCTTGGTCCTTCAGCTTCTCCGATCAGGACAAAGAAACCCTGGAGCTAACGAACAACGCCGTACCGATCAACAGCGTCGAAACGACGAACCCAACCATCATCCTGGCCGTCAACCGCAAGTTTACCCTCACCGATAAGATCAACCTCACCGCTGAGCTAGACTTCATCGCCACTACCGACGGTAAGCGGAATACTCTTTTCTCTGCCGATCCAATTTCGGTAGACCCCGCCTTTGGCCTCGAAGCCGCCTACTCCGACTTTATTTTCGTCCGCGCTGGTGTATCCCAACTACAACGCATCCAAGATTTTGACCAGATTGAACGGCTAAACTCCCGTCCGAGCCTCGGCCTCGGCCTCAAGGTGGGAAAGCTTAATGTGGACTATGCTTACACTGATCTGGGGGATGATGATGGGCGGTCTACTTACAGCCATATTATTTCTCTTCGCCTTGGGATTAAGCCTAAGGGACGGTAAAATAATAACCTCTCGTTTTAAATTCTGGACGTTAGTATTTTACTGCTATTAAGCGTTAATATTCCCTTCTTTACCAATCAAATTACGAAGGACAATACCAGGTGGCTACCTCTTTAAAATACTTAACGGTCTTGTTTTTTTGGGCACCATTGCGGCAATTTCGCTTGACTATTAAGGGGTGTCATGAGTTGTATGAAGTCTTCAAACCGCTGACGACAGTACTTATCACCCTTATTCCGACGCTTTATGGCTGGCGAGCGCCAAAAATGTATTGGTCCTTGACGGTAGCAGGGCTATTGCTTTGCTTAATCGGAGATATATTCTTACCGGATGGTGAAAACTTCGTCTTTGGCTTGGCGTCTTTTCTTACCGCGCACATTCTCTTCACGGTGAGCTTTGTGTCCGTAGACAAAGTCAAACACTACGTGAAGGCAGCAGAGTAGTAGTGGGTTTATCTGTTTTAGACCAGACCAACGTACAACCGATTGACCCCTCCGACGTTACGACGGGGAACCTCTCAATTACCGTCATATGCGGACCTTTCTGACCTTGCTTCTTTTGTCCTTATTCTGCACCAGCGCCAGCGCCCAAAGTAGTGTGGAAGAATTTAGACTAGGCGGCACCGCCCGCATCCTTAACGACGAATGCATCCGCCTGACGCCCGACATGCCTTTTGCCAGCGGCTCCGCTTGGTACGAAAAAGCGATCGACCTGAACCAGCCTTTTGAGATCACCGTCTGCCTGGTGCTGGGGAAAAATGATGAAATGGGTGCCGACGGCATCGGTTTTATTTTTCACCCTATTATGCGCACTGGTTACAGGGGCGAGGGGATGGGCTTCGCGGGCCTCGTCCCGTCTCTGGGTATTGAGTTCGATACCTACCAAAACTACTACCTCGGAGACCCTCCCGAAGACCACGTTGCGATCAACATCAACGGCCAGATCCATCACGCCGCCAGCATCACCGGCCCTACACCGGTAAAGAACCTCGAAGACGGCAATAAACACCTCCTCTGGATCAACTGGGACCCCATCGAAAAGCAACTCCTCGTCGTACTCGACGGTGTGGAACGTGCTAACCTGAAAGCCAACATCGTCGCTGAATTATTCGGAGGCAACTCCACCGTCTTCTGGGGCGTAACCGCCGCCACCGGCCGCAAAACTAACTTTCAGGATATTTGCATCAAGAAACTCACCTTCGCCGAAGCTGAGGTGCAGCCGGCAGTCGATTTCGGCGGTAGAAAATAGCGATGAACTATACCGCAAAAACAAAATCCCCGTTGGTACTATGCCGATGGGGATTTTTCTTTTAAGGTGAATGGATAGGCTCGAACCCACGACCTTCGCGATCACAACGCGCTGCTCTACCGATTGAGTTCTAAACATCATTTGCCCACATCGTTGTGGGTACAGGTCTCCAACGAAAAGAAAGGCTGCACCAGAGACGAAAACGTACTTGCCGACTGATCATGTAGGAATCCAGTCATACCAGCACGGGACGCAGAAAGAGGCGATAGCCCTCAGCGGAGCCCCGGGACCGGAAGAACAGGACCAATTAGGCCCCGGACATAAAAAACCCCGGAAGGCAAAGCCAACCGGGGTTAAACAACTGAGTCAGTTAGGGGTGAAAGACCGGTCTCGAACCGGCGACCTCCGGAATCACAATCCGGCGCTCTAACCAACTGAGCTACAATCACCATTTATATGGATTCGACTCAGTTGAATTGCTGCTTAGTCTTAAAGCGCCGCAAAGATAAAAAGTTCCTCGCAATGGTGAAACTTTTAAGGCAGGTATTTTTTTAAAGCGTCTGCCATTTTTGTTTGCAGGTCAAGTGCTGAAGCCCGGGCCTTTTTTGCAAAATCCTCACCGTCACCGGCGTAGAGGATACCGCGGCTGCTATTTACCAGTAATCCGCAGTGGTCGTTCATGCCGTGTTTACATACGCCTTCGAGGTCGCCACCCTGCGCGCCGATGCCAGGAACCAGGAAGAAGTGATCTGGCGTGAGGGCCCGCAGCTCCGCGAACCTCTCGGCCTGGGTCGCACCGCAGACGAACATCAGCTGATCGGCCGATCCCCATTCTGCGGCCCGCGTCATCACTTTGGCGTAGAGCGGTTGGCCGTCGTTCTGGCTCGCGTGTTGGAAATCCTGGCTGCCTTTATTGCTGGTAAGGGCGAGCAGGATGGTCCATTTGCCTTCATACTCCAGGAACGGACCTACGGAATCAGAGCCCATGTAGGGAGCTACGGTAATGGAATCGGCCCCAAGGGTATTGAAGGCAAAGCTGGCGTAGTAGCGGCTGGTATTGCCGATGTCACCGCGTTTAGCGTCCGCGATCGTGAAGTGTTCGTCACCGATATAGTCGATGGTTTCCTTCAGGATGCGCATGCCGTCCAGCCCGAGCGCTTCGTAGAAAGCGGTGTTGGGTTTATAGGCTACGCAGAGGTCGCGGGTGGCGTCGATGATGGCTTTGTTGAAGGCCAGTACGTCCCCGTTCAGGTGGGCCGGCATCTTACCGGGGTCGGTATCGAGGCCTACGCAAAGGAAGCTTTGCTTGCGTTTTATTTGTTCAAATAGCTCGACACGGGTCATTTCTTAGGGGATTCGTATTGGTAAAGGATGCGGGTGACGAATTCGTTTTCGTCCGCCGTTTGTTGGGGCCCAACGGGGTATTCTTCAATGCTGGGCAGTAGGGGCTTGAGTTTCCGGCGGTTGATCTCCTGGCTTAGCGCAACGTGCATGGCCGAGAGGGCGCTGTAGGAGCCGTTCATATTCAGCGCGATTGCTTTAGTTGCGGGCAGCGTAATGGTCACGTAGGGTGGGAGTGTAGTCCCGGCCTCGACCGGTAGGGCGACGGCGACATCACTCCAGCCGCGCTCGGTATCCCAGGCGTAGGTGAAGGCCGTCATCGGGCCGGTTGCGACGACGCCAGCTGTGCTTGCGGCAACCGAAAGGGCTTCGGTTGCCATGCCGAGGAAGCCGTTTACATCCAGCAGGGAAAGCTCCTGGCGGAAAACAAGGTATTGGCGTTCGGGGAGCTCCAGGTCGAGGTATTCCAGTTGTAAGGTCCGTATGCTACTATCTCCTCCTTCAAGCGAGGTGGAGATTACTTCTTCTGCTGCGTTACCCCCTTTTCCGCAGGCGAAGCAGAGTAGTAAGGTGACGGGTAAAATCAGCGTGCGAAGGCTTGTTCGCATGGTTCGGTTTTGCATTTGGGCAAAGGTAATATTCTGTTGGGAAGGGAGAAGAATCAGGCGCGGCCGCAGGTGCAAGTGAAGTTGGAAGGCAAAGAAAAAGGCTGTGTCCGCGTTCCTGTTATATGTATCATGTACTCTGTTAAACCCTGTGAGATAAATTTATCGCGAAGCGATCACTAACTCATAAGCCGCTGCGCGGTAGCCTTATTTCACAGAGGGAAAATATAGAGACTACCGAACTAGCATAACCCCACCAACCTTAACCTCAGTAACTCCACCAAAGCGCTCGTAAGAGACCACGAAGGCGTAAACAGCGCTTGGCGAAGGCCGCCCGTCGGGCATGGTGCCGTTCCAACCAGCGTCGGGCTCGTTGACCGAGAAGTTCTCATTGCCAAACACCTTATTGCCCCAACGGTCAAAGATGTGGAAGTAATTGATGCCGCTAACGAATTCTGGATTCCCGAAAACAGTGTACACATCATTCACTCCGTCACCGTCAGCAGGGCTGAAGGCTGTTGGCATGTAAATCAGGTTGCCTTCGTTAACGATCACATTTTGGCGCAGCATCAGCGCACAGCCGTTGGTGTCGGTTACGGTTACGGTTGCGATGAAGGACTCTAGTGGGGAGGTCATCGGGTCAGGGCAAGTCAGGCAGGCAAGGGTGTCGTTCAGGTTACCCCAGTCCCAGGAGACGAGTTGGCCGCCCGCCCGGTTGGTCATTACGCCGAGGGTGGCCTCGTCGCCAAGGTTGACCGTCACGTCGGGTGCGTTGCCGGTAAAGTCCTCTCCATCAAAAATTACGAAGGTGTCCCGCAGAACACAGCCAAGTTGATCGGTAACGACGAGTACGTTGGTTCCTACTTGCAATCCGCGTAGTCCATCAATGAATGGCTCCGTCTCTCCGGTCGGGCTGCCAAAGTCGAAAGGTCCGTTCAGTCCGGTTACGGTATTGATGTACAGACGACCACCAACCTCAGGGCAAGGAGGTTGCTGCAGGGTGTACGTCACCGCCGTAGGCCCGTTGTCTATGACCATTACGGTGTCGAAATTGCTACATCCAGAAACTGGGTGAATAACTTCGAGTACGTGCTGGCCGGAGACGGTGGTAAATACCTGCGGTCCTGTACCAATTTCGGTGCCTGCGGGATCAAACCAGATCATTTCCGTGCGGCTGATATTGGGGCTAAAGCTTCCGTTCAGTACAGTGCCGAGTCCCGTACAAACCAAAGTCTGGTCGGTTCCGGCGATAGCGGTAAGTACTCTTCCGTCGAGTACGACGCTTACGGTTTCCATGGTGGCACACCCGTTGGTCGTGTCGGTAACTACTACGGTATAGCTACCCGCTTGGTCTGCCGCCGTTAATGCCTGGTCGGTAGCTCCGGTTAGGTTACCGTTGGTTGTGCTCCAGGCGAAGGTGTTTGGCCCGGTGGCGGAAACTTCGATTGTCACTTCGGAGTCCTGGCAGTTCGTGGTGACGGTTCTTTCAGGAACGGTTACGCTGGGCTCCGTCCGGTCAATTACTACTTCGGTGAAGGCGACGGATTGGCAGCCGTTGTCGGTCCGGGTGACTTCTACTTCATAGTTTCCTGGAGTGGAAATATTGGAGAGGGTAGCGGTGTTCCCAATAGGGTTGCCATTGAAGGTCCACTCATAGCTCATCGGCCCGGTAAAGTCAGGATGAGTGACGGTTAGGTCAACGGTATTGGAGGTACAAGTGAGGGAGTAGGCAAGGGGCAGTTCGAGGTTAATCACATCGTCGCTCTGGAGAATGTCGATGGAGTCAACGGTACTACAAGCATTATTTGGATTGGTGACCAGGACGTAGTAGCGGCCCGGGGCGGCAATGGTGATGCCGCGGGTGGCGCCGAGCGGATCACCGTTGCTATTGGTCCATTCATAATCTACAAGCTGGGTGTCCTGGGCGGCGGAGAGATCGAGCGAGAGCTGGCTGCAGCTCAGTTCCGCGGCGCTGGCGGAGATGGCGGCCAGTACGGTCGAGGTCTGGTCCTGGAGGTTGAATACATGCGTTACTTCACAAGCGCTCTCATCCGTTATGGATAGGGTGTAAAGGGCCGCCGGTACTTCTCCAAGTACGTTGCCCGTAGTACCGTTACTCCAACGATAAGTGAGCTGACCGGTGCCCCCTGAGTAATTTGCACTGCCGAAGGCGAGGCTGCGGCAGGTCTCGTCCCGTAAACTATCGCTTACCAGCGTAATGGCCGATGCCGGCTCAAGGATGTTGAAGGTAGTATCGAACGCACAGGCCGCAGGCGTCTGGTCGGTGATCGTTAAGGTATAAGTTCCGGCAGCGAGGCCGGTAACGTTTGGCCCGGTAAGGCCCACTTGGTCCCAGCTGAAGGCGTAAGCCGAATTATTTCCGTTGACGATGACGCTAATGGCTCCGTTCATAGCTCCGTTGCAGCGTATATCCGTTTGATCTACGACGAGGTTGAAGGTGCTGTCGGTGACCGTTGCGATGCCGCCTGTGGTGCCTGCACCAGTAACGAAAGTGGGTTGTAGGGTCGTTGCTGCTGTGTAATTGAGCAATGGATCTTCGGCAACTACCGCTCCCTTAGCCTGTAATACAGTACTGAAACCGTCGTATGCGATACCGCGTAGTCTTTCTGGCGAAGTATCCGCGCCCTTGAGCTGAATGATCAGTCCCTTTTTCCCTTGTAGACTCAGGTCGTGTCTTGTCGGATGCTCGAAAACGGGTGATTTAACGGCTCGCGCTGAAAGGAGGTAGTCAGTGCACAGTAGTAACGTTAAAGTAAGGAAAAGCAAATATTTCATATTCAGTGGCATGGTCAGGTGGGTCGAAAAGTAAGACGGCAAAAAAAATGAAAGTCATGCTTGTACCATATCAACAACGACAAGCCAGCAAGAATAGTGGCTGAATGCTCAGATATACGGTAAACATGCACCCCAAAAGTCGGTTAAAAACGTGCTTTCAGGTTGAAAAAATATAGGGATATTGATGGTTCGTTCTTGACACACCTGAGCGGAGTCGAAGTAAAAGTGAAAGTCAAAGTTTTTAAAGGAAAAGTGCAACCCTCGGCATAAATTTTCGTCTCTGCTAGGGTATTACGTTTAACCACACACACTTTCTCTAAGTCCCCAAATGAAACTGATCACCATATTCCTCGCGGCAACCCTGCTGCCAACTATTCTTTGCGGGCAGGCTCAGCCTAAGCCCAGTCTGGAAGCGATTCGTACCGCTGACATCATTAAGATAGACGGTTTTCTTGACGAAGAAGCCTGGGAAACCGCTCCCGTCGGTTCTGATTTTACCAACCTTCAACCCGTTCCCTGGATTAAGCCTAAGCAAAAAACGGACATTCGGGTGCTCTATAATGACAAAGGCTTTTACGTAGGAGGAATGCTGTACGACGAGCATCCGGACAGCATCCAGATGGAGCTTACTGAACGGGACGACCTTGGGAATACTGATTGGATCGGCATCTCCCTCGATCCTTACAACAGCGGCCAGAACGGGTTTGCTTTCCTTACTACCCCGGCCAATGTTCAGTTCGATGCTCAGTACTCGACCGACGGTTACGACGAAAATTGGGACGCCGTTTGGCAGAGTAAGGCGGTAGTGCGTGACAATGGTTGGTCCGTCGAGTATTTTATCCCGTTTTCCGCCATCCGCTTCCCGAAGACAGATGTACAAAGCTGGACCATCAACTTCGCGCGGGGCGTACAGCGTAACCAGGAGCAGAGCTTTTGGACGCCGATTGACCCCAACATCGACGGCTACCTTAACCAGTGCGGCGTGCTCACCGGCATTCGGGACGTGAATCCGCCGGTTCGAATTCAGGCAACGCCTTTCCTGGCGGTGTATGGTTTGACGGCGCGGGACGCAGGTGCAGGGAAAGCTTCTACGGGAAGCAGCATCACGGGCGGGATGGACCTTAAAGTGGGCCTCTCCGAAGCCTTCACGCTGGACATGACGCTGATCCCCGATTTTGGAGAAGCCCGTTCCGATGATCAGGTCCTCAACCTCGGCCCCTTCGAGCAACGCTTCGATGAGCAACGTGCTTTCTTCACCGAAGGCACCGAGCTTTTCAATAAGGGAGGGTTCTTCTACAGCCGTCGGGTTGGTGGAAGTAATTATTTCGGCTCACCAAATTCGCAAATGCTGGAAGGTGAGGTCGTAGTCGATAATTCGCAGCGCGCCTCTCTTTACAATGCCACTAAGATCAGCGGCCGGACGGCCAACGGTACGGGGATTGGTTTCTTCAACGCCGTTGAGCAGGAAAACAAGGCCGTTGTCCGAAGTATCGAAGGCGAAGAACGCGAAATCCTGACGAATCCGCTCACCAACTATAACGTGATGGTTGTTGACCAAAACCTGAAGAATAACTCCTCCGTCACCCTTATTAATACCAACGTGGTGCGCGAGGGCGCCGCTCCCGATGCCAACGTAACGGGCTTACTTTTTGATCTGCACAACAACGCCAATAAATATGCCATCGCCGGTAGTTTTGGCTATAGTCAGCGCTTCTTACCGGAAGAAACTTCGACAGGACACAAAGCAAGCTTGGTAATTGGAAAAATATCTGGTAACTGGACGTGGCGGGCTAAGTACGGCGAAGAGAGTGATACCTATGACCCCAACGACCTGGGCATTCTTTTCGCGAACAACGAGCGCGAGTTTGAAGGCGTAATAAGTTACAATTATCGCAAGCCATTTTTAAACGGTTTCTTCCTTAATGGTGCTGCTGGCTGGGACCTAGAATACAGCAGGCTTTATAAACCCGATAAATTCACCGGTGCAGAAACGGAAGTCTGGGTTGATGGGCAAACTAAGCACTTCTGGGATGTCAACTTCTGGTTGGAAACGAGCCTCTCCGATCAATTCGACTATTTTGAACCGCGCGTAAAGGGCCGTTTTCTGCGTAATCCTGGCCAGCGTAACGTCGGTGGCTGGGTGGGTACGGACAACCGCAAGGCCATCCGTCTTTCTACAAATTTCAACAGTAATGGTTATTACGGTGCTGATCGGTCGGACTTCTACCTTAACGTCAATTCGCGCTTTCGGATCAGTGATCGGCTGAGCTTCAACGCCGGTGTTTTTCGTGGGCGGGAGAAGAATGAAGTTGGCTACGTCAACCGGGCTACCGTCGGTACCGATACGGAAGTGTACATGGGTAAGCGTGACGTTACTTCCGTCGAAGCAAGCCTTTCCGGCAAGTACAGCTTCTCTGCAAACATGACCCTGAACCTGCGGATGCGCCACTACTGGAGTGGTGTGAGCTACAATAGCTTTCACCTTCTGGCCGAAGATGGTACGCTGGCCGATACCGACTACGATCAGAACCATAACCAGGATTTTGATGCTTTCAATGTCGACCTTATTTACCGCTGGCGTTTTGCGCCGGGTAGTGATATGTTCGTTGTTTATAAATCTAACATCACTGATTTTGACCAGCAACGGTCAGGCGGCTACGGCGACAGCTTCATGGGTTTATGGGAGGATACGCCACGGAATGGGTCTGTGTCTTTGAAGGTGGTTTACTGGCTGGATTATGCTGGGTTTATTAAGGGGTGATGGTGGGTGCGTTCATCGTTTGATCTGCCGTTGGCACGCGGATAGGTCAGAGTTCAAAAGCTTCTCCGATCTCGGCAATGCGATATCCGTGCTTTAGCACGGTTTTCGCAGCAGCACTTGAGCTATCGATAACCGGGTTTGTATGATTGAAGTGAATAAATACCACCTTCTGCTTTTCCATTTCGCTCAACGCTGAAAATATCTCCATACTCTCGATAATGAAAGGGTGGGGAATCAAGGCAATATCCCGGTTCCCGATTTCGACTCCGCTATAAAAGGTCGCGTCCACGAAGGCGTAGTCTACTGATTTGATCTCTTCAAGGATGTCTTCGTCCCATTTCTCCCATTTATCGATGTCGGGAATAAAGAGTGCCTTTTTATTTGGGCCCGAGATGCGGTAGCCGACGGTTTCAGAAAATTCATCGCGGTGAGGGACCAATAGGGGAGTAACCATGATCTGATCGGAAAGAGAATGTGCCTGTTTGTTCTCCAGTGGTCGTAGGCGGATGTTTCTTTCCGAGACGAGTTGGCTCCACGGTCCGTTGCTTTCCAGAAAGACTTTCATCTTTGGCATGGCGAAGACGGAAACGTCACTGGCACCTTTCGCTTCTTTGCCCAGGTACATTAGCCCAGTGTAGTGACCCATGTGGGCGTGGGTGAGGAAGATGCCGTCGGGCATTTCCTGGTCGGTAGCGGCTCCGTAGTTCTTCAGGGCTTTGAGTTGGCGGGAGACGTCCGGGGTCGCTTCGAAGAGGTAGCGTTTATTATTTGGCGCATCGTAGAGGCCCAGGGCTACGACCTGGCGGTTTTCGTCCGGATGCTCAAACAGGTCACGGCAACAATCTTTCGTGCAACCTATGTGGGGGGAGCCACCGTCCTGGATGGTACCCAGTACGACTATTGAAGTTGCCGTGGGAGGTAAGGTTTTTTTGACGGGAACACCGTTCACAGGAACCTCACCGGGAGTACAGGCGAGGAATAGTAGTGAAAGTATACAGAAGTAAAAGGCCTTCATCAAAGCGAGCGTTTTTAGGTGTGAATTGATCCGTCCCGCTGCCGTAAAGGCCCGCCGCTACGGTCCCGGAACACCATGATTATCTCCGAGACCAGGCTTGCGGCGATCTCCTCCGGCGTCTCCGCCCCGATGTCGAGACCGACGGGGGAGTAGAGGTTGGGGAAGTTGAGTAGGGGTAAATCGGGCAGTTCTTTGGCCATGCTTTCCACTCTTTTCCTAGGGCCTAACATCCCAAAGTAGGCCGGTTTCAGCGGGAGGAAATGCTGGACCATCCGGCGGTCCCAATCGTAGTCATGAGACATCAGGGCGATGGCGGTGGCGGCGTCTGGTTTTAACCGTTCGGCTTCGCTGTAGTCAAGCAATTGATTGGCTAAGGCTTCCATTTCCCGGGTGAACTTCCGGCGCGGACCGATGACGGTGGTGCGCCAGCCCAGGTTTTTAGCAGCCCGCAGGGTAGGGGGAATGTCGTAGTTCGTTCCGGTTACCACGAGGTGGATTTCTGGCTGGACGATCTCGAAGAGCACCGCCGGTACACGTCCTTCTTTATTGCTGATTTTAGCGACCTTGCTCCTGCCTGCACTCTGGTACTCTTTAGCGGTGCGCGCCAATGAGGCAGCTTCTACTATCAGGTACTCCGCCAAATCTTCAAGGTCATTAATGGGAAAGAGCTTGGTGGGCGGTAGGCTACCGTTCTTCCCTTCCAGCAGACGGGCGAACAGAACTGGTATTCTGGTACCGGTAACTTCACGCAAGCGTTCCACTTCATTAACGGGGTCAGTGAAGTCGAGCGGAAGAAACATGATTTTTATGCGGCCGTTGCAGCCTAATCCGATGCCGATGACCTCGTCTTCACCGTCCAGGGTGTCGTAAACGTGGAAGGAAGGCTTGTCGGATAAGATGGCTGTTCGGGCGCGGCGCAAGGCGTCTCCTTCCAGGCAACCGCCGCTGATGCCGCCGATGTACCTGCCGTCAGAACCTACCAATAAGCGGGCACCTACCCTCCTGTAACTGGACTGTTCAACCTCGACAACTACGGCTAGGGCTGTGGGAACCTCACTTGCTTTCAGCTGGTCGTACAGGTTTATGATTTGGCGGATTTCTTTCATTTATCGGTGGTAATATACTCCCAGTCTAGCCTTTCTAGGGCGAGCTCCTGCGTTGCGAGGCAACAAAAATATTATGTTTTTAGTCGCTCCGCGACCCAGGAACTCGCCATGTAAGGGCTCGACCGGGATAATGAGTGTCGCCTGGAGTAGAGATTTCTCTGGGAGATAAACTTTATCAGATTTGTGTAGTTAATAGCAATATCGCTATGTTTGCATAACAAAATTTCCAGGCCCATGCTCTTATCAGAAATTAAGACCTTTCTCGCTTCCACCGAAACCTTGCTCATCAATCTTCCGGACGGCACCCCCGTCCCCGCCCATTTTCACGTAACTGAAGTAGGAGAGGTGAGTAAAACCTTTGTTGACTGCGGCGGCACCCTGCGCCGTGAACGGGTAGCGAACTTCCAACTTTGGAACGCTGATGATTATGATCACCGCCTTCACCCAGGGAAATTGGTTAGCATCATCGAGATGGCCGAGCAACAACTGGGCCTTGCTGATCTGGACATCGAAGTAGAATACCAGGGCGAAGATTCAATCGTGAAGTACGGATTGGAAGTCGGTAACGGCCAGCTTCACCTAACCGGAAAAACTACAGCCTGCCTAGCACCAGATGCTTGTGGTGTACCTGAGAAAAAAGCGGTGGACCTTTCTGCACTTGTGTCTTCGGGAGTTTGTACCCCCGGCGGCGGTTGCTGCTAATGTTCTTCAGCCTTCAGGCTAAAAATTCACTTAACCTTTCAGCTTGAAGGCTGAAGAACCGCAGCCTGAAGGCTGCCAAACAATGGGATTAACAAAAACCGACGCCTACACCGATGAGCAAAACCGCCTTGCGGACCTTTGCCGTACGCTAGGCCATCCGGCCCGCATTGCCATTCTACAAAAATTATTCTCTACCGAATGCTGCATCTGCCGTGACTTTACGGACGAGATTGACCTGTCGCAGCCTACCATCAGTCGCCACCTGAAGGAACTTAAAGCTGCCGGACTCATTGCCGGGACAATAGAAGGCACTTCCGTCAGCTACTGCATCAACCCGGCGCGTTGGCGAGAAGTACAGGCCTTACTTAACGGAATGTTTAATTCGTTTAAAGACAGTTGTTGCTGAAGGTGGAAGAAGAGCTACTACCCCGTTGTGTAGAACAGCTACCGTAAAAACCGAAAGCCAGTCCGGTAAGGAAACACATCCATAATTTCTCCCGCTTCAATTCGTCGTTTGAGTTCATTCCAGAAATCGGCGTCGAAGATGTCGCTGTGCTTCTTACATAAGTAGCTAAGGTTGGGCCCGGCCCGCATCAGGAAGCCTGGGAATTCCTCTGGGAAAACATCGTTGGGCCGTACACTGTACCACGGCTGGCTGGCCATTTCCTGTTCGTAAGTCCGGGCTTCGGGGATATGGCGGAAGTTGCAGTCGGTTACCAGTTCAATCTCATCGTAGTCGTAGAAGACGACTCGTTTTACGCGGGTGACGCCGAAGTTTTTTAGCAGCAGGTCTCCGGGGAAGATGTTGGCGGCGGCGAGCTGTTTGATGGCTCGGCCGTAGTCCCGCAGTGCCTTCTGCGCGTCGGCTTCGTTGGATTCTTCGATGTAGATGTTGAGCGGTGTCATCTTTTTTTCTACGTAGACGTGGCTTATCAGCACGGCGTCGTCGGTGACTTCTATTTTTGAGGCGGCGGTTTCCCTGAGTTCAGCCAGGCAGGCGGGGTCGAAGCGATCGAGCGGAAGGCTTAGTTTTTCGAAGAGGTAACTATCGGCCATCCGGCCAACGCGGTCGTGGCGTTTTACGAGTTCGTACTTTTCCTTGACGATCTTCGGGGTAACCTCTTTCGGCGGCGCAAACTTATCGCGGATGATCTTGAAGACCATGTTTAGCTTTGGCATGGTGAATACGTACATGACCATTCCTGCGATGCCGGGGGCGGTAACGAACTGCTCAGTGGGTTCGTTGGTTCGTTGCTCTTCTGGTTCGTTGGTGCTTTTCCCGGTCAGCCGGAAGTGGCGTACCAGTTCTCGGTAGAAAACGGTTTTGCCGTGCTTCTCAAAACCAATCGCGTTGTACAACTCGCTGATCTCTTTGGTGGGCATGAATGTTTTTAGGAAGTCGACCATGTCGCTCGGCACTGTAATATCAGCCAGAAAGTAAGACCGGTGGTAGCTAAAAATGGAGGTCACCTGATCGGCTTCCAACAACAGCGCATCAATCAGAATACCCCGTCCGTCCGGATGCAATAACGGTAGGATGAAAGGATGAATAGAATCGTCTTTTAGGAATCTGCCAACGATGTAGGCAGATTTATTGCGGTAAAACAGAGAGGTAAGTACCTCTAAACGATCCTTTGACGAGCGTCCGCCAAGCAAGTCTATGTGGTGTTGCCAGCGATCGGCGACCAGCTGTATGTCGGCCTGTCGATCGTCCCAATCTGCGTTTAAAGGAAACTGCTCCAGCATTTCCGAGAGGATGTCTTCGAGTTTGCGGGCTCCGAGGTCGTAATCGTAGCTGATAACAGCATGGCCCTGGTATTCCCGGTAGGTCCCGGTGCGGGAGACGAACATCAACTCCCGGTTAGCGCCAACTTGATGGAAATGGCGGTATACGGAATTATAAAAAGTCTCGGCGATGTTACGGGTGCTGAAGTGGGCGATCTCTTCGGCGTAGGCGGCTTTCACTTTAACCCAGAAATCATCGTTGGCAGGGTAGACTCGTAACAGCGCGGCTACTTCCTTGGCCGTTTCGTCTACATCGTCGCGGTAGAGATCGATCCGGCCTTTGGCGTCGTCCTGAATGCCGTGCCAGTCGCGTTGTTCAAAGCGGATCCGGGCCCGCTTAGTGATTAGCTTGAAGCGGTAGTAGTAGTCCATGTATCCCATCAGAATCTGGTGGGTGGCGTCGTAGTGTTTCAGGGCGTTGAACGCAGGTGCAAGGTTTCTCATTTTTAAGAGCAAGGTTGAGTGAGACGGTTATAACGTAAAGTTTTACCTCCGAAGGAACGAAGCTGAAAGTTAAACTTTGCTGGTTAAAAAACTTTTGTTGCATCCTGCGGCCTCGCCCAACGGAAAACAGGGCAACCAAGCGGCTTTTCCCAGGCAGACAGCCGAGCTTACTTTTACAGTTTCTGCATAAAAAGTCATTAAAGTAAACTGGGTGATAGTCGCCACACAGGTGAATTTTAATAGGAGGTGTTGTGGGTGTGGTAACAGGAAAACCGCTTGCATAGTTCCGTCGCTTGGCGGTTGAACTTGGTGGACATTATGCCAAGTTTTAGACATGGACCGAGGGGGGAGTTCTTTATCCTTCTCGTCTAACTTCCGCTGCAACCTGCGGTCGCGCCTCTCTAGTCATATAGTCGCTACTACAAGTATTGTTCGTAGCGTTTCAATCCGTGGCTGCCTTTGGCGTTAGCTTGCTCACCTTTAGCGAATGAGCGTAGTGAAATGAATGGCACTTGCGCGAGTGATTGTTTGACTATGTGACCGTTTGACTACATGACTACGTGACTGCTTGACTACCTTTGTTATTCTCAACCTCAACAAACAAATGGACGTAAAAAATAACATTCTCGAAACCATCGGTAACACGCCCATGGTCCAGCTGAATAAAGTGACTAAGGAGATGCCTTGCCGCGTGCTGATGAAGGTAGAAACCTTCAATCCCGGCCATTCCATCAAGGACCGCATGGGCCTGAAGATGGTACTGGACGCCGAAGCCGACGGCCGCCTGAAACCAGGTGGAACCATCATCGAATGTACTTCCGGAAACACCGGCATGGGCCTGGCCCTGGCAGCATGCGTTAAGGGCTACCGCTGCATCTTTACTTCGTCCGATAAGCAGAGTAAGGAAAAGTTCGACATCCTCCGAGCCATGGGCGCAGAGGTGATCGTTTGCCCCACGAACGTCACGCCCGACGACCCCCGGAGCTACTACTCCGTCGCGGAGCGGTTGAGCAAAGAAATTCCCAATAGCTACTGGTTCAACCAGTACGATAACCTTAGTAACCGCCTGGCGCACTACGAAAGCACCGGTCCCGAAATCTGGAAACAGACCGACGGTAAGATCACCCACATGATCGTTGGTGTAGGCACCGGAGGAACCATCTCGGGTACTGGTAAGTACCTGAAAGAACAAAATCCCAACATTAAGGTATGGGGCGTCGATACCTACGGCTCCGTCTTCAAGAAATACCACGAGACCGGAGAATTCGACGAGAAGGAAATCTACCCCTACATCACCGAAGGCATCGGTGAAGATATCCTGCCTAAAAACGTAGATTTTGGCATTATTGACCACTTCGAAAAAGTGACGGATAAGGACGGTGCCGTGATGGCCCGCCGCCTCGCCCGTGAGGAAGGCCTGTTGTTGGGCTACTCCGCAGGAAGTGCCGTCGCGGGGCTCCTACAGTTGAAGGATGAACTTAAGCCGGACGATCTGGTGGTCGTAGTCATTCACGACCACGGTAGCCGCTACGTTGGTAAAATCTACAACGACGAGTGGATGCGGGAGCGTGGTTTCCTCGACACCGAACTCCGTGTCCGTGACCTGGTAGCACTAAAGAAAGACGCTGCTTTTGCCAGCATCGAACAGTCCGCTACCGTCCGCGAAGCGCTGAAGATGATGAAGGATCATGAGTTCAGCCAGATGCCCGTTGTGGACGGAGACAAATCAGTTGGCTCCGTCATCGAAACCGATGTACTGAACTTCCTGCTGGCAAATCCGATAGAAAACGCGGAGAAATCAGTTACTGACATCATGCGCAAGCCTTTCCCCGAGGTTGGTACAGACATGACCTTGTCAGAACTCGGTAAGCACATCACTAAGGAAAACCCCGCGGTGGTTACTACTGACCGGTCCGGGCGGAAGGTTCTGGTGGCGCAGTATGACATACTTCAGGCGATATAAGTATTCGGACAGAATGTCGTATTAATTTTGTCCGAGTACTTAACGGAGCTGGTTTCTTAATTAGAGCGGCCGGGCCGGAACTAGCGTTCCAGCCTGGCCGCTCTGTTCTTGCGGCTGAGATCATTTAGGTGTTTTCGTCTATGAAAATGATACCGTTTGAATTCCTGACCTTACGCTAAAACGGTATCCTCACGAAACAGATTATCTTCAGCCTGTTGGTTGTATTCTGCGTTCGTTTTCTTTTCTTGCACCCTGCGGCCGCGCCTAATTAGTGGTAGAGCTCAGAAGTGTCTAACCTACTAAGCTGCCGCTTAAAAGGACAAGGCTTGGGCAGGTAAGGACTTCTGCACTTCGCCGTTAAATTACCGAATACCGCACATCAGCCGCCGAAATACCGTTTAACCGGCTCAAACAAAAGTTAAGCAATGCAAACCCCCGCAGAAGTAGCTAACGTCCCCGCCGAAAGCCAGGAAATAGAAAAGATTGAATTGAAATACCTCAGCATTCAGGAGTACAAACAACTCCGCGAACTGATGGAGGAAGCTTACGCCGTTTTGCCAGACTCCGCCTGGGAGCGCGACGAGATTCAAAGCCTCATTGATTGTTTTCCCGACGGGCAGATCGCCATCCTCATCGACGGCCAGCTGGCAGGTTGTGCGCTAAGCATTATTATTGACTATTCGAAATTCTCCGATTCTCACACCTACGGGGAAATTACCGGAGATTATACCTTCAGCACCCACACCGAAGACGGAAACCTGCTCTACGGCATCGACGTTTTTGTCGCACCTGAATTTCGTGGCCTTCGCCTTGGCCGGCGGATGTACGACTACCGCAAGGAACTTTGCGAAAAGCTTAACCTTGAGGGCATCATCTTTGGCGGGAGGCTACCGAAGTACCACCTCTACGCTGAAGAAATGGCCCCGCGTGGCTACATTGAAAAGGTGAAGTCCCGCGAGATCGAGGACCCCGTTCTCAATTTCCAGTTCGCCAACGATTTTTACGTCAAAAAGGTCATCAAAGGCTACCTCGAAGGCGACGCTCACAGCATGGAATACGCCGCCCTGATGATGTGGAACAATGTACTTTACACTGCTCCAACTAAAGAGCTGATCACCAAAAAGAGCGTCGTCCGGCTTGGCCTCATACAGTGGCAAATGCGCCCTTACAAAACGTTGGATGTATTGATTGAGCAGATGGAATACTTCGTCCAGGCGGTAAGTAATTATCGTTCTGATTTCGCGCTGTTTCCCGAGTTTTTCAATGCACCGCTCATGGCCGAATACAACGACCTCTCGGAGCCTGATGCCATCCGCAAACTAGCGGAATTTACGGAGCCAATCATGCGAAAATTTAGTGAATTTTCCATCCAGTACAATATCAATATCATCACCGGCTCCATGCCCTCGGTAGAGGACGATGGAAAACTCTACAACGTCGGATATCTTTGCAAGCGCGACGGTACGGTCGAAAAATTTTACAAGCTCCACGTCACTCCGGATGAAGCTAAAGTGTGGGGGATGACCGGCGGAAATGCGGTCCAAACTTTTGACACCGACTGCGGAAAGATCGGTATCGTGATCTGCTACGACGTCGAATTTCCCGAACTGCCGCGCCTGATGGCCGAGCAGGGTATGAACATTCTTTTCGTTCCCTTCCTGACGGACACCCAGAACGGCTACAGCCGCGTTCGCCACTGTGCCCAGGCCCGTGCCATCGAGAACGAATGCTACGTCGCCATCGCCGGCTCAGTGGGCAACCTGCCGAAGGTGCATAATATGGATATCCAGTACGCGCAGTCGATGGTGTTCACGCCCTGCGACTTTGCCTTCCCGAGCAATGGCGTTAAAGCCGAAGCCACTCCGAATACGGAGATGATCCTGGTCGCTGATGTGGATTTAGACCTACTGAAGGAACTACATGAGCATGGTTCGGTGCATAATTTGCGGGATCGGAGGACTGATGTTTACCGGTTGGAGTTGCGGTGATCGCCTTTTTCTTCTAGTACAACTTTAGAATATTTCCGACTTTCCAGTTTTGCTACTTCCACGACAAAATGAGGTTCGTGCGCTATGAAGGTTAAATTTACACCAAATCATCAAGTAAGCAATGCAAGCCCGATCTCACCACCTCACCGCAGCCGAAGTCTCCTGGTTCGCACCCATCTGTAACGGCGACGACCGCTACCTCGGCGTACGCGATCCGTTTTACAAAAGCGCTTACCGCAACGCTGCGCATATTGCCCGAACGGCCGATGAACTTGGTTACCGTAATATGCTCTTGCCCAGCAGTTACCAGGTTGGGCAGGATACGCTGACTTTTGCCGCCGCCATTGCCCCGCAGCTCCGCCAGATGAACTTGCTTACGGCCATCCGTTGCGGAGAGGTGCATCCGCCCATGCTGGCCCGCGCGCTGGCTACGCTGGACCACATGCTGCTCGGAAAACTGACCGTCAACATCATCAGCAGCGACCTGCCGGGTACTAAGGTGGAGAGTGCGGTCCGTTACCGGAAGAGCCGGGAGGTGATCGAGATTTTAAAGCAGTGCTGGACGCAGGATCACCTGAATTTCAAAGGCGAATTTTACGACCTTGATCTGCCTACGGAACCGGTGAAACCTTACCAGCAGAACGGTGGCCCGTTGCTCTATTTTGGTGGCTATAGCCCGGACGGAGTAGACCTCTGCGCGGAGCATTGCGATGTTTATCTGATGTGGCCCGAGACGGAGGATAAAATTCAGGAGCACATCGATAAGGTGGGCGCGGCCGCAGGTGCAAAGTATGGACGGAAGCTGGACTTCGGTCTCCGCGTTCACGTAATCGTCCGGGAGACGGAGGCCGAAGCCATCGCTGCCAGCCAGCTTTTGATGAGCAATATAGACGATGAATCCGGCGCCGAACTACGCAACCGCGCCCTCGACGCCAAATCTTACGGCGTAAGTAAACAAGCTGCTCTCCGCGAACAATCGGATAAAGACGGCTTCGTAGAAGATCACCTCTGGACCGGCATCGGCCGCGCCCGCTCTGGTTGCGGCGCTGCCATCGTTGGTAATCCGGACCAGGTTTATGAAAAGTTGATGCGCTACCACGCGATGGGCATCCGTAGTTTCATCCTCTCCGGCTATCCGCATTTGGAAGAGTGTGCGTTGTTTGCGCGTTACGTCCTGCCCCGCTTAGAGACCTGCTCTTTGCCGGAGGTGCTGGGCCGCCGGCCGGCGGGAATACCGGATTCGCCCTTGGCTGGAGGTGTGCGACGGTAGGCTAGTTTACTTGGCTTGAGGATCTCGCGAAGCCTTTTTTCATCCGATACCTCTTTTGCTGACGTAGTCGCAAAAGTTTATCGGATGTATAAAAGGCGGGCGGGCATGCGATTCGATGCGGGATAGTTCAATTAAGTGTGTCTGGGTTAATAATAGTCTCTAGCAAGGCGAAGCCTTGCGACGAGCGCGCGATTCGACGTACGCGGTTCGACGCATCGGATGAACTTCCATCCGGCTACGCCAGGCTGGAAGATGCATCCGATGAGCGAACCGCTATATTCCCTAGAGCCTGAAAGTCTTATCACCCTACCTCCTCCGCTATTTACCTTTAGCACCAACCATTTATTACCAATGCAACGAATCATACTATCAGGACTATTCCTCGTCCTAAACCTTGCGCTCCTGCAATCCCAAACATCGGACCTGCGTGCGCGCCTACTAAATCTCCCCGGCGTAAGGATCCAAACGATCACCCCCGATACCGGAGACGGCGATGTGTACGAACTGATGGTCCGCCAACCAGTGGACCACACGGATACGCTGAAAGGTTTCTTCCACCAGAAGGTCTTCCTCAACCACGTCGGCTACGACCGGCCAGCCGTCATCATCACCGAAGGCTACAACCGCAACCGCCCCCGTACCTACGAACTGACTAAGCTGCTAAACGCAAATCAGGTACAAGTAGAGCACCGCTACTTCGGCAAAAGCATGCCCGATTCACTGAATTACCGCTACCTGAACCTTCGCCAGGCTACAGCGGATTTACACCATGTTCGGGAACTGCTAGGGGAGGTTTATCCTCAGAAATGGATAAGCACCGGCATCAGTAAAGGCGGCGCAACTACCATCTTCTACCGCTACTTTTACCCAGACGACGTAACCGTAAGCGTTCCCTACGTAGCCCCCATCAACCGTGCCTACGAAGAACCCCGACTCTACACCTTCCTCGATACCATCGGCTCCGACGCTTGCCGGGCCGACATCAAAGCCTTCCAGCGGAGAATACTATCGGAACGTGAGGAAATTCTACCACTACTGACATTTTACAGCCTCGGCGCCCGTACCAAATATACCTACGTGAGCATGGAAGAGGCCTTCGAATATGCCGTGCTGGAATACCCCTTCTCCTTCTGGCAGTACGGCCAGGACTGCGGCAGTATTCCGGATGCAGAAGCCCCCCTGCACGAAGCCCTGATCTACCTGCTCGAAGTCTCCGGCATCGATTTCTTTAGCGATGCTTCCGTAGACCAGTACGTTCCGCATTACTACCAATCGGCGACCGAAATGGGCTACTATGGCTACCGATCCGGGGAGTTTAAAGACCTGATCAAAGCCCTGCCGACGGACCGCAACCCGATGGCGCTGTTCTTTCCCTCGGAAATGAACGACGCATTCAACGGACAATTAATAAAGGACGTAAACAAGTGGCTCGACGGCAAAAAAGCTAACCGTATCGCCTACATCTACGGCGGCATCGATACCTGGACGGGCAGCGCCGTACCGGAAAATGACCGGGTCGATTCGGAATGGTTCGTACTTAATGGCAAGCACCATGGCAATGCCCGTATCAAGAGCATGACGGAAGCGGAACGTACCCGCTTCGTTAAGGCCCTAGAACGGTGGTTGCAGATGGAGATTGATTAGCCTCTAAAAGAAATTCCGGACCGTTGCCACGATATACGCCAACGTAGCCTCCTCAAATTCCGAGTGCATCGGCAGCGAGATTACTTCCTTGCAGAGCATGTCAGTTACGGGCAGAAAGTCGATATCGTTAGCAGCTGTACCGCGGAAGGCTTCCTGGTCGTAGAGCGGAACGGGGTAGTAGATCATACTCGGGATGCCGGCGGCTTTCAGGTGTTCCTGAAGGGCGTCGCGGCGGCCTCCGTCAATCCGGAGGGTGTACTGGTGGAAAACGTGGGTGCTGTTTTTCTGGCGGGCTGGAGTTAGTAGTCCGTCGAGGCCTTGCAGGTTAGCGTCGTAGTAATCTGCGGCCATTCTGCGGCGGTCACAGTAACCTTCTAGGCGGGGTAGTTTACAGTTGAGCACTGCTGCCTGGATAGAGTCGAGTCGGGAGTTACAACCAACAACGTCGTGGTAGTAGCGGCGGTTCTGGCCGTGGTTGGCCACCTTACGGATCTCCTCGGCTAGTTTTTCCTTATTGGTGTTAATAGCGCCGCCGTCTCCGTAGGCACCGAGGTTTTTACTTGGGTAAAAGCTGGTACAGCCGATATCGCCGATAGCACCGGTGCGGACGGATTGTCCGTCGGAAAAGGTATACGTAGCCCCGATGGACTGCGCGTTATCTTCTACAATGTGGAGGCTGTGCTTGTTGGCCAGCGCGATGATGGGCTCCATGTCGCAGCTCTGCCCGAACATATGAACGGGGATGATGGCTTTAGTCTTTGGCGTAATGACCGCCTCGATGTCTTCTGCCCGAATATTGAAGGTGCGTGGGTCTACGTCCACCATAACCGGACTTAGGCGCAATAGCGCGATGATCTCGGCCGAAGCCACGTAGGTAAAGGCGGGGACTATGACCTCGTCTCCCGGCTTAAGGCCGAGGGCCATAAGTGCGATCTGAAGGGCATCCGTACCGTTGGCGCAGGGAATTACGTACTGTGCGCCCAGAAATTCTTCCAAACCGGCTTGAAATTGCTTCACCGTCGGACCGTTGATGAATGCGCCGCTACGGACCACGTCGAGAATGGCTTGGTCAACCTCATCCTGCATGGCTAGATACTGGGCTTTGAGGTCAACCATCTGAATGTTGGTTACGGGGGGGAGCTGTGCGCTGCCATCTTTTGCGGTGGGGGTGGCCATAGGGTTGGTTATTTTGAGGCGCAAAGGTAGTATTTCAAGTTTCAAGAAAAATCTTCGCCGGGTAAAATTATGGATACCACAACTTAGTTTTCTCTACACTGTAGTTGATCTTAGTCGGCATCGTTTATCCCGTAGGGTTTCTACAACAGTAATCCGTGACGGAACGAAGCGTAGTGCCGGGGCTTGATGTAATAAGAATTAGCGCGCGGCGCGAAGCGACGCCGTATTAATACCGAATAATAACCTTCATTAACCTTAACCGACATACTGGGGACGGGAAAGCGGTGGTTATCTGTACACCATTCCATCCGTCGACAAAGCCCCCGGCTTCGTAGAACGTACTTTGTGGACTGCGGCAGCTTGCCGTTATTTGTTGCACAATCAAAATTATCCCTATCATGGCCAAGACACGTATGACTCCCTTTAGCCGGTTTTTTCTTTTTATGATTCTCTTTGTTCCCACCGTTTTCGTTGGCGCTAGTTACTACAACGGTGAAGACCCCATTGCGACCGTTAAAGAATTTATAGGCATGGACGACAGTCCGCGTACGGAGCAAACCGCAAACACTACCGTTACCAAGACTTCCTCCAGTAACGACCGCGCTACTTTCGAAAACGTCCAGGATATGCGCGATGAAATCACCCAGCTGAAAGTAGACCTCGCCGTTACGCAGGAAAAACTGGCCCGTTGTAAGGCGGATAGCGTTGAATAGAATGCAACGTGTAAAAGCTTAACTTCTGACCCGTAACCAACCAGCGCTATTCGATGCACCGCCTCAAACTATCTATTCACGAGTTTTTCTATACCCTCTTGGCGTTTCCCCGGGCTTGGCGCTTTATGCGTAACCACCGGCTTTGGGAGGGATTACGGCAGTATGGCTGGGTAGCGCGTACATTAGTCGTGATCGGTGTGCTGGGTGCCGCTTACGTCATCTTTGAAGCGGTTGATTGGTACGGTAGCCATGCCGATGCCCCACTTTCCGCCATGATGAGCAGCGAGAGCTTGCTGGTGCAGTGGTTTACGGAATTGACTGAATCCTTGTCTGAGGGCTTGCTCAATTGGGTTACCCTCGTTTTACTGGAGGTAGTGATCTATCACTTTATGCGAAAAACACTGCAGATTATCCTTAAGAAGGATGTTGAGAACGCTCATACCTTCAAGCCCTTTTTGAACGCACAGATTCGAATGATCATCGTGTCTGTAATAGCGCTTACGGTCGAAGCTGTAATTCTTAACGTTACGGAAGCGATTTACGGGGGTTGGCTGTTCTGGATCTTTTCGCTTTTTATCCGCTCCACCATGCTCGGCTATGTGATCGCCGATAATTATAACGAGCAATTTGATCTTTCCATTGATCAGAGCCGGAGGAATCTTTACCGTGGTCACATTGGTATTTGTTTTGGCCTCGGCCTACCGCTATTGCTCATGCTCAAGATACCACTCTTCGGGACTATTCTCGGTCCATTGGTAACATCGGTTACCGCCGCCATTGTACTTCGCGAAAAAAGCGACCTGCACATTATCGGCTATCAGATGAACGAAGAGGAACTGGCTACTGCCGAAAAGAAGGCAGCTAAGAAGGCAGCTAAGAAGGTCAGCAAGCGAAAACGCAAGGTGACTTAAGCGCACTGTATGGACAAGTTCTTCCTAGAAGTAAGAAAAAAACAAGAAACTTTCCTTAAAGGCTATGAGATTTACAGAACACCACATATCTTTGCGTCCGCTTAAAGAAGTAACCTACGACGGAAACTACTTTAAGCTGCTCCAAGCGGGGGATTAGCTCAGTTGGCTAGAGCGCTTGCATGGCATGCAAGAGGTCATCGGTTCGACTCCGATATTCTCCACTGTATTAAGCCCGTCCGATTCATTTCGGGCGGGCTTTTTTATGGCTTGGACGATCATCAGCCTATCATGTATTTCGGCGCAGCGGAGAATTATTATGCCCGTCAGTATGATCCTTCTAGCGAAAGTGTACAACTGGCAATAGCCCGTCAGCAAAGCTAACGGGCTATTGAACTTTCCAGAAAAGGAAAGGGTACTACTTAAGCGTCATCCTCGTCGCCAGCTTCCTCTTCACTGGAGACCTCAGGGGCTTTAACGAGCATATTGCCGTTGTAAAACATGTTGCCTTCAGAATCAAAGTAGGCGCGGTGTGGCTGGTGCGTTTCGCCGGTGGTCTGGCAAACGGTTAGGCTAGGTATAGAAGCCTTGTAGTGGGTACGACGCTTGCGCTTGCGCTGCTTTGAAATCCGGCTCTTAGGATGTGCCATGGTAATTGTAAATTTTAAGCTTTGGTTGGTATCGGTAGGACTGATGTAATCAGCCGGTGATAATTTATTTGAGGTCTTTGAGTGCGTCCCAGGGGCTGGGCTTGTCGTCATCGTCTTCGCTTTTGGGAGCGATTTCAGGGACGGTGTCTACGGAGTCGTCAATGCGGTCCAGCATTTCCTCGTCGCAGGGGTAGGGTGGTTCGTCTTCTCTACAGTTGAAGGTGCGAATCATCGGCAGAGCCAGTATCACCATTTCGTAAGCGTAAGGTGCTACGTTGAAGAGGCTGGTATCCGGATGAAGGTAAAGGAGTTCGCCTTCTTCTTCCAGACTTTCTGCTTCGGTATTGAACTTGACGATTAGCTGGGTTTGGCCGTTAACCGGAAAATCAACATTCGCTAGACAGCGGTCGCAATCGGTGCGTACGCTGCCTGAAAAGTCGAAATCCATGATCAGTTGCCGTAGCTGGCGATCCAACGTTAATTCCAGTGCTACGTCGGCGTATTGTACCGGCGCATCGGGGAAGGTGGCGATGAAGGCTCCGTCGATCACAAGATTATACCGGTAAACCCCCTGACTAAGCCCGCTTAAGGGTAAGATGAATGGTGATTGAGCTGACATAACCTTATGTTTTATCCTAGTTTTAGCGCCCGTTGGCACGCAGGGACGTTTCAAAGTGGGCGCAAAGATAAGGCTTTACCGGGATATGACAAGGTTTGTTTGTTAAAATGTTTGAGGTGTTTTTGGCGCTAGTGCGGGTGCAATGAACGGACGAAAAGAGTAGGGCAGGGAAGGGTTTGGATTAGACCTATATACTAGGGTCTTTGAGGAACAATGTCTCTTAGTACGAGCACTGTCTCGGTCGAGGTCTTCTAGGCCAAGTTTGTGCCGTTGCGAAGCAACAAAATGCAGGTGGGTAAAAAATAGTGTCCGCGAAAAAATAAAGGTGTATTTTGCGTTCTTAAGGAGCAAATTCTCCATCTTTCCCATAAGAGACCTCCGTGCTGTAATCATCTGACGGAATCGTCGCTCCGCGACGTAAGAACTTGGCCCAGAGGGTCTCGACTAGAACAAAAAACCTCTCCTTGCACCCGCGTCCGCGCCCAAACCTTCCTTAGACACCATCTAAATAAGGACCGCAATGGCCAACAAGCTTGCTAAAGAAATGTCATGAAAGTATCTTTGTGCCTCTAGAGAAGGGGTGATTTTCCTCCTTTTCCGCGCAACTTACTAAATGTCAATTCCTAATGACATATCATTTGAAGTTTATACAATCTCTCCTCATCGTCTGTTGCCTCTTTTTGGGGGGTGTCTCTCTGTTTGCACAGGGTGAACAGGCTGACGGGGTTACCGCTGAGTCAACCGTCCAAGATGATCCTGCTCCGTCCGCTGTCGCTCCTGGCGCTGGTGATTATAAAATGGGTAAGACTCTTTGGAATTCTAACGGTTGCCAATCTTGCCATGCAAAGAGCATGAAAGACAACGCTACTGGTCCCGCTCTCGGTGGTGTCCAGGAACGTTGGGCTTCCGAACCACGTGAGCACCTCTACCGTTGGATTCAAAACTCTCAGGGTCTTATTTCCTCCGGAGATAGCAAGCGGGCTGTCTCCGTTTGGACTGAGTGGAACAAATCGGTTATGAGCTCCTTTACCAACCTCTCTAATGGAGATGTTGAACACCTGCTCACCTTCATTAAGGCTGAATACACAGGGGTAGGCAAACCGGTTGTAGTTGGCGGCCCCGTTGTTGCAGCAGTTGCCGAAAAAACCGACAACACCTGGCTTTTCATAATTCTTGGTGTTGCCTTGTTACTGCTCTCTTTGATCCTCGCACGGATCACGAGCAACATGAAGTACATGGTTGGCAGTAAGGAAGGAGCACCTACCACACGCCGTACTTTAGTGGAGGTACTGACGAGCAAGGGCATAATCGCTTTTGTCCTTTTCGCTCTGGTGGTGCTTGGTGGCTACACTACTGTAAATCATGCTATCGAGCTTGGCCGACAGCAAGATTATCAGCCTGAACAGCCGATTAAGTTCAGCCACGTTACTCACGCTGGCCTCAATAAGATCGAATGCCAGTATTGCCACGATGGCGCCCGTCGTTCTAAGCACTCCGTCATCCCTGCCGTGAACACCTGTATGAATTGCCACCGTGCCATTAAGAAGGGTAGCAACTACGGTACCGCCGAGATTACTAAGATTTACGCTGCCATTGGTTACGACCCAATTGAAGATTCATACATTAAGGACTACGAAAACTACACCAACGAAGAGGTGAAGGACGTCTATAAAAAATGGATAGCCCAGGAGTACATCAAGGACGAACGCGATCTTGACGACATGGAGGATGTAATCGATGAGCAACTCGACGCTATCGAAGAAGCCCTGACCAACGAGATGACTGGCGACGAAAAAATCGCCGGCCCCGTAGAATGGGTACGTATCCACAACTTACCCGACCACGCTTACTTCAACCACGCCCAGCACGTTACCGTTGGTAACCTGAAGTGTCAGAATTGTCACGGACCCGTTGAGGAGATGGAGCTGGTATATCAATACAGCCCCCTTAGTATGGGCTGGTGTATCAATTGCCACCGCCAGACCAAGGTCGAATTCGCCGAAAATGATTATTACAAGGCTTACGAGCGCTACCACGATGAGATTAAGAACGGCGAGCGCGAAGGCGTCACCGTTGAAGATGTCGGTGGCCTCAACTGCCAGCGCTGCCACTACTAGTTAGTCTTTTAGTCCTTTAGCTCTAAGGCACCGCGCCGCGAGCTACTCCATCAAGAATATAACTTTCCCAGGGAATGAGCAAGAATAACAAAAAAGTCTGGTTAGGTACCGATCAACTCGAGTCTAGCCCGGAGTATATCAAAGCAACAGACAACGAAATCGGTGCGCCCGAGGCCGAAGAAAGCCCACGTCTTGAATCAAGCCGTCGCGACTTCCTCAAGTACCTTGGATTCGGCATGACTGCCGCCACCATCGCCTCCTGTGACATACCAGTGCGTAAGGCCATCCCTTACGTTACTAAGCCGGACAGTATTGTTCCCGGTGTTGCGGCCTACTACGCTTCTACTTTTGTTCAGGGTGGCGACTACGTCCCCGTACTCGTTAAGACCCGGGAGGGCCGCCCCATCAAGATTGAGGGCAATAGCATGAGCCCGATCACCGGTGGCGGTACCAGTGCTCGTGTTCAGGCCTCTGTACTCGGTCTGTATGATACCAGCCGTTTTGATGGTCCTTACCGCGTTATTGAGGGCAAAGCCGTTTCTAAAAGGAACCACGTTGATAATGATGGCTGGGACGTAATTGACGCAGAGATCGCCGGCAAGATGCCCGCCAGTTCACGCGTCAGCATCGTTTCTCACACGGTGATGAGCCCATCGCTTCTCGCCGCTGTCGAAGAATTCAAAGGTCGGTTCGCTAATACGACGCTTGTTCAGTATGATCCTGTCTCCAGCGCCGCTCTTCTCGACGCCAACGAAGCAGACTTTGGCAAGCGCGCCATACCAAGCTACCACTTTGATAAGGCCGAAATTATCGTAGCCATCGGTTGCGACTTCCTTGGTACCTGGGTCAGCCCGGTACAGTTTGCCCGTGATTACGTCAAGATGCGTAAAACGAGTGCTAAGAAAATGAGCCGCCATGTGCAGATTGAATCCGCGATGAGCCTTACCGGTTCTAATGCGGATAACCGTATTCTGGTGAAGCCTTCCGAGCAGGGCCAGGCTATTGCGGCCCTCTACGGCGCGATCGTTGGTGGTGGAAACGCCACCCTGCCGGCTGAAACCAAAGCAAAAATTGAAGCAGTCGCTACGGCACTGAAGAGCAATCGTGGCCGCGGACTTGTCGTCAGCGGTAGCAATAATCTCGTCGAGCAGCAGATGGTTAACGCCATCAACAACGCCATCGGCGCTTACGGAAGCACCATCGCTACTGACCGGTGGAGTATGCAGCGTAAAGGTTCTGATAAGGCCATCGCTAAATTTGCTAACGACCTTACGGCTGGTAGCGTAGACGCGGTAATCGTGCTTGACGGATCCAACCCATGCTGGGATAACCCCTGGGCAGGTCAGATTGCTGAAAGCATGAGCAAAGCCAAGGTGTCCATCTCCATGGGCGGTGCGCCAAACGAGACCTCGCTGCTGTGCGCTTACGTAGCGCCGAACCATCACTACCTCGAAAGCTGGGGCGATGTGGAAGCAATTGAAGGCGAGTTGAGCCTTATGCAGCCTACAATCACTCCGATTTTTGCTAGTGTAGGTCGCCATGGTACGCGCCAAGAAGGTCAGAGCCTTCTTACTTGGGGTCAATCAGCTAAACTCAAGGCAGACGCTGAACAGCCATACATGCAGTTCGTGTCTGATACCTGGGAAGCAACTGCTTTTGGCGCTCAGTCCGGTTTCACTTCTTTCCGTTCTTTCTGGGACAGCTCATTGCAGGACGGTGTAGTAACCCTCCCTGCCAATGCTGCGGTTGTTTACAGTGGTTCGGTTTCTGGTCAGGCAGGCACTTCGGGCTCCGGCCAGGAAATAAGCTTCTTTGAGACCGTTAACATTGGTAACGGCGTCTACGCCAGTAATCCATGGCTGCAGGAAGTACCCGACCCCGTTACACGGACAGTCTGGGGTAACTACCTCACTGTTCCCGTAAAGTGGGAAGGTGGCAACAGCTACACCGCTTACCAAGATCTCAACAACGAAGAATATAAAGGTAAAGCCGACATCGTAACCGTTACGGTGAATGGCTTACCTCTGAACGTTACGGCAGTACGCCAGTTCGGTCAGTTGCCCGAGACTTTCGGTCTTGCTCTTGGCTACGGCCGTACGGTGACCGGTGTTTCCGGTCGTGCTATCGGTCACGATGTTGGTGTCAACGTTTACCCATGGCTGCCGATCAAAGACGGATACGTGCAGTACTTCGCTGATCAGGCTGCCGTTTCCGGTGCTACTGATGAAGAGAAGGAATTCGCTTGTGTTCAGTACCACCATACGATGGGCCTGACGACGAAGGACGAATCTGGCAAGATGGCCTGGTACGACCGCCGTTCCGGAGAAATCTCCTACGAAGAACCTACTGAAGAAGACAAGCAGTACGTCAAGCCTTATAACGTCGATGAAAAGACGATAATGGAGATTGGCTCAGGTATGCAGGGTGGTCTTGTTGATCGCTCTATCATTTACCAGGGCACTTTTGCCGAGCTCGGTGATCTCAAAGAGCACATCTCTGAGAAGCGCAGTTCTGCTCAGCACCTCAACGACCAAACGCTCTACCCTTACGATGAGTACGTAGAGGATGTCTACAGCCAGGGTCACTGGTGGGCGATGCACGTAGACCTTACCGCCTGTATTGGTTGTGCGGCCTGTGAAGTTGCTTGTGTAGCTGAAAACAATGTCCCGATCGTAGGTAAGTACGAGGTATTTCGCCACCACGAAATGAAGTGGCTTCGTATTGACCGTTACTTCTACGGTGATATTGAGAACCCGCGCGCTGTTTATCAGCCGATGATGTGCCAGCACTGCGACAACGCTCCTTGTGAGAACGTTTGTCCGGTAAACGCCAGCCAGCATAGTGATGAAGGCCTCAACCAGATGGTATATAACCGCTGTATCGGTACTCGTTACTGCGCTAACAACTGTCCGTACAAAGTGCGTCGTTTCAACTGGCTCGACTACACCACTGGTGACATGTTCTCTTCCAACGAACCAAGCGTTCAGGATGAGGAAATGGCCTTTGGTGCTGATAACCTGACGCGGATGGTACTGAACCCCGACGTGACCGTCCGCAGCCGCGGCGTAATCGAGAAGTGTTCTTTCTGTACTCAGCGCCTTCAGGAGGGTAAGCTTGCTGCGAAAATAGAGAAGCGTGCGCTGCGCGACTCCGACGTTCGTACTGCCTGCCAAACTGCCTGTCCAACCGGAGCCATCACTTTCGGTGACCGTAACAACAAGCAGGGTGACGTCTCCGGAAAGTTGACCAACCCGTTGAACTACCTCACGCTGGAGGAGGTGAACACCCAACCTGGTGTTTTCTATGCTGCCCGCGTACACAACCCGCTTGAAGAACTTGAAGCTTAAGGAAGTAGCAAGTTTTGTCAACGAATTAATTAAAGAATACCGCTTAGGCGTAAACAATAAATGGTAATCGAAATAGGGTAGATGATTGGCGTGAAAAGCGCGCACCAAATATCCCATATCGCATATCGCATACCAATTTAACTATGAGTGGACATGTAGCCCCCGTTCGTAAGCCGTTGATCACGGGTAGTAAAACCTACCACCAGATCACGGAAGACATTTGCCGCCCGACGGAAACGGCGCCCTCGCTTAGCTGGGTCATCACCTTCATGCTGTCGGTGATGTGCCTCGGCGTATTTGCCTTCTGTGTTGCCTGGACGGTCTGGATCGGTATTGGTTCTTGGAACCTTAACCGAACGGTCAACTGGGGCTGGGATATCACCAACTTTGTTTGGTGGGTAGGTATCGGTCACGCCGGCACGCTGATTTCGGCCATTCTTTTGCTTTTTCGGCAGAAATGGCGGACGGGTGTAAACCGCGCGGCTGAGGCCATGACGATTTTCGCTGTAGTCTGTGCGGGCCAGTTCCCGCTGATTCACATGGGCCGGATCTGGTTGGCGATCTTTATTTTCCCTTACCCCAATACACGGGGCCCGCTGTGGGTTAACTTTAACTCGCCGCTCCTTTGGGATGTATTTGCGATCTCTACTTACTTCACCGTATCGCTGTTGTTCTGGTACGCTGGCTTGGTTCCTGACTTTGCCACCGTTCGTGACCGGGCAAAAGGCGTGCGTAAGAAAATTTATAGCTTCGTTGCTTTTGGTTGGAACGGTTCCGCTAAGCACTGGCAGCGGTGGGAGAGTCTCTCTCTTATTCTTGCGGGTTTAGCAACACCATTGGTACTTTCGGTACACACAATTGTATCCTTTGACTTTGCAACTTCCGTAATCCCTGGTTGGCACACGACGATCTTCCCTCCCTACTTCGTGGCGGGTGCGATCTTCTCAGGCTTCGCGATGGTACTTACCCTGATGCTTATTGCCCGTAAGGTGTTGCACTTGGAAGACTACATCACAGTGGAGCACGTAGAATCGATGAATAAGGTAATTCTCCTCACTGGCTCCATCGTTGGTGTGGCTTACTTAACGGAGCTCTTTATTGCCTGGTATTCTGGTTATATCTACGAACAGTTTGCCTTCCTCAACCGTGTTCTTGGTCCTTACTACTGGTCCTACATTGGTATGATGTTGTGTAACGTACTCTCGCCTCAGATTTTTTGGAGCAAGAAAATTCGCCGGAGCTTGTTCTGGACTTTCTTCATGTCGATCTTCATTAACATTGGTATGTGGTTCGAGCGCTTCGTAATTATTGCTACCACTTTGGCGCGTGATTACCTTCCTTCTAGCTGGTCCTACTACGTTCCCAGCTGGGTGGAGATTGGAATCTTCGTCGGATCGATCGGCTTGTTCTTTACTTTATTCCTAATCTTCACGCGCATCGCTCCTGTAGTTGCAATTGCGGAGATTAAGTCTATCTTGAAAACGGCTGGTGATCAGTACATCGGTGATAAGGCGCACAGCCACCAAGACGGTCGTAGTGAGCCCATAACGGAAGGTGTAAACGATGACAAAGAAGAAAATAAGTAAGAGGTGTAAAACCACTCGGTTCGTAAAACAGGGTACGCCCTGTTTCAACAATAAGAAAAAGCGGGTACTGCCCGTCACTAATTAATAATCATGGCAGAATTAATGTCAACAGAGCGCAACATCCTTTTTGGACTCTACGACGACGAAGTGAAACTGCTCGATGCGGTAAAGGTGGCCAACGCTGATTACCTCGACATCGACGATGTGTACACGCCCTTTCCCGTGCACGGACTTGATCCGCTGCTCGGCCTGGAAGAAAGCCGTTTGCACATTGCTGGCTTCATCTTCGGCACTATCGGTTGTCTGTTTGGGTTTGGGTTCATGACGTGGGTTTTTACGCGTGACTGGCCAATTATCTTTGGCGGTAAGCCGTACTGGTCTGTTCCCGCCTTCATCCCGATTACTTTCGAGCTGACGGTACTCTTTGCCGCAGTTGGTATGGTACTGGTGTTCTACATCATCTGTGGCCTCGGTCCGGGCGCGGAACCCCGCCGTCTACACGACCGAATCACGGACGATAAATTTTGCATCGCATTTGATGCTACCGATCTTGGTAGCGATGCCGTTGAGAAGCTTAAAGGTTACTTCACTAAAACTGGAGCTGAGAGCATTCATAGCAAAGTCGTTCCGGTTTAAGGGACAATTTTTTGGCGCGAGCGCAGGTGCAAAATAAGGGATAGGGAAATCGTTCGAATCTCCGTTCTTTAACCGTTCATTGCATCCCGCGACCGCGCCCACGAAACTTAAATAAACACGGAGAAGTATTTTCTCCATCGAAGTATATAGCATGAAAGATTTGCGCGTACTGGTATTGTCCCTCACGCTAGCCGTCGTCCTGACCGCTTGTTCTTACCCGGATGAAAATTTCACCGGTAGTGAGTACATGCCGGATATGGCTCACTCGCTGGCCATGGAGTCGAATACCTACAACTACTACTATTATAATACCTGGGATAAGGAGTCTACGGTGGAGCTGGCTAAGTTGGTGTATCCGCGTACGGTTCCTGCTGGAACTGTACCCCGCGGCTACGCCGGTGGCTACCTAGCTGGTAAGCAAGTTCCGCAGAGCCTTGACGACGCTGAAATGATGCGCGGAAGCATGGTGGATGCCAATCATATGAACGCCATTAGCGTTCCTACTAACGGTCACGTGCCTTACTACTACGCAGACACGCCTGAAGGACGCCTGCAGGCAATTGCCGAGTTGGTGGACAATCCCTTCCCGATCACGGAAGACGGTTTGGCACGCGGTAAAAACCTTTACAACATCTTCTGTGGCATCTGTCACGGCGAGAAGGGCAATGGCCTTGGTTACATCTACGATGAAGAGAAGAACCCCAACGCAAAGTACCCACTTGCACCGGCCAACTTCATTAAAGGTGATCTGCTGAAGGCCTCTAACGGCCGTTACTACAACGCGATCTACTATGGCTATAACGCGATGGGTGCATACAAGGACAAGATCAGCTACGAAGAACGCTGGCAGGTAATCCATTATATCCGAGAGTTGCAATCCACGGAAAGTGGTTCTGAGTACTCGCCAATGGCTAATACCCTGAACACTTCCTTTGGTACTCCGGGTAAGGAGTTTAATGCGATGGTTGGTAGTGCCGCCCATGGTGATGAGCACCATATGGAAGCTGGAGATCATAGCGCAGGCGAGCACAATGATGCTGTTCAAAGCAAAAAGTAAGAACCAGACCTTTCAACTAAGAAACTTAGGTCTTCGGGCCCGAAACAATAATAACAGATGGAGAACTTTGTATTCTCGTCCAGAGCGAAAACAGTCACCGGTGGTACCGCAGTCTTCGGACTGCTGCTGCTGATCGCCAGCTACTTTGTAGATGGAGGTGAAGGACATCACATGCGCTTCTGGACCAACCTCCTGCACAACTCCGTATTCTTCATCGGTATTTCCTTTATGGCGTGCTTTGCCTACGCGGCCTTTACGACGGCTTACGCCGGCTGGTTCGTCCAGTTCAAGCGCGTTTGGGAAAGTTTTGGCATGTTCCTTCTTCCCGGCCTGTTCCTTATGGGCATAATTATTGTGGGCCTTTGGACCGGAGCACACCACATGTACCACTGGAATGATGCGGACGCGGTTGCTACCGACGCTATTCTTCAGCATAAATCGGCTTTCCTTAATCCTACTTGGTACACCGGAGCCACCATTGGCTTCATGGGCCTTTGGTACTTCTTTATCAGCCGCATCCGCTCCATTAGCATCGATGAAGACAAGAACGGTACAACGGCTTATACCCACCACGCTCGGATCAAGAAGTACGCTGCTCCTTTCCTGATCATCCTGGGTTTCACGACCGCTGCCTGTATCTGGCAGTGGGTTATGTCGCTTGATGCACACTGGTACTCAACGATGTTTGCTTGGTACGCTTCGGCTTCGAGCTTTGTAGCGATGACGGCGCTGACCATCATGATTCTGATCTACTTAAAGAGCCGCGGCTACTTTCCTGGTATCAACGAGGAGCATTTCCACGATCTTGGTAAGTACCTTTTCGCCATTTCTATTTTCTGGACCTACGTATGGTTCAGCCAGTTCATGTTGATCTGGTACGGAAACATTGGTGAGGAAACGATCTACTTCCGAACACGAATGGATAATTATCCGGTACTCTTCTGGGGTAACATATTGTTGAACTTCATCGCACCTTTCTTCATCTTGATGCGTAACGACACCAAACGAAAGTTTGGTACCCTGTTCTTCGCTTCTGCAATTGTGTTTTTCGGCCACTGGTTTGATTTCTTCAACATGATCAAGCCCGCTGCCCGGGAAACGCTTACGCACATGAGCCATGAAGGCGGTGACGATCACGCTGAGGGCGAATATGCTACTATGGGTGCTGCCGGTTACGACGGCGACCACGCTGAAGGCGAACATGCTACCATGGATGCCGCCGGCCACGACGGTGACCACGCTGAAGGCGAACATGCTACCATGGATGCCGCCGGCCACGACGGTGACCACGCTGAAGGCGAACATGCTGCCAT
>JAPKCQ010000085.1 GCA_026421165.1 Lewinella sp. | reverse complement strand
CCATTATTCCTTCATTTCGGCGGCGTAGTTTCTACGGGCACAGCCCCTCGACCGTTCCGCCAACAAGGCAAAGCGCATTCGCCCTACCCCAAAACCTTACCGACAAAAAGCCCCAAAAACAATAGCAGGCAAACCACCAACAACCCGTTAGTAACCCAACCATTCTTCAGCTCTCCCACCCAGCCACGCTTATTGTTCATGTACAGGATCAGGGCGGCGAGGAAGGGCATAAAGAAGGCCCCGGAAACGGCGTAGGCCAGCGCGATCCAGATTGGTTTGCCGAAGACGGCGACGAGGATGGGCGGTACGGCGAGATAAGCGAGGAACCACCAGTAAGCTGGTAATTTCGTAAGTTTTTGCGTTGGTACGGTCTGCTTACCGATGCGCATCCGGTATTGCTGTAGAAAGTCGGCAAAGAGGTAGGGTACGCCGTTCCAGACGCCGACCATGGAGGTAAACACTGCGCCCCAGAAACCGAGGATGAAGGCCCAGCGTCCGAACTGACCGAGGATGCTTTCGAGCTCGTCTGCGATGCCGATGACCATTTTATAGCCCTTCAAATCTCCGGGGTCTACGCCCGCGGCGATGATCATGACGGACATGCCGAAAACGGCGGTCAGGACGTAAGCCACGCCGAGGTCTTGTTTTACTTCCGTCAGGGGAATGGTCCCTTCCGACTGTTTTTCCCGCAGCCAGTAGGAGTAGCACAGGATGGTCAGTGTACCGCCAACCCCACCTACGAGTCCCGCCACGAACTGCAGCGAGGCGAGGTCCGTTTCCATTCGTGGCACCAGGATCGACCTGAGTACTTCGGACCAGCTGGGGCACACAATAACGGCACTCACCACTATGACCACGAACATGAGGCCGATGAAAAATTTCATGAGGGTTTCTACCAGGGAGAAGCCACCTTTATAGATCAGCCCGGCCACCAATACGGACTGCAGGCCTCCCCAAATAGCGATGCCGTAGGCGTTGCTGACCGGCAGCGGGAACACGGTATTCGCCACCAGCCCGTTGAAGGTAATCAGGGTGCCCGCCACGAGAAAAGCCCAGAAAACGAGGTACGCACCAAAGTAAACCGAGACGGCTTTGGGCAGCCGCTGCACCCAACCCTGCAGAAAGGTGGTGCCGGTAGCCACATCCCATTTCGCCAGGCCGAGGTTGAGGACGTACTTAAGAATGGCCCCGAGCACAATGGCCCAGAGTAACAGCAGCCCGTAGTTGCCACCGGCAATGGCAGCGAGGACGATGTCTCCCGCCCCAACGCCGGTGGCGGCCACCAGAATGCCTACGGATAATCGTTCGTTGAGCCGGGAGAGGAGCTTTGCCATGCCGGTAATATCGGAATAAGGTGGGGAATGAAGGCCTAGGGACGCCGTACAAATAACTTACGCCTTTTGACCGCCTTGCTTTGTCCCCACCGAACTTAAAAATCATTTCCGTAGCTAAGGTTATGTAAAGGGTTTGTAAGTTCGGTGGGGGCAAAAACGTCAGGTCAAACCACGTAGCCGCGAAGCGAAACCAGTAAGTTATTTATACGGTGCCCCTTAACCGATTCGGTACTATTCGGCTCATTTGGCGCGGCCGCAGGATGCAAAGCTGGTTGAAGGGCAATGCCCACGGCCGGCAGTCGGGGTCTTTAACCGGCGGCGAAGTTCAATACGGAGGGCTACACCAATGCTCCTCCAACTTTCCCTGCACCTGCGGCCGCGCCTCAAAATGCTTCAGTAATGCTTGCGGCCTGGGGCAAATACGGCGCTCCTAAGTCAGTACTCCATTTTCTGCCGCCGTGCCAGGCCAAGCTGCTCGCCGGTGGTCAGGAACTTCCGCGCCTGAAAACTGATAGAAAAAATGACCAACTGGTAGAAGAGGATGCCGTAGTTGGACTCGCCAAAAATACCGAACTCGGTTAATGAGTTGATGATGATGGGGATGAGGATACCGATGAGCATTAGCTTTTTCTCTTTTGTGGCGGCTAATATCCCGCGGAGGGTAAAGAACATTTGGAAAAAGGCGAGGGTGAGGCCTACGAAACCGAGATTCATGAGTACCTGCATGAAGGTATTGTGGGTCATCTTCCCGGAATAGGTGTGGGTGGATTGGAAATATTCTTTGTAGTCGATGCGCATGAAGCCGAAGCCGAGCAGAGGCTCCCGGGGCAGGCCTTCGTTGATCAGGGCCGTCCAGAACGGGAGGCGGCCGGTCATGCTCATTAATTCTTCGATCCGTTCGCTGTCGCCTTCTTTGAGGATGACCTTCCAAACGGCGACGGGGGTAAGGAGTATCATGCCTACGAGCATGAGGGCCTTGATTTGTTTTTTATCTGACTGCATCACGTGAAAAAAGATGATCAGCAGCACACCGATCAGGGAAGAACGGGACCCGGTAGCGTAGAGGGCGTAAAAAATGAGGAGGAGCTGAATGGCCGTCCAGGTGGTTCGGTGGCCGCGGTAAAAATTGAAGATCAGGCAGGCGACGCCGACACCAGCGAGCATCCCCAGTTCGTTGGGGTTCATGATGTAGCCTCCGAGCCGTGCTTCCTCTCCGCCGTGGGTGAGGCGGAGGAAAATATCGGGCGCTACCCACATACCGATTACAAAGACTAGAATGAGGCAGAATACCGTATTGCCAAGGAGTTGGTAGAGCTTGACGGAATGACCGGGGAAGTACTGGTCGAGGAGTTGGATGGTTTTAACAAAGAAGTAGGTAAAAACGAAGCTCTGGCAGGTCATGAACCACTGCAGCCCGCTTACCTCCACGTTGGTGCTCCATGAAAAGGAAGCAAAGCCAAGTAAGAGGTAGCAAATGTAGAAGGTAACCGAAAGAATGTTGTCTCCTTTCACCGACGCAGGAATGCCGTAGGCGCGGACCCGGTGGTAGAGGTAGATCGTACCAAGGAGTACACCGTTTCGGCCAATCAGCTTGATGGCCCTGGTGATGAGGATGTTCTCACTCCAGGTGAAGAAGCAAGCGACCATTAGCAGCAGGAGGAGGAATAGGTATTTCTCTACCTGCCTGAGGAAGGGCTGATGTAGGGCTGCCTGGAGGCTCATGCGTAGAGTTGGTTGAACTGCTCTACGACGGAGGGCCAGTTAAATTGACTCGCTATCATGGCGGCAGCATTCTTTCCCATTTTTTCGAGCTGGGAACGATTAATTTTAGCACAGTGTGCCATGGCCCTGCCGAGCTCCCGAGCGTCATCGTTGGGTACCATGAAGCCGGCCTGGTGGCTGGTGATGTATTCTCCGACGTTGGTGGCTTTGGTGACGATGGACGGAACGCCAAGGGCGGCAGCTTCTAGCACGGCGCTGGGCAAGCCTTCATTCCGCGAGGGGTGGAGGAACACGTTCATTTGCTGGATGAGGCTATCCTTTTCCCGTCCGTATTTGGCACCCCACAGGATGACGTTGTCGGTGAGTCCGAGTTTTTTAATTTTGGCCATTACGGCGGAGCGGCCTTCGCCGTCACCGATAAGCCAAAGCACTGCGGAGCTGTCTTTGCGGAAATATCGGGCGAAGCCCTCCAGCATCAGGTCAAGGCCCTTGGTGTGGTAATCGAGGCGGCCGACAAAGCCAAAGACAAATTGCTCCGAAGCCGGCTTGGACGCATTTGGCAGTCCGTTGAATTCCATGCCGTAGGGAATCAGGATGGTCCGGTCAGTAGGGAAGATAGCGTGCAGCCCCGTGATTTCGCTGGCACCGACGCAGTGGATAGCTGCGGCGTTTTTCAGGAGGAATTTTTCGCAGAGCTGGAAGTAAGCATATTTCTTCCACTTACTTCTCTGCATCGCGATGGTATTGTAGGCACCGTGGCCGGTAACTACGTATTTCAGGCCTGCTTTTTTCAGTGCTTTGGCTGCTTTGAAGAAAAGGGGAACCCAACCGCCGTGGAGGTGAAAGACGGTGGTGGTCTTATCTAAGGAATCAAGGGCACGAAGGAAATTGGTGTCGAGTGCAGAGAGCTGCCCGGAGGCCAGGAATAGGGACGTAGAGAAATTTCGACCGCTATAGTTGGTGGAGAGGTTATGGGTGAAACCCCATACCTGAACCTTCTTGCCGGCCTCTACCTGCCTGGTGGCCAGTTGGTAAACTACCTTATTCACCCCGTTCATACGATCAGGATTGACTTTGCCCATTACGAGGTGTATAATTTCCATACGTTGAATTGGTTTTTATGGAGGACTATCAGCCAGGTGGCCTGCAGAATCAGTTGATTAATGATGAGGCCAAGAACTGCCCCGGTAACCCCGAAATGGGTGAGCAGGAACTGGTAGCTCAGGAGGCTGAACAGGAAGCTGATGAGGTAAGCTGCGAAGTAAGACTTATTGAGTTCCGTGATGCGAATGAGCAGTCGGATTGGGTAGGCTACGATGATGATGACGTACAAAAAGACCATCCCCCGTAAGACGTAGGCGTAGGGGACAAATTCGGCACTGCCCGCAAGCCGAAGGACCTCCTCGGCAAAAAAGAATAGGAGGGCCAACCCTCCGAGTATGGCCAACTGGTAAGCACCGAGGGATTTTTGAAAAGCTTGGTAGGAATGCTGTAGCGATACCTGATAGGCGCGGCTAAGTTGCGGTAACACGTAGTTTTCGATCGTTTGCAATAAGATGTTGATCAGGCCGAAGAGGCTCTGAATAAACCGGAGGACCCCCAGGGCTTCGATACCGATCAGTAAGCCCGACATCATAACGTAGAGGTTGCCGGAAAACCACTGGACGACGGCGGCATAAAGGAGCCACTGACCATCGATCAGGTGAATCTTCAGGTATTTTATCAGGGTGTCTTTACCCGGTAAGGCAAGGGCCTGGCAATACACTACAGAAGCTACCGTAAGAGCAGGCAGGTAACCCGCCATTAATACGTACAGGTAAGTAGTGAGGGTTTCTGTTGATTGGTTGCTTAGCGTAAGCAGAAGTAGGCTGACCGTTGAAGCGGAATAGATCATACCGATGATCAATGCCGTAGTAACCCGGCCGGTAGCGAGGAAGTACTTTCGGTAAAAGTCAAATAGTATAAAAGTTGCTAGGTACAGCGTAAAAGGTAATAAGGGTGCCTGACCGAAATCTACAGAGGTGAAATCGGCCAGGCTTATACCCATAATTACAATCAGATAAAATAAAATGAGAGATAACTGAAGACCTAATAAAATAAAACGATAAGAATAAAAAGCCTTTGCTTTACTGATATGAACCTGCATTGGCTGAATCACTAGTGCTTGGCTTATACTTAATAATAAATGAGAAAAAATAATGAGAGACGCTAATATTCCGTACTGCTCAAGGCCTAGTAATTTGACCAGGGCAATATTGATCATGAATCCCGTACCACTGAACACACTTTGTTCGAGGAGCAAAGGAAGTTTTTTGAAGAGGCGGATTGACATTACTTACGAGTTACAAGTTGGAAGGCTTTTTTGAGTAGCCACCATCCTTCCCAGAGGAGGGATGGAGAATACTTATGGTTATTGATCACTAGATGGAGATTTGGAATGTTGTTTTTAGCCTTGATGACGTTGAGTTCCCCGATACGCTTCATGTGCGTTTTGCGGGTATCAACTACGCAGATGTTTTGGTGAGCGAGGCCCATAAATACTATAGATTCAGCGTTTTTAGATAGGCTGAAATTGTCTACGAGCACGAGGTCATACTTGCGGCAGAGGGTGTTGTACCATTCCTGCAGGCTGGCGAACGTGAAGCTGGTGAGTTGGTCTTGGGCGAGCAACAGGGCACGGCCTTTGGGGAGACTGTTGAAGTAGGCCTCGTCAAAAGTCAGTAGGATACAGTTGCGACGTTCCCGGACGAAAACACTAAGCAACCGGCGGAGGTGAAAACGGGCTCCGTGGTTTTTGCCGAAAGAAGAAAAGGCAATTGAGCTGTTGACTGGTAACATCCTTTTCATATCCAGCTTAAAGGTTTCGTTTTTAAAAAATGATTGTGCCTGCTGTAGTGATTTGAAGTGAGGAGCACTGTAGAGTACGGGGATGTCGGTATTTTTTTCGAGAGAATTTAGGTCGTTAACTCGGGCTTTGCTGGCGTTTACCAGGAAGATGAAGGTCATGGCCCCAGTCATGCCTAGTAGGGTTGACACTATAGTGATGACGGGGCGATTGGGCGAAACCGATATTTCTGGGATATTTGCCCGGTGGATTATCCGGTGGAAGGCGTGCTTGGCCGCCTTGGCTATTTCGGCCTCGATTCGCTTTTCGTTGAGGAAGATGTAAGATTGCTGATGAATCTGGAACTCCCGGTTTAGGATGGTCAGCATACGTTCTCGCTCCGGAAGACCGATAAATACTAGCTCCGCTTCTTCGATATTGCTAGTGAGCTTATCATGCTTCGTCTCCAGGCTCTTGCGGGTATTGTTAATGCTTTCAATAAAATAATCAGTATAGTATTTTATTTTCTTATCGGTATTTTCGACCAGCTCATGATCCATCTTATAGATTAAAAGAAGGTCTGCTCTTTCTAGCTGAAGCTGCTTGACTTTTTTGATCATCTCGGTAGAGAGCAAATCGGTGAACGCTTCGAAGTTGGGCGCCAGCTTAAGGAAGTCGTCTTTGCCTTCCTTAATGTATTCGTCTAATTCCTTAATGGCTTCTAGGGACATTTGGACGTTCGTCTGTTGAATTTTTAACTGGGCTATCTTACGGAGTTCGGTTTCCGTTTCCTGTCTGATGTTGATGATGTTATTGTTGACCCGATAACCTTCGATTTTCATTTCAGCGCGGGAAAGGTCCTGGTAAACCTTGGCGATCTGTTGGTCGAGGAAACCAGCGGTAACATCTGCAGTCTTAAATTTTTCTTCGATATAGTCATTGATATAGGTCTGGGCCAAGGCATTGGTGAATTTGGCTGCTTTTTCAGGGATGCTGCTCTTATAGATGATACTAAGAATAGCGACGTCCTTATCTACAGAAATGACATCGAGGTTGGTCACTACCTTTTCAATTAACCGGGTGGTGGAATACTTGACAAGCTTGTACTTACCGGTGATTTCTAGATGAGACTTTGCGGCCATCAAATCGGTATTCTTCTGCAGCAATAGAGTAGCGCTGTTGCCCAACGGCAGGGTATCACCGAATACTCCTGAGAATTCAGAGGTCATATCCGCAGTAGACACGGTATAGTTGAGGGTATCCTGAACCTTGATGATCCAGTCTTTATTGTAATAGGAATCATCGTGAATAAGAAGGTGGTGGAAGAAGGGCTTATCGTGAACAAGCTCTTTTGTCATTACCCGTCCGATTCTACTCAGCTCTTCGGCGAAATCCAGATCAATCAGTGTTTTTTCAATGAGGACCTGTGATTTTAGGACTTCAATTTCCGTGGCAATCTTATTCGTGGAGGCGAAGACGTCGAGGTCCTTGAATAGGTTGTTGCCCGTTGCCCCTTGGTTTAAGTCTGCCAGTTTGAGCTTGGTGGTACTTTCGAACATCGGCTTGGTATAAGAGAGGTACTTCTTAGCGAAAAGAAATCCGGCAATCATCGCCAAAAGGATTAGTGGTAGCCCGCGCAGGTAAGGACGCAGGATGCGTAGTTGCTCGTTCATGGGGGCTGATTAAAAAGTGCTTTTAAAGATGGCTGCCGAAGTCAGTACCGAAGCTAGGGGTATGATGACGGAAACTCTTCGGTCGAATTCCTTATAGGACCGTGAGGGAGCAATGACGATGTCGCCAGGATAAAGGGGGATGTTCTTAAAGCGGTAGTCGCCTTTTGCCGTTAGGTCGATGTTGAGGATATGGGTGTCTTTCCCTACCTGGCGATAGACTTTGATGCACCTTAAATTGGCGTAGTGATCAAACCCACCTACCTGTGCAATTATATCCAATAGGTAGTTTTTTTCTTTGTCTACCAGTATCGTCGCCGGGTCTCTGAACTCACCCACGAGAGATATTTCGCGGTTGAGCACCTTGATGTCTACCACGGGGTTTTTAAGTATCAGGCTGAGCGAGTCTTTCATATTACGCTTGAACTCAGGAAGCGTCAGGTCTTCTACCTTAATTATGCCAAAGCGGGGTACTTCGATGGTGCCATCAGTATCGACCATTAGCCACTTTCCATAAACTTCGTTTGAGTTGTAGATGCCATAAGTAGAGCCTACACTTAGTTCGTCATGCCCCCAGACACTGATGCTGATTTTGTCATCGACACGAATAGTGTATTCGTAGCTGTCATTGAAGTAAACCAAGCTGTCTTCAGGCGAGAGCACTACTGTTTTTGAACGAGTTGTCTCGACGAACAGATTCTGCGTATAGCACGATTGTAAAAAAATAATGCTGACCAGTGAGAAGAGTAATGGTAAATGTTTCAAGGGAGGATGACTTTTAAGATTAACTGTTGGAGATCAGCTTTTGGAAAAGGGATTTCGTCACCGGGCGGAGTGACCTGAGCTTGGCTAAGCGCTTCAGGGCATCTTCAATTTTTACCGTTTCCGTATTGTCTTTAATGATGTAGTCGAACGCACCGTATTTGAGCGCATTCAGCGCCGTGGCCATGTCTTTCTGACCGGAGACCATGATGACTGCTGCATCAGGGCTTGAGCGTTTTATTTTTTTTAGCACCTCAAAACCGTTGACCTGGGACATCTGGTGGTCGAGTAAAACGATCTCTGGGTTTAAGTGAAGGTTATCGAGGCATTCAACGCCGCTGTAAAAGTGGTGGAGATCACGGAAACCTAGATTGCTGAGGTGCTTTTTGTAGAGTAAGCCCACGAAAGGGTCATCGTCTACGATGAAGGTGGTGGCATTATTGATATTGGTCATACCGTTTCATTTGCCCTAATTAGTGCTAAACGAGTGCCAGTATTTTTTTTGCTTAAAATCAGTTTTTTAAATAGATATATTTAAGTAATGTATTCCCAAAAGTGGAATTAGTTCCATTTTTGGGAGAAGTTGAAACCTTTTTGATGCTAGTCTGCAGGTGAGGGGAGAGTGGCTGCTACTGACGCACATTTCTTCGTCGCAGGCGGGCAAGGGCTTATGTTTACACTACCGTTGGTCACATGAGGTGATTTTATGCGCGTGAAGCGAGCGCGGCCTTTCTCAAGCGAGGCCAGTAGGGTCGGTCCCTCGCGGTCGCCCGTACTGGGCCACGTTTGCCACTACGTTTTACCTCATGTGCCAGACCACTAGTGCCCTGTCAGGAAAATAAAAATAATGTGCTCATTCAGTACGTTAATTATGATCGCCTTTAAGTTTTTTAAGCACGACTGATAGCGTATCCGCCATGAAGCGAACTTTCTCGGATAGCCCGGCATGGTCGACGTCTCCGGCCCTAGCGGATAGTTCGATGTCTCCCGCTACACCATCTAATTGGCGGACGCCCATACTTTCTATGCTGGGCTTTATCCGGTGGGATACCCTGGCTAAAGTAATATAATCCTTTTCAAGTAGTGCGGTTTTTATTGCTTCCAGCGCTGGTGGTGTATGCTGCAGGAAGATATCAACCATATTACTAACGAACTCTTCGTCGCCTCTGCTAAGGGCTTTAAGTTGGCTCAAATCATAGCTGTTCTTAACCTCCTTATTGGTCAATGAGGCCTGGGGGGTATTCCTCTTTAGTTGTTTATTGATGGTGTTAAAAAGCTTTTTCTCTTCGAAGGGCTTCGTCACGTAGTCATTCATCCCAATGCTGAGGTAAAGGTCGATGTCTTTCTTAAAAGCATTGGCCGTTACGGCAATAATTGGTACGCTAAGCTTTAACTCTTGGCGAATAATCTTAGTGGTTTCCACCCCATTCAGTTTTGGCATCTGTATGTCCATAAGGATGATGTCGTACTGTTTCTTCTTTAGCAACTCCAGCGCAATAAGGCCGTTCTCTGCCTCATCGGTAGAACAGCCAAAGTGAGAAAGGCTCTTATTAGCAATAAACCGGTTCATCACGTTGTCTTCTACCAAGAGAACTCGCGCTCCCCGGAGAAGGTGCTGGCGGTCTTCCGTTCTATCGGACAGGTTATTGATGTCCCCCTTCGTAAGCTTTAGGCTGACCTTGAACTGGGTGCCCTGACCTTTTTCGCTTTTTACCTCGATATCTCCACCCATAAGATTGACAATTTCTTTCGTGATGGACATGCCAAGCCCCGTCCCTCCAAACCGCCGGGAGGTAGACCTTTCTGCCTGACTGAATTTGAAAAAGAGTTGATCCAAGTAGTTCGCATCCATTCCTATGCCCGTATCTGTAATGGTTATTGCCATTGATTGGCTAACCTCATCCTCAGACACTACTTCGACACTAAGGTGGACATGGCCTTGTATGGTAAACTTTACAGCATTATCGAGCAGGTTAATCAATATCTGACGAAGCCGTGGACTGTCACCTATAAATGCGGTCGAGATGTCTTCGCTTAGCTTCGAAGAAAGCACGATACCTTTCTTCGAAGCCCTAAAGTGTAAAATGCTGATGATATTGGCAAGCAGTGCCTGGAGGCTGAAGTCATGTTCATCGAGTTGCAACTCACCAGCTTCTATTTTAGAGACGTCAAGGATGTCATTCACGATGGAGAGTAGGTGCCTGGCAGCGGTATCGGTATGGCTGAGGTAAGTCTGTTGTTTAGGGGAAAGCTCCTCCCTGGAGAGTTCCCGGATCATGCCGATAATGGCATTCAGGGGAGTGCGGATCTCATGACTCATATTGGCCAAGAAGGTCTCTTTTGCTAGGGAGGCTTCTTCTGCTTTATTTTTGGCGATGGCCAGTGCGGCCCCAAGTTGCTTTTGATCGGTAATGTCTAGATGGATACCAATGGAACCAACGAGCTCTCCTTCGTCATTATAATTTGGCCCACCGGAAATGAACCACCACCTGATGTCACCATTTTTGTTCTTAACCGCTATCTCGTAGCTGTCGGAAACTCCTTTGGTTCTTAGTTGAAGTTTCTGCTCCAGCATGGACTCTTCTTCTCTGCTCAGTAGGAATTGATTGGTTCTACCACCAATTAATTCTTCAGAACTGTAGCCGGAAATATCACAGAAACTCTGGTTGGCAAAAAGAATTTTTTCTTCGGTGTCTACTTCCAATAACCCGAGATTCATATTAGCAATGATGTTCTGGTATTTTTTCTCCTGTGCCTTGAGGAGGTTTTCTGCTTTCTTACGGGAAGAGATGCCTTTTATAAACCCGCAGAAGTAATGCTTACCGTTTTGCTGGTAGGTTACGACTATAAGCACTGCGGGAATTTTTTTGCCGGCTTTGTTTACCGCCGTCAATTCCAGTTCCTTATTTAAGATGCGACTTAGGCCAGAATCAAGGTAACGATTCACCAGCGCATTATGGGCGGATTTCAGGTGGCTAAGAGTAAATAGGTTAGCTACTGATTTACCCACCGCTTCTTCGGCTGTCCAGCCAAATAGTTGTTCAGCACGTGGGTTCCATGATTCTATACTACCCTTATCATCCGAAACCACGATGGCATCGAGGGAGGAGTTCATTACCAGCCGGTTTCTTTCCTCAATTTCCTGAAGGCTCTTCTGGGAATGGGCTTTATCCGTCACGTCGGTATACCTCCAGAAGTGGCCCCGGTAAACGCTATCGATAAAAATGGGTATATAATCCCGTTCTAGAATCTTACCATCAACAGCTTCCAACACCTCGTTATAAACGGCTCGCTGATCATGTAGTAAAACATCTATCCTACGCACAAATTCATCGGGATCCTTAAACAACCCCATACTTTGCTTTGCAGATTGGGAGCAATCCATGCCCACCAGCTGATCGGGGTCGGCTGGGATCGCGAAGAAAGAACAGAAAAGCTTATTTGTAAATAGAATTTTCCGGTATTCGTTTTCAATAAGTACGCCCGAACGCAGGTTCGCCAGCAGGGTCTTGAAGAGATTAATGTTTCTGTACAGTTCCCGCTCGGTGACTTTATTGATTTCGACCTGGGCCCTTATCCTTTCCGACAAGGTGACGAGGTTCTCCGTTTCATCAATGGGCTGATCTGACCCCAAGAGGCTGCTGATGGTCTCGTTCAGTTGTTTAAGGGTGAGCAGGCGCTGATTAGCTAGGGAGATTAATTCTTGGTTAACTTCCGCAAACTCACCATCACTGATGGTGAAAGCATGTTCCGTTAGCTTCCGGTCTCGTTCAAATGATTTATAGGAACTATTAACGCTCTCAAGAAAAATTTTGTAATCTTCTTGGTCGGCAATGCCTTCAGGCAAGTATTTCTGGATTTGTCTTTGGAGTAATTTATGGTACATATAGCCTCAGGCTTATTGATTAAGTACAGTTACTGAATTGGCGTTCCTAAACAACTTCTTGCATACAGGTAATGGTCATCGTCTGATTGTGGAGCTCGCATGAACCATTCTTACGTAATGGGGATATTTCTCCGTAAGAATAATAACCCGAAATAAGGGTCTTCTTACCAAGGACTTCAGCAACGGCTTCTATTTCTTCGTCAATTCGACTCCCGAGTACCAGCTTACGGCCCACGCAACTAATTAGTATGGCCACTTCCGGTTCAAGCTGATCAAAGCCGACCAGCGTATTATTCGCGGCGGTACTGGCAGCGTCAATAAGCCGGTCCATATTAGCTCTCATAAACCGGACTTTACTGCCTTCAGGCACATCTCCGGCAAATATCATACTTGACCGCTCGTTATCAATAGAAAGGATGGTCCTTACCAGAGGTTTATCTTCATCTTCAACACGAATGGACAAGGGAAAGAGTAAGGCGGACCCTGGCAACTCAGAGGCATATTCCCCCAGGTATTCTTTGTACTTACTCAGGGCACTTTTACCATCAATTTCAAAAAGCTCATTTGCGGTAGATTTGGTTACGGTCTTCTCCAAACCGAAAGGTTCCCAGCCACCAAATGAACCATGTGCTACGCGGAGACTAGAGCCGTAGAATCCGATGGCTAGAATGCGCCCCTGCATAGGCGCTTCATTGAGGCCAACCAGGGTGTAGTCAAAATCAGCGCCGTCACCAGCTAGTCCGCCGGTAACAGATACCCGGTCAGCGACAATGCTGCGCAGCCCCTTGACAAGTTTGCTCCCATTGACTAGGCTTCCGTCAGACAGTACTAAAATGTGTTGTAGGTCTTCTGCTAGTAGGTCGCTAACTACTGCCGCTCCGGCAGCGAAACTATCCGGATAGTCCTTAATGTCTACTCCCTGATGCTTTAACTGGGTTTGTTCAAAAGATAATGTAAGTAGGGATATTGTACCATCGTACACTTCGGCCTGATAGATTTCTCCAGAGGAGGAAGATAAGGCGATTATGGCACTGGGGAAATGCTCGCGAAGCGTATCATAAACAGTAGGATCTTCTAAAAGAGCCTTATCGCCGAATCCTAAAACTAGATCGGCCAGAGGGTCAATTGGCAAATTAAGGGCTAACATGGAACGAATAAGGTATTGCTTTACTTTCATTATTAAGGTTATTTCTCCAGCTCACCGCTCTTGAGCATGTTATAAATGGTAGATTTTCCTACTTCTAGTTTTTCAGCTACCCGCACAACGTTATTATCGTATTTGTCTAGGTAGTGCCTTACAATACCTAGTGTGTACTCGCGCAGTGTTTTCTCACCATAATCTATAGCTGACTGACTATTCAAGCCAGAAAACCGGATGTCCTCAGCGTTGATGCTATTAGTGTCCGTCATTACACAGGCGAGTTCTACGATGGATTTGAGCTCCCGCACATTTCCCGGAAAGTGATATTTTAGTAGTTTTTCCTTGGCATCTCTGTTGACTTTGAGGGGCTTGATCTTATTCTCGCGGGTGTACTGCTTCATGAAAAATTCTGTGAGCAGTAAGACATCTTCATCCCGGTCTTTAAGCGCGGGTAAAACAACGGGGAGCCCCATAATACGGTAGTAAAGGTCTTCGCGAAATTTCCCCTCCCGAACCTGAACGTCAAGGTCTTGATGTGTCGCGGTTAGAAGCCGGGCCTGGAACTTGATCGTTTCGGTCCCCCCAACCCGGGTAAATTCTCTTTCCTGAACCGCCCGCAAAATCTTGCTCTGGAGGGCGAGGTCCATCTCCGCAATTTCATCGAGAAATAGCGTACCCTCTTTCGCTACCTCAAACTTGCCTAGCTTTATTGCTACAGCTCCGGTAAACGCACCCTTCTCGTGCCCGAAAAGCTCACTTTCAAGCAAGTTGCCAGGAATCGTAGCCATATTGACTGCCACAAAAGGGGCTTTACTGCGGTCGCTATTGTAGTGAATGGCTTTGGCAATAACCTCTTTTCCGGTTCCGGTCTCGCCGGTGATGCTAACGTTAATATTCGACTTGACGGCTTTCTTGAGAATTGCGTAGACCGCTTGCATCGCCTTGCTGTTGCCAATAATACTGTCGAAACTGAATTTTTCTTCCAGTTGAACTTTAAGGGTTTCGACCTCTTGTTTCAGAGCGTTATTTTTACGAATATTAATGATACTTTGCCAAAGTAAGCTCTTTGTGTTTTCATCCTTGATAATGTAGTCGCGTGCCCCATTCTTTAACAAATCCACTGCCGTGGAAATGTCTTCCTGCCCGCTTATGATCACGACGGGCACGTTGCTGTTTACAGCACGGATCTTATTGAACAAAACATCGCCATTCATGTCCGGTAAACCGTAATCAATAGATACAACATCCGGTTTGCGATAAAGCTCCTGAATACATGCTTTACCCGTTGTGAATAACTCTACCTTATAGTCCGGGTTCAGACTAAGGTGATGTTGGAGCAACCTGCCATAGAAGGGGTCGTCTTCGACGATGAAAACCTTGAAACTACCCAATATTTACCGTATTTGTGAAATGGAAGGTAGGTAAACTATGGGGTAGGGAGGGCAGACATCGTATTTTATTCGATGTTTGGACTCATTTGGTAGGGGTTTTATTCGGGTACCGTCCATAAAGTGAAGAAAAGACTATTTTTTTCGGAGGTAAAGTGCAAGGAAGGCAGGTGTGATTTCAGGGCGCGGCCGCAGGTGCAGGGTTTGCTTTAAAGTACCCA
>JAPKCQ010000387.1 GCA_026421165.1 Lewinella sp. | reverse complement strand
TACTTTACGCTTAACGGTAGTACCTGATTCCGGCGTAACTGGCAACTTTACCGTTGTCGACCCAAGTTGTTCGTATCTAACCGACGGTAGTGTTGAACTGATAAGCATAACGGGCGGAGCAGGCCCTTTCCTGTACACTTTTGACAGCATTCCGAGCGGTGCTGGTTCTACCGCAACCGGGCTGGGGGAGGGGACCTACCCCTATCGGATCGAAGACCGGTTCAGATGTGTGGATGAAGGCGAATTTATCCTGACCACGCCCAATCCATTTACCATTGAACTGGGGGAGAATCGGGTCCTCAACCTCGGCGAAAATATTTTGTTGAACGACGGCACGAACGATGCAGTAGCAAGCTATAGGTATACCCCTGAAGGCTTGGTGGACTGTACTTCCGGCTGCGACGGTGAACGCTTTCTTCCCGCCGAAAGTGGAACATTATTCCTGTTGGCAACGTCTCCGCGAGGCTGTGAGGCGCGCGACTCCCTGCGGTACGTTGTCGTGAAAACCCGGAAGGTGTTTCCCCCCAACGTCTTTTCTCCAAATGGTGACGGTATCAACGATCAGTTTACGCTCTTTGCCGATGTGCCGAACGTTACGGCTATCAACTCTCTCAGAATATTTGATCGTTGGGGTGGTCAGGTCTTCGACGGGGAGAACTTGGAGCCTAACCTCGCTGCCGCTGGTTGGGATGGACGTGTGGATAGAGAGCCGGCCAGTAGTGGTGTTTATTACTATACGGCGTCCGTACTTTTTCTGGATGGGTTGGTGTTGCCTTATTCCGGTAGTTTTACCCTGCTGCGTTAAGGGCTTGGTCGAAGTACGCTCCGCGTACGAACGTACAAAGCGCTTTCCGAGCGCGCGACTTCGTAGCGATTAGGCAGAAATCTCGTGCTCAGAAAGCGCTTTGTAAACTCGTAGTAGTAGGCTGTATCGACCAGATTGAGGCTTACGACTTAATTGCAGCAATACCAGGAAGCTCTTTACCTTCCAGTAGCTCCAGCATCGCACCACCACCGGTGGAAACGAAGGAGACTTGATCCGAAAGGCCAGCCTTATTGACTGCAGAGACGGAATCGCCACCGCCGATGAGGCTATAGGCACCGTTTTCCTTAGTTGCTTTGGCAACGGCTTCGGCAATTGCGTTGGTGCCGATCGCGAAGTTGGCCATCTCGAACACGCCCATCGGGCCGTTCCAGAGAATAGACTTGCTGGTGGCGATCACCTCGCTGAAGTTCTTGATGGATTCAGGACCAATATCGAGGCCTTCCCACTCGTCACCGATCTCACCGGCTTTTACGATGTCGGAAGGGGTTTCGTTGGCGAATTCCTTGCCTACCTTGGTGTCTACCGGAAGGTAGATTTTGGTGCCGTTGGCTTCTGCTTTCTTAAGCAGGGTTAGGGCGTTATCGGTTTTGTTGCGTTCTACGAGGGATTTGCCGACTTTACCACCCTGAGCGAGGCTGAAGGTGTAGGCCATTGCACCTCCGATGATAATATTGTCGGCGAAGTCAAGTAACTTCTCCAGGAGGAGAATCTTGTCGGAGACCTTGGCGCCACCGACGATAGCGGTTACCGGGTGAGTCGGATTGTTGAGAAGCTTTTCCGCGCCTTCCAGTTCGGCGGCAATGAGAAAGCCGAAAGCTTTGTGACTAGCGTCAAAGAACTTGGCTACGGTTGCCGTGGAAGCGTGCTCGCGGTGGGCAGCTCCGAAGGCGTCATTTACGTAGATATCGGCGAGGTTAGCCATGGCTTCGGCGAGGTGCTCGTCTCCTTTTTCTTCCCCGGCATAAAAGCGTGTGTTCTCCAGCAGGAGGATCTGGCCGGGCTCAAGGGCTTCGACGGCGGCTTTTGCTTCTTCCCCGATGGTGTCGGTTACGAACTGGACTTGACAGCCGACGTGGTCTTCGAGTGTTGCGACGATTGGCCTAAGGCTGTATTTGTCGTAATTGATGGTTCCGTCCTCCAGCTTACTCTTGAGCGGACGACCGAGGTGGCTCATCAGAATGACCGCCGCACCGTTTTCCAGCAGGTATTGGATTGTTGGGGCAGCTTTGCTAATGCGGGTGTCGTCGGTGATTTTTTTTTCAGCGTCGAGGGGGACATTGAAGTCTACGCGGACGAGGACTTTTTTGCCGGCTACGTTTAAGTCTTTGAGGGACATATATTAGGAACTAGAAGTTAGAAACTAGGGGACTATAAGGTTAGAAACTGAGGGTTAGAAACTAGGGGCTAGAAACTAGAGAGCTAGAAACTGGTTGCCCGGTTCCTAGCTCATTAGCCATTAGCTTCTAACTAACTAGTTTCTACATAGCGGCGATGCGCTCACACAGGTCAGCGAGGCGGGCAGAGTAGCCAGCTTCGTTGTCGTACCAGCTCACTACTTTAACGAGCTTACCGATGACCTTGGTCTGGCCCTCGTCGTAGAGGCTACTGTACTTGCTACCAACGATGTCGGAAGAAACGTAAGGATCGGTTATGTAAGCGAGGATGCCTTTCATCGGGCCTTCAGCAGCAGCTTTGTAAGCGTCGTTGATTTCTTCCACGGTTGCTTCCTTCTTGAGGTTGATCGTGAGGTCGGTCAAGGAGCCGGTTGGGACGGGGACACGCATGGCGCCACCGTCGAGCTTACCATCAAGGTGAGGAAGAACCAAACCTACTGCCTTGGCGGCACCAGTACTGGTGGGGATGATGTTAATGGCTGCAGCGCGGGCGCGGCGGAGGTCTTTGTGTGGGCCGTCCTGGATGTTCTGGTCAGCAGTGTAGGCGTGGACCGTTGTGATGAGGCCCTGCTCAACGCCGAAAGCGTCGTCAAGAACTTTCACGAGAGGAGCTAGGCAGTTGGTGGTACAGCTGGCGTTAGAGTAGATCTTGGTGTCGGCGTTGATGACTTCTTCGTTGACGCCAAGTACAACCGTTACTACACCACCGGAGCCGGGAGCGGAGATTAGTACTTTTTTCGCACCGGCATCAATGTGCTGCTGGGCTTTGTCTTTGGAGGTGAAGCGGCCGGTACATTCTAGCACCACGTCGACGTTCATATCTCCCCAAGGAAGTTTGCTCGGGTCGGGCTGGCTAAGGGCATCGATCTTCTTACCGTCAATGTAGATGAAGTCATCGTCGCTGCTTACTTCACCCTTGAAGTTGCCCTGTACAGAGTCGTACTTGAACAGGTGCGCGAGGGTGGCGTTGTCGGTGAGGTCGTTGATGGCGACTACGTCAAGGCCTTTCTCGAGAAGGTTGCGAAGGGTAATACGTCCGATACGGCCGAAACCGTTAATTGCAATTCTTGCCATAATGTGGGGTTCTTTTAGTCTTTTGGAGCTGTTGGTCTATTTGTAAGTTGGCGCAAACGCGGGTGGTCACTGAGTGTAGCCGAATGTGTACAAAGAAGGCTGGATGACTAATTGATTTGACCGGCCGACTCTGCTAGGAAAATGCAAAGATAAGGCTTTAAGCTTTGTTGCGAAAGAGCAGTTTGCTTGATTCCGACGCTAAGTTACGACTACTTAGTGTGTTTTTTACAATAATACCTGTTTAAGCGCATTTTGCACAGGTTTTTGGGTGGCTACAAATTTTATACCCATCAGGATAAGGACTGTACGGCGTATTCTTAAAAAGCGAAAACCCTGATTAGCAATTGCTAATCAGGGTTTTCGCTTTTTAAGAATACGCCGTACTTAATTGTAGCCCGTAGGGGAATCGAACCCCTCTTACCAGGATGAAAACCTGGCGTC
>JAPKCQ010000084.1 GCA_026421165.1 Lewinella sp. | reverse complement strand
CCGAAACAACCACACTTGTAGCGCATTATCAATGCGCGTATCTTATACTGAACTGGGGCTATTTCTGATCCCTAAGTCCTATTTTACAAAACATAGAAATAAATACTCGAACAGAATTAATGCGACATTTTGAATCTGGTAGATTTTGAGTCTGAATGAGGCGAAACCTCGAAGAAGCCGCGAAACGAAACGCAGGCAACACCGTAGTGTTGGCGGGGCTTTTCAACGAAGTTCAGGCTCAAAAGATACCAAGCAGGATGGTACGATTAATTTTATCCGGGTACTTAAGCCTTTCCAGCATCCAATAATAGCACCACCATGCCAGCTAGTGAACTCACATCCTTACTTTTTAGCATCGAGCAAGCCACCGTTGCCATCGCCCGCAAGCACACCCAGCTGACGGATAAGAAGGTCGAGACCGTTTATCTCAGCTACCGCGATTACTTCAAGGCCATGCGCTCGGGTAAAGATCTAGAGCCGCCGTCGTCCACCATCCGCATGAAGGGCGACCTATTCAACGAAATCTGGGAAGTGCTGCTAATGCGCGAAGAAAACGGCTACGACAAACAGTTTTGTAACGGCAGTTGGAGCCCGGGCGGCACGCCGGTCACCTCGGTGGAGCAGCTTTATATTATGGCCTTCAACGAGGTCCGAAAATCCGTCCGCCGCTGGAGCAAGGAAGACGGGCACAAGAACTATCTGAAGCACATCCAAGCGCACGTAGCGGAGCACATTCCCCTGGAAATGACCAACCACCACCCCGCCATCACCGACGGCACCGATGGGCCTGAACACGTGGAACTTACCAAAAACGAGCCCGACTTCGTGCTTGCCAAAAACGAGTACGGCCTACTACTTACGCTGGAAGACGTGCGTGGTATGCCGCCCGAACTACAAATGCTGTACGAGGACAATTTCGGCCAGCGCGAAGACACCGATCCCCAGAGCCACATCCGCTACTTAACCAACCTGATCGGGAAGTACCCAGACCAAGCACTAGTGGCCAACGAACTAGCCAACGCCCACTTCCGCGCCGGTGAGGCTGAAGAAGGAGAGCGGCGAGTGAGGGAGAATTTAGAACTATTCAGCGACAGTATACCCCTGGCTACCGGTCCCGTAATGACAGCGCAGGAGCCAGCGCAGGTGTTGGCGGGTGCCGCCCGACTGGGTGAAGACCTAAACATCACCCACTTCCCCGCCGGCAAAGACGGTTACTACAACTTCATGGAATTCATCATGCACGAGCACGCCGCCACACGCGTGCTCCTGGCGCGGGGCGGCTGGGAACTGGCGCACCTCCGCTTCGAGCGCCTGCTCCGCGTCGGCCTAGATGAGTTTCTGTGGCAGCATATAGCCGGAGAATTCGTGGGCAACTTCCTGGATAATCTCGACCAGTTCCGTAACGAGCGCACCGATGGCTTACCCACACCCAATGCGGTTGTTGGGGCGCCGTTGGCCTCTGTGGCGGTTAAGAGCGAGTATTCTGAGGCTTTGGCTCGGATTATGGGTAACCAGGAAGACAGGAAGTGAAGAAAGACCACCAAATACTACTTGGCATTTTTATAAGGGAGGCGAAATAAATAAACCATACTTCTTAACCGCCTTATTTTCACCAATCACCTTATTGGTATGTTTTATGCTCAGCGGCTACTCAAACCAAATTTCGCCCGACGAACTATTGGAAAAACGGGACGTCTACGGTTACAATGACGCCCTTTCGTTCTACTCCTGTTCTTTCACGACGACGCAGGCAGTCTTCATCAGCGAATAAGGCTACCCGCGTACAAGCAAAAAAAAGTACCTGTTGAAAAACCAAGCACTAACCCCAGCGGTTACTACCTCAGATGTCCGTACCCAACCCCGCCGAAAAGCTCCTCCAACGCTACGCCGATAGCTCCCGGATCGAAGAAATCGCCCGCCTAAGCCGGAAAAAGGGAGCACCCCGTATCCAGGTCAAAGGCCTGGCCGGCTCCCTGGAAAGCTTCCTCATCGCCGCCAACTACCGCCACGCCGGAGGGCATTACCTCGTGGTCGCTACGGATAAGGAAGAAGCCGCCTACATCCAGAATACCATCGCCGAATTGCTCCCTAAAAAGCAAATCCGCCTGCTGCCCGACAGCTTCCGCCGACCGCTCAATTTCGACGTGCTGGACCCCACGAACGTGCTGCTCCGCACCGAAACGATCAACTACCTCACCCACTCCAAGTCCAAGGGCGAGATCGTCGTCACCTACCCAGAAGCACTGTTCGAGCAGGTTGTTTCCCCACGCGAGCTGACGAAAAGCCGCATCGAGCTTACTAAAGGCGAAGACTTGAATGTGGATACCATCATCGAGGTACTGGTCGAATACGGTTTCAAGCGCCAGGAATTCGTCTACGAGCCCGGCCAGTTCAGCATCCGTGGCGGCATCATTGACATCTTCAGCTACGGCAACGAATATCCTTACCGGATTGAGCTGTTCGACGAAGAGATCGAATCCATCCGCACTTTCGATCCCCTCGAACAGCGCTCGGTCGACAATGTGGAGTACGTCAGCATCATCCCCAATATCAACACCAAATTTGAGCGAAACCAGAAAACGAGCATCTTCGAAGTGCTGCCGCCCGACACTTTCATCTGGATGAAGGACTTCCAGCTGCTGATGGACAAGCTGAACGAAGCCTTCATCAAAGCCACCGAATTTGGCCAGAACCTGACGCTGGTCGAAAACGCCGAAATTGCCGCCATCTTCCGCGACCGCGCCTTCATCCGCCCCGGTGAAGTGCTGGAAGACGTGAAGGAAAAGCCCCTCATCTTCTTCACCAACTACAAACAGAGCCTGCCGATTGATCATACGATCGACTGCCGGGCGAAGCCACAACCAAGCTTCAACAAAAACTTCGATCTGCTGATCCGGAACCTGCTGGAGAATACCTCCGGCGGACTGACGAACTTCATCTTCGCCAACAACGCGAAGCAGATCGAACGCTTCTACTCGATCTTTCACGATCTGGATGCCGCCGTACGCTTTGAGCCCATCCCGGTTGCCATCCACGCCGGCTTCATCGACCCCGACATGCAGGCGGCCTGCTATACCGACCACCAGATCTTCGAGCGCTACCATCGCTACCGGCTGAAGAAAGGCTTCACGAAAGACAAGGCGCTCAACCTGCGGATGCTCCGAGACTTACAAACGGGCGACCTCGTCGTTCACCTCGACCACGGCGTCGGCCGTTTCTCCGGCTTGGAAAAGCTCAACATCGGCGGGCGCGAGCAGGAGTCCGTCCGGCTGGTGTATAAAAACAACGACATCCTCTACGTCGGCATCAACAGCCTCCACAAACTGAGCAAGTACTCGGGCAAGGACGGAGCCTTACCCCGCCTCGACAAGATCGGCGGCGACGCGTGGAAGAACATGAAGACGCGGACCAAGAAGAAGATGAAGGACATGGCCGGCGAGCTCATCAAGCTCTACGCCAAGCGTATGGCGACCCCTGGCCACGCCTTCCCGCCCGACGGTTCCTTGCAGAACGAACTCGAAGCCAGCTTCATCTACGAAGACACGCCCGACCAACTTTCAGCCACCAACGCCGTGAAGCAGGACATGATGAAGCCCAACCCGATGGACCGGCTGATCTGCGGCGATGTAGGCTTCGGTAAAACGGAAATTGCCCTGCGCGCCGCCTTCAAGGCCGCTGCAGACGGTAAACAGGTGGCCGTCTTAGTGCCCACCACCATCCTCGCCCTCCAGCACTACCGCGTTTTTAAGGAACGGCTGGAGCCCTTCGGCGTACGGGTAGATTACGTCAACCGTTTCCGTTCGGCAAAAGAGAAAACAGAAATATTCAAGAGCCTGGAGGCGGGAGGGATCGACCTCTTAATCGGCACCCACGCCATCCTGAGTAACCGGGTAAAATTCAAAGACCTCGGCCTGCTGGTGATCGACGAGGAACAGAAATTCGGGGTAAAGGCAAAGGAGAAACTCCGCGCCATCCAGATCAATGTGGACACCCTGACGCTAACCGCCACACCGATTCCCCGGACCATGCAGTTCAGCCTCATGAACGCGCGGGACATGAGCGTACTGCGGACGGCTCCGCCCAACCGGCAGCCGATCCATACCGAAGTACGCCAGTTCAACGAGGAGATGATCAAGGAAGCCCTCGAGAACGAGGTGTTCCGCGGCGGGCAGGCCTTCTTCGTCCACAACCGGGTCAAAAGCCTTGACGATATGCTGGTCGTAATGCGCAAGCTGTGCCCCGACGTGCAGTTCGCCAAGGCCCACGGACAGATGGACCCCAAGCAACTGGAAGCCACACTGATGGACTTTATCGACCGCAAGTACGACGTCCTCGTCTGTACCAACATCATCGAAACGGGGCTGGATATTTCGAACGCCAACACCATCATCATCAATAATTCTCACCAGTTCGGGCTATCGGATTTACACCAGTTACGGGGCCGGGTCGGTCGGTCCAATAAGAAGGCTTACTGCTATCTGATTGCCCCCCCCGTCTCCGTCCTGACGCCTGAGGCCCGCAAGCGCCTCCGCACACTGGAAGAATACAGCGACCTCGGTTCCGGCTTCAACATCGCGATGAAGGATTTAGATATCCGGGGAGCAGGCAACCTGCTCGGCGGCGAGCAATCCGGCTTCATCTCCGATATGGGGTACCAAACTTACCAGCGCATTCTCGAAGAGGCCGTTCGGGAACTGAAGCAGGGCGAGTTTAAAGACGTATTTGCTGATCAGTTGAGGGAGGTCTCCGACTTCGTCCGCGAAGTAAACATCGAGACGGATACGGAGATGCTGATCCCAACGCTCTACGTGGAAAGTACGGCCGAGCGACTAAGGCTCTACCAGACCCTTGATAGTCTGGAAACAGAGGAAGCGCTCAAGCAATTTGCGGAAAGCCTGGTAGACCGCTTCGGCAAAATTCCGCCGGAGGTGGAAGAACTATTTGACGGGCTAAGGCTCCGCTGGCTCTGCCGCCGCCTCGGCTTTGAGCGTTTAATTTTGAAGAACAATAAGCTGTTGCTTTTCTTCGTCGAAAGCCCGCAATCTCTTTACTATGAATCCGATGGTTTCCAGGCTTTGTCCGGTCTTATCGCTTCGGAAGGTGCGCTACGTGGCCTGCGGTTGAAGCAGCGGCTGGTTCCGCAGCGGCTTACGCTCATTAAAGACAATGTGAAGTCTATGGCGCAGGCGCAGGATGTTCTGGAAGGCTTAGCGGTTAAGACGGAAGGATTAGTGGCGGAGATTCGGGGAGAAGCTTCTTTGGCGGGGTAGATCCTAATTCTTCTTCAAACAGAGCTTGTCTGGTGGTACTGAGAGATTCCCGGACGAGGCGAATCCGTATTATTACAACAACACTTTCTTCCTCATCAATCGTATAAATAATACGGTTTACCTTTTTGGCAAAAAATACCGGTAATCTGGCTCATCTTCACCAGAATTAATTACACGGAGAGGGTTAACATAGTACCGTGTAATTTTCGTTGACTATTTACTGTTGAGTTCTGGATGATACGATTCTCATCGTAGTCTATAACATCGATATTCTCTTCCGCATAAGTACGCATCAGAGAGTGAACAACTCTTAAAGCGACTTACCCATTCGCTCTACAGTAGTGATAACCTCACTGCGCATTTCTTCTTCAGGGTAGTTGTTCTTCTGTTGTGGCTGGTCCGTAACGGAATTTTTTATTAAAAAATAACGCTTAGCTGGTGAAGGGATTTTTTAGCCGCTCCCGCAAAGCCAAATTCAGTCCCTCAAATCCAGCCCGAACCTCCGTCTCCAGCTTATGCCGAAAAGCGGGCACCAATAAGCCGGAGAAATACTCCCCGTGCTCCAGTGTGGACGTTCCGTCACCATTGTCTGAAATCAGGAAATAGTGCTCACCATCAAAGATGCCATTGAAGAGCAGTTTGCCTTTCCAGCGCAACTCCTGCGCGGGTTCGAAGACGAGGACTTTGGGCTTAAAGTCCATACCTCCAGCAGTGAGCGCAACGGTATTGCCGACGGCCCAGTCTCCCGAAGCGGAGGTAATGAAGGGGTTCCATTGCGGGTAAGCAGCGAAATCAGTTAGGATTGCCCAAACTTTAGCGGGCGGGGCGGGAAGTTGGATGGTAGTTTGGAGATGCAGCATGACGTAAAGATCAGAAGTAATACTGCCAAGTCCCATAAACTATGCTCACGCTCTCTAATTTAATTGTTCTCTATCGCCAAATCCGGCTAAACGTCTCCGGCGGCGCCCCCAGCATAGAAACAAGGTAATGCAGCGAGACCGATTCGAACAGTCACGAAATTCAGTACCTCCATCTTTAAGCCTAAGGATAAACACTGAGAGACGCCGTGTAAACAACTTACTGGTTTCGCTTTGCGGCTACGCGGTTTGACCTGACGCTTTTGTTCTCACTGAATTTACAAATCCTTTCCACAGCCTCGGTTACGGAAATAATTTTTAAATTTGGTGGGGGCAAAATAAGGCGGTCAAAAGCCGCAAGTTATTTATACGTCGTCCCTAAGCCAAAACCCACGCATGCGTAGCCAACTATTTATCGTTCTAATTACCGGCTTTGCCACTTGGTTAGCGGTATTCTCCTGTGGTGGTGCAAATGATAAAATTAGCTTCGCCAACGACATCCGCCCCATCCTAAAATCAAAGTGCATGGCTTGCCACGGCGGCGTCCGGCAACTCGGTGGGCTGAGTTTTCTTTTCGAAGAAGACATGTACAAGCCCCTCCGCTCCGGAGCCCTGGCCGTCGTGCCCGGCAACGCGGCGGAAAGCGAGGTGTACCGCCGGGTGGTTTCCGATAAAGAACAAATCGTGATGCCGCCCGCAGGCAACCGGCTGACGGAGCGGGAAACAGAACTCATCCGCCGCTGGATCGAAGAAGGAGCTAAGTGGGAAGAGCACTGGGCTTATACGCTGCCGGTTAAAGCCGACATTCCCGCAGGGGCCGAGCATCCTGTGGATTACCTCGTTGGCCAAACCCTGCTTTCCAAAGGACTTTTCCCGGCACCTGCGGCCGCGCCCACCACCTTATTGCGTCGCGTTTACCTCGACCTAATCGGCCTGCCACCACCTCTGAAAGTGGTCCAAACCTTTGCCCGTGATCCTTCGGAAGAAGCTTACCAAAAAATCGTGGACGACCTCCTCCAATCCCCTCATTTTGGCGAACGCTGGGCCGCCTGGTGGCTCGATCTGGCCCGCTACGCCGACAGCCAGGGCTATCAGAAAGACCATATTCGCCGCACAATTTACCTCTACCGCGACTGGGTGATCGACGCCTTCAACCAGGGCATGCCGATGGACAGCTTCACCATCCGCCAGCTCGCCGGCGACCTGCTGCCCGAAACCACCGACCAGGACATGCTGGCCACCGCTTTCCACCGCAATACGATGACCAACGACGAGGGCGGAACGGACGACGAGGAGTTCCGCGTCAAGGCCGTGCTCGACCGCGTCAACGTCACGATGGAAATCTGGCAGGGCGCCACGTTCAGCTGCGTGCAGTGCCACAGCCACCCCTACGACCCCGTTCGCCACGAGGAATATTACGCCGTAAAAGGCTACTTCAACAACACGCTTGACGCCGACCTGACGTCCGATTATCCCCGCATTCCGTTGCATTCTTCGGCGCGCACGCGGGTGCTGAGTGCGTTGAAAAGCAAGGCAGAACAAGCAGCCATCTCCGACGAAGAAATAGCATCGCTAAAGGAAGCCATCGCCGAACTCGAACGGCCCCTACCCGTACCCGTAATGCAGGACCTACCTGATTCCGTGACCCGCGTAAACCGCCTCTTCGTCCGTGGCAACTGGCTCATGGAAGCCGACACGATCACCCCCCAGCCGCCCACCACCTACGATAAAACGGGCAAGGAATTTGCCCAAGATCGCCTCGGTCTGGCCCGGTGGCTTACGGACGGCGGCAACCCGCTCACCGGCCGCGTGCTCGTCAACCGCATCTGGGCCGAGCTCTTCGGCCGCGGTATCGTAAAGACCGTCGAAGACTTCGGCATCCAGGGCAACGAACCCACCCATCCGGAATTACTCGACTGGTTGGCCGTGAATTTTACCCATGAGCAACACTGGCGGCTAAAACCCCTACTCCGCACCATCGTCACTTCGGCGACTTACCGGCAAGACAGCCGCATCGATTCTACCTCCTACGAACGCGACCCGGAAAACAAATGGCTAGCACGCGGGCCCCGTTTCCGCCTCGGCGCCGAACAGATCCGGGACCAGGCGCTTGCCGTGAGCGGCCTCCTCAACGAAGACATCTACGGACCCAGCGTGATGCCCCACCAACCAGAAGGCGTATGGAACGTAATTCGCCACGTAGCCCGCTGGCAGACCAGTCCGGACGGTCAGAATCATCGCCGCGGGCTCTACACCTTCTTCCGCCGCGCCAGTCCCTATCCCACCATGCTGCTGTTCGATGCGCCGCCACGCGACCTCTGTGTGTCCCGCCGCATCCGAACCAACACCCCGCTGCAAGCGATGGTGACGCTGAACGATCCCGTCTTTGTGGAAGCTGCTTCGGCGCTTTCCGAACGCGTACGCAAAGCCACTCCGGATGACCCCAAAACCCAGATTCGCCAGGCTTATGAACTAGCTACCGCCCATCCTCCTGATGATTATCAGACTGAACGCCTTCAGGAACTTTACCTACTCAACCGGGACGAGATGGGAAGCGACGCTGCTGCTATGGAAACGGTTTGCCGGGCTATTTTGAACCTCGACGAGGTGCTGGTGAAGCGATGAGTATAGGCTGTTATATTTTTAAGTAAATCCGATGAAAAACTTAACCAAGGAATTCCAAACCCGCCAACAGGCTTACCTAACGCGCCGCCAACTATTCCGTGGCGCAGCCTTCGGCATCGGCGGCATGGCCCTCGGCATGCTCGGCTGCGACGGCCCGGCCAACCCGCACGAGGCGATCGCCGAAGGAATTACGCGAGGCTTACATTTGGCACCCCACGCTAAGCGGGTGATCTTCCTACACATGGCCGGTGCCCCTTCTCAGCTGGAACTTTTTGACTATAAACCCGAACTGGCTAAGCTCGACGGTAAGCTCTGCCCGCAGTCATTTCTGAAGGGCAAACGTTTTGCCTTCATCAAGGGCGTACCGGAAATGCTGGGTCCGCAGTTCAGCTTCCAACAGTACGGCGAGAGCCGAAGTTGGGTTTCCGAGCTGCTACCGGAGTTCAGCAAGCAAGTAGATAATGTGACGTTCCTCAAAGCCGTCCAGACGGAAGAGTTCAACCATGCGCCGGCCCAGCTTTTCATGCATACGGGCGGTACGCAGCCGGGAAAACCATCGTTCGGGTCATGGGTTACTTACGGCTTGGGATCGGACAATGAGGATTTACCCGGCTTCATTGTACTCGTATCCGGCGAATCGGCCCCGAGCGGAGGGAAGAGTTTGTGGGGTAGTGGTTTTCTGCCGTCCAATTACCAGGGGGTAGAGTTTCGTTCGCAAGGCGATCCAGTACTGTACGTCAACAATCCTAAAGGAATTTCACGGGACGTCCGGCGCAATACGCTCGATGCGATCGGAGACCTAAACCGGCGGGAGCACGAGGAGGTCGGCGACCCCAACACCCTGGCCCGCATCGAGCAGTACGAACTCTCTTTCCGGATGCAGATGACCGTTCCGGAGGCGACCGACCTGAGCGGAGAGCCCGATTACATCCACGAACTGTACGGTACTCAGCCGGGCGAGACGTCCTTCGCCAACAACTGTCTGTTGGCCCGCAGGCTAGCCGAGCGCGACGTGAAGTTCATCCAACTCTACCACCGGGGTTGGGATAGCCATGGGAGTAATGATTTCGAGAACCTGCACGGAGGCTTCAAGGAGCGGTGTAAGGAAGTGGACCGCCCGATGTCGGCCTTACTCACCGACCTCAAGCAGCGCGGCATGCTGGAAGATACACTCGTCGTCTGGGGCGGCGAGTTCGGCCGAACGCCGATGCAAGAGAACCGGGGCGGCATCACCAACCCGTTCAAAGGGCGGGATCACCACGGCTCAGCCTTCACGATGTGGATGGCTGGTGGAGGTTTAAAACCTGGCTTAACTTATGGCGCTACCGATGAGTTTGGGTACTACCCTACCGAGGGGGCCGTGCATGTTCACGATCTCCAGGCAACAATTTTACACCAACTCGGCGTAGATCACGAGAAGCTCACCTACCCTTTTCAGGGGCGGGATTTTCGGCTGACGGATGTCCACGGGCGTCTAGTTAAGGATATTTTGGGGTGATCCGACTTCTCATCGTGGCCGTAATACTCCCCGCTGACGCAACAGCCGTAGTGCCCGTCGGTTAGATGAGGCCTCACGCAGGTTTCCGTCCCGTCATCGCTTCTACTGCGAACAACGAGTTGACGAAGAACAAGAATCAAAGCATATTTCATAGCTGAAAAGCGACAGAACTACGCTTGAGGATCAGTGGATAATAAGCCCGATGCCAAACATCCATTCCGTAGGCCTGTTAAAGCTTATTTAACTCAATGCTACCTTTATGTCCGTCACCATTCGCCAGGCTACAGCAGCCGACATTCCAGCCATCGCCGAACTCGTCGCCGAGCTAGCTACTCACCTAGGAGAAGCAGATCACTTCACCTCCCCCGTAGAACAACTGGGACAAGACTTTCAGGACGGTTTTTTCCATGCGATCCTCGCCGAAAGGAACGGAGAAGTTGCCGGTATGGCCCTCTACTGTTTCGTATACTCTACCTGGAAGGGGCGGATGATCTACCTCGAAGATTTTGTCATCAGTAGACGGCACCGCCGGCAGGGCATCGGTCAGCAGCTTTGGGACGTCCTGAAAGAGCGAGGCCGGCAACGGAATTGTGCCATGTTGAAGTGGCAAGTGGTGGCCGAAGATGAGGGTGCTATGCGCTTCTACCGCAAGCAAGACCCCGTTTTTGAGGACCAATGGCTGAACGGAAAGGTCATGTTGTAAAGGGGTGATCATTTTCGGCAGCTTAATTCTTTTTATTATGAACACCACCCTCTGGCTATCTTTCGCCGCGACCTTCGCCATCCTGGCCGTCACCCCCGGTCCCAGTGTTTTGCTGGCGACAGCCAACAGTATGAACCATGGGTCCCGCAAGGCGGTGGCTACGATTCTCGGTGACCTCAGCGCGAATACGCTACAAATCTTGCTTGCGTCACTCGGGCTAGCGACCATCATTACCACCTCCGCATCCGTATTTAACGCGATAAAATGGGTAGGCGTTGCGTATTTGATTTATCTGGGAATAAGCAAACTGCTTTCAAAAGCCGGGACGAATAACCTGCTGGAGGGAAAGCGTGAAAAAACTTTTTTCAAGCTCTATTCCGAGGGCTTTTTAATGTCCGCCTCCAATCCAAAAGCCATCGTTTTCATCGCTGCGTTTTTTCCGCTTTTTATCGATCAGGGTCTTCCTTTTGCACCGCAGGTAATAGCCTTAGGGCTCACTTACCTGGTCATAGACGGCATCTGCCTGCTCACCTACGTCCACTTCGCTGACCGGCTAAAACGTTACCTGGAGAACCACGAAAAGGTCAACCTTCAGAACAAGATCATCGGAAGTTTGCTCGTATTTAGCGGAATGATGTTGTCGTTGGTGAATAGAGAATAGCCGATAATTTGGAGGCGGGGCCACAGGTGCCAAGGAAACAGCGCCAGGCCCTGACCTATCTATCCCTCCCGCAAATAAACATCCCCGTAAGGCGCTGTACACTTAATCATCTTCCCACCTCCACCGACGGCACCAATCACCCGGTGGTAAAAGGCCTTCTCTTCACTCTGTTCACCATCAACGTCGATGGCCATGTTGGTGAAGAGCTCTCCGTACTCCGTAGTGAGGTCGAGGTTCGTTCCCCAGCCAACCGGGATCGTGACGTCCACCGCGCCGTAGTCGCTGTAGAGCTCTAATTCAGCCTGAGGTTTTACACGCGTAAAGGTGACCTTCACCTCGCCATAGTGAGCACGGGCGCTGAGTAAATTAGCAACGTTAACCGCCTCGATACCACCGTACTTCGTTTCAACCGTTACCGGTATACCTACGGGGACGACTACCTTGAGGACGGCGTCTACCGTTAAGTTATTGAACACCCCTTTACCGCCAGTATTCATACCGCCGTTGGGTTGTGAGAACTCGGCTTGCAGCAGTTCGGCGGTAGGTTTTACTTCCCGCAGGTAGAGCACACCGTCTATCCGCTCTACGGCTAGGCGACGGAGATCGGGACGGTCGGCCCCGTCCACCGTAACGGTATGATCAACCTTAATGGCATCAGTTCCTCCGGTAGTAACGGTAACAGAACTGAAGGCCGCATAGATATATACCGCCGTCGCCCCCTCAAGGGAAATAAACTGTGTATCACTCTGGGCGAAGGCAAAAAACGGGCTGACCGCCAAGAAAAGGCCGAACAGAAATTTCATAGTGGTCAATTTTACGTGGGTATGGGAAGGTGAAGAAAACGTAGTTCTTAGGGTCTGATGATGAGCCGTTGGCCGCCGGTAGTTTGTTACAATAAACCTTGAGAATATTCTGAGTCTACCGAGTTACAGTTTAGCCGCTACGGTGGCTGGCAGCATAACGTCAACCTTTTGGTTCGATACCACTGTCGGGCACATGAGGTAAACGTAGTGGCAAACGTAGCCCAGTGCGGGCAACCGCAAGGGATCGCCTCGCTTGAGAAAGGCCGCGCTCGCTTCGCGAGCACAAAATCACCTCATGTGGCCGACGGTAGTATAGTTCCTAATCAAGCTTGCGTACGTAAATATCTTTGTAAGTAGCTCGTAAAGAGATAAGTTTCCCGCCGCCGTTCAGGCTACCCGTCAGGCCGCTGCTGTTACTACCGCATTTGCAATCGTCGTGGCCGCAGCCTTCTTCGTGGTCGTGCTCATCCTCCTTGAAGGCTTCTTTCATGTTGGCCTTCACGTCGATGTCGAAATCGGTGTATATATCACCGTAGCTAGTGCTGAGGCGGAGGTCTGCTTTTACGTTCTTTGGCAGCGTAACGTCTACCGTTCCGTAAGTAGAATGGAGGTGGAGGTCCTGAGCCGGAGGGCCAGAGGAGTAGATCGCCTCAATACCGCCGTGAACAGTATTCACTGCTACCGGGCCGTATACGTTGGACATGTTCACGTTGTGGTACATCATGCTCACGTCAAGCTCCCCTTTAAAGTTATCCACCTCAAGGTCTCCACCGCGATGAGTAGACTGTACGAACTTTACAACGGAAGTATTCGGGACATAAATCATCACCGTTCCGTTACCCTTACCCACCTGGCTGATGACTACCTTGTCGTCAAAGGCCTGGGAAGAAAGGTCGAAGCCGGTGTTGTCCACCTTACCCCCAGCGCTAATTTTACGCATGCCCTTGTTTTTTTCGTCGATTTCGCGGTTACCGCCTTTACGGTTTATTTTAAGCTCCGCCCCATCGTGGCCGATGATCATCAGGTTATCAATCTCTTGCAGTTCAATGGTTTTCTTACCGACCGTAACGCGGTGTTCGGGCTGAGAGAAAAGGAAGAAGGGCGAAAGGGAGAAAAGGAGAAAGAATAAGTATTTCATTTCATTGGTAGTTTAGTGCTCGACGGAGGAGCTTAGATTAACTTAAAGCTTGCCATCTGCGCGGCATCACGCACGGGCTGGGGCAGCGAGTCGGTATTCATAAGGTCTTCCAGGTAAGGAATCACCCGTTTTTCGTTCATCGCCACCAGCGTTTCCATGAGTTCAAAGCGAACTACGGGTGGCGGAGATTCATTCATGGCCGCGAGCAATTCATCACGCACACCAGCATCGTGGGAGAAACGGCTGAGTGCTTCCAGCGCGGCGAGGCGCACGTTGGCATTCTCATCGTTGCGTAACAGGTAACCGAGGTTGGCGGTAGTTACGGGATCGGTCTTGGGCAGCGCGAAAGTGACCGTTGTCGCACGGATGCGGTTACTTGTCCGGTCACTCTTCATCAGTTCCATCATCTCCATCACCAGGGTGCGGTGGACGGCAAGTTGTTGCTCAGCCTCCGTATTCGCGCCACCTTCATAGAAACGGCCGGCCGTAAAGATGAGGGCAATCGCCGCAGCAATGCCGACCATCTTCCAGGCCAAAGAACGGACCTTGGCCGTAGCCCCGGAGGTACCTTTTGTGTAGCGAGGAGTGGGAAGATGACCCGTTATGATCAACGGGAGCCCCTCGTTTTCGTTATCCGCAGCATCCGCCTGAAACCCATCAATCATGGCCGCGAAGCGAGCATCAGCAGCAACGGAAGGTTCAGCCTCCACCTTCCCACCAATCTCATTCATCAATCCTTCCAGCTCAAGGAACTCGGCATAGAGCGCGGGGTCCTTGCCCAGGGCAGAGGAGACTTCAGCCCGGCGACCCTCTTCCAGCTCCCCGGCGAGGTAGTCGATAAGCATCGCTTCGGTGATCGCATTCATTGTTGTTCAATTTTGGCGTAGTTAATACGAAGTTGCTTCACCGCGCGGTGGATGCGCACCTTCACGTTGGCTTCGGAGAGACCAAGTACTGCGGCGATCTCAGCGTATTTCAGGCCGCGCTTCCAGGCCAGGTCTACCACTTCGCGGTAGTTGTCCGGCAAAGCGGCCAGGGCAGCTGCAGACTGGCTGCGGGTTTCCCGCGCTTCCCATTCGCAGTGGGCAGAAAGTGTAAGCAAAGGCAGTGCGCCCATGTCCACACCGTTTTTTATCGGCATCCGGCGCTCCTTCTTCATGCCATCGTGCAGCGCGTTGCGGGCAATGGTGAACACCCAGCTTCTGAAGGTCGAGCCTTCACGGAAGGAAGTCCGGTACTTGATCACCCGTTCGAAGGTCGTCTGCAGCAAATCTTCGGCAGTGGCGGGTACTTTCACCTGCTTGAGTAAGAAGCCATACAGCGGCCGCCGGTAGCGTTGATACAGCTCGGTGAGCTGGTCAAGTTGGCCATTCGCGACGGCTGCCATGATGTCTTCGTCAGTGTGCATTCAGCTGGAGTTCGTAAAGAGTACCTGGGCTTTTGGAGATGGTTACACTGGAAGGTAGTTTTT
>JAPKCQ010000083.1 GCA_026421165.1 Lewinella sp. | reverse complement strand
GTTATGGCTACTCGTGCTGCGGATTGCAGGCTACTTGAGCAAACCAGCCCGGTGATTCAAATTTACCGAATCGAACATCCATCCTCTCCAAGCACTCGCCCCAGATAATCCACCAACTGGTCCGCATTTTTTCGGTCAAAACACATCGGCGGCTTGATCTTGATCACGTTCTCATCCGGCCCGTCGGTACTCATTAGAAACCCTTGTTCACGCATCCGATTTTTGAGGTAAGAAGCTTCTTTTATGGCTGGAATTACATCACCGTGCGGGCCATGATTATGCGCGGCCGCAGGTGCAACGGAAGGCCGGACCAGCTCAAAACCAAGGAATAAGCCTTCACCCCGGACATCACCGATGAGCGGGTACCGCTCCTGAAGCCCGTAGAGCAGTGTTTTTAAGTAATTACCGGTCTCCAGCGCGTGCTGCTGTAAACCTTCTCGCCGTACGACTTCCAGCACGGCCCGGCCCGCCGCAGCGCTTACCGGGTTGCCACCGAAGGTGTTGAAGTACTCCATTCCGTTGGCGAAGTTGGCCGCTACCTCCGGCGTGCAAACCACCGCGGCCAGCGGATGCCCGTTGCCGAGCGGCTTACCGATCGTTACAATGTCCGGAATGACGCCCTGCAGCTCGAAACCCCAGAAATGACTGCCTACCCGACCTATACCAACCTGTACCTCGTCGGCAATACAAAGCCCGCCAGCAGCTCGCACTTCGCGGTAGACCTCCCTAAGATAGCCTTCCGGTAAAACGATTTGCCCGCCACAGCTGAGGATACTTTCAGCGATGAAGCCCCCTGGTTTCTCGCCCAGGTCCGCCCATTCCTTGATTCGCCGTCGGGCGTATGCGGCGTAGGCTTTGCCGGGGTCTTTTGCAGCATAGTGAATGCCCCGGAAAGTATCGGGCATGGGAATGATCTTCGTCTGCGGCGGACAGCCTTTACCTCCCTTACCGTCGAACTTATAGCCGCTAATATCGATCGTCCGACCGGTATTGCCGTGGTAGCCAACTTCTACGGCCAACATGTTTCTGGTGCCTGACCATTGCTCGCACATCCGCAGCGCAAGTTCGTTGGCCTCGCTGCCGGAGTTGACGAAGTGTACCACCGAAAGTTCCGGAGGCAGAGTTGCCGTTAGCTCTTCGGCGAAACGGACTACGTTTTCGTGCAGGTAGCGGGAGTTCGTGTTCAGTACCGCCGCCTGTCGTTGAATAGCCTTGACTACCGTCGGGTGCTCATGCCCGACATGGGCTACATTATTGACGGTGTCGAGATAGCGGCGACCGGTGTGGTCGAGAAGGTATTGCCCGCGACCCCGCTCAATTTGTAGTGGCTTTTTGTAGGAGACGGAAAGGGAGTAGCCGAGGTGCTTTTTACGGCCAACGAGCAGCTTTACATCTGGACCTTGAAGCGTCTTCAGCACCGAAGGTGGAACAGTTGCGGACGTTCTACTCAGGGCTACGTCGCGGTCAGCCTTCTGTTCTGTCGAGTTCTGAGCTGGGACAACCTCAACTTCCGGACATAGCCAAAGCCAAGCCTCCTCTTCCGCCGGATAGGCCACTCCTGGGCAGTTCTCCAGAAATCCCAGCATATTTCGCATTACCTGAAAGTGAAGGTGTGGTGGCCAGCCTCCGTTCTCGCCCGGTGTTCCGAACCTCGCTATTTCGTCCCCGCTTTGCACCTGCGTCCCCGCCTGAAGACCCGCAGTAGAAGCCGCCGAAAGATGACCGTACAGCGTGTAAAAGCGGTGCCCGTCCTCATTGTGTTCAAGTATTACCACATTGCCGCAACCATGTTTTGTGGGGTCCACTCCGACGCTGTAGACGCAGCCGTCGTAGGGAGCGAAAATCGGCGTTTCTGCCGCCCCCCAAATGTCGGTTCCGAGATGGACCGTCCGCCAACGAGGCCCGTAATTCCCCTCGGTAGCGAAATCATCGGTGGTGTAAACCGGCCGCGTCTCTCCGTAGCCGCCGTAACCGAAATCAGCTCCGTGGTCTTCAAGGTGACGGGTGATACGCCTAGTGAAAAGCTTGGGGTCGTCGTAGTTCAAGTAATTGCCTAAATCCAGGCTTCCAACGCTAAGATCAAGGGGGATGATCGTTTTTCCGGTAAGGTCAACAACGTTCGCCGGGTGCGCCTTGAGCCATTGCGCCAAACCGTCGTCTTCGACGGAGGAACGTTCCGTTCTGAAGGCCGCAGTAAACCGCGCATCGGCATAAACTGGATGCACCCCGCGTAAATTTTTTAGTAAAGTCCAGGCCGGAGCCGCACTGATCTGCAAATACTCGTTCTCCGGTTCTCGGTGCGCGTTCTCCGCAGCCGAGGCAACCGTAATTAGGAGGCGCCCAAGGATAAGGTTGAAAAGATGGTGGAGTTCTAGGTCTTTTTCGACGGTCTGCCCGTAGCCTGCCACTACTTCTACCATCGCCCCTACCGGATCGGGAACGCCCATACCCGCGTATGCGCAAGCGATGGCCAGCTCGTTTAGTGTCTGGGTGTAAATAGCATCTCCGAAATCAATGACGCCGCTGATGCTTCCATCCTTACCGAGTAGCAAATTATGCTCGTGTGCATCGTTATAATTGACGGACTGGGGTAAGGAGCTCAGTTGCGGTAGCGTCTCCTTTTCGAACCGATCCCAAAAGAAATTGGCGAGTTCGGCTTGTTTTACCGTCATGTACTTCGTCAACGACCGGCCGCTTAGCGTCTGGCTCGGGTTCCACTTGAAGTCAGTTGGTGCGTCCGTATGACTGAAATCGGAGAGGGCGTTGGTCAGGTGAGCAGCGGTCCGGCCCCACTGTAGGCGATGATCCTGTGTAATGGGGTTAAGGTCGCCAAGCATCCGCCCTGGCACCCAGGAAAGGAGCCTTAGCAAGCGGCCTTCTTCCAGTTCAACAATCTCCCCAACGGGTTGGGGCGTAGCAAAGGGTAGTTGCTTACCCGCTAGGTGTACTAGTAATTCGTACTGAAAGCGGATAGACTTTTCATCCTGGCCGGGCTGGCTGACCTTGAGGGTGAAATGGGTGCCGTCGGTGGTCGTAACGCGGTAGTTTAGGTCTACTTCACCCATGAGGGGTGTGACCGTTGAAACGTCTAATTGGTAGTAGTCCTTTGCCAGCACGCCGATGGCTACTGGATCGTAATAGTTTGCCATGGCGGAAAGATAGGGAACGGTACTTAGTCGCCTTTGGCAAAGTTGGATCGCTGTTCGGTCAAGCGTTAATCTGCTCCCGAAAGATAGGAGGGGATGAAGGAGTTTAACCTGATAAAGCATTAGCTCAACACAAGAACATCTCGGCTTCGTTCGGTGGGTACCCGGTGTTACTGCTTCTTCAGGCAGGCAGGAAGGAAAGGTTCTTACGACTGATGGTTGCCGGGCGAAGCCAAGGTGCTAGTTGAATGTAATAATTGTTTCTGGCTTACTTCTTTTACAAACTACCTACTAATTCCCCTCCCGGCAAAGCAGCGGTAAAACAGTGTCATACCAATCAATCAGCGCAATCTCCTTAGCGAGCTGCAGGTCTTCACAGGCACCGGAGAGCAGGTTGTTGTCCATTCGGGCCTGGCCGCGAACGATCCGGAAACGGCCGTCGCGCGGGAACATCTCCACGGCGCGGTCCATTTTTATGAGGCCTTGGTCCAGGCTTATGCTGTCTTTACTGAGGGCGTTGCCTTCGTTGATGAGGGCAACGGCGACGTTATAGTCGTCGATTACTGTTTCACAGGCGTCAGATTCCGGTGCGAAGGTGAAGCTCACGTCGTAGGCGGAGCTTACCGGTCGGCCGTTGTATTCGCCCGGGCTCCATTTATTGAAGGAGCTGGTGGCAATGTTCATGGCCTCGAAGGTGAAGTCGGTGCCCAGGTCGTTGTAATCGATAACGTCCTGCACGTCAACGCGTCCATCGGGGTGTACGATCAGCTGTAGGTCCAACTGGCCGGTTCTACAGCTGTCTTCACCGCTCGCGGGATAGGTGAGGGCTTCGTTAAAGTAGCCGGCGAGGTCTCCATTCATACCGGTAAATTCTAGGGCTTTGGTAAGCTGGACATAAATCGTGTCGGCCCCACTCATTACGTAAGGTTTCTGCTCTTCCAGCCGGAAGCGGATGGGTAGGGTGTACCTGTACCGGACGGGCTTACCCTCTTTGAACGCTGGGCGGAACGGTACTTCGTTGGCCATACCGATCACGGTCCGCAGCGCGGACATGCCTAATTGGCCACCAGGGTCCCGCAGGATGCGAGCTTCGGAGATGCGACCGTTTGCTTCCACGATAAAACCGATGACCACCATACCGCTGATGTTCTGCTCACGCGCTTCAGTTGGGTACATAGCTCGCTTGTTAATGTAGTTCAGGAGCGCAATTTCGGAACACCCCTCTTTAGCTAAGGCGGTAGTGTCGTAGCGTTCGCAGGGAGTGGGGAAGCGGGGCTTCTCGTCAACAATCTGGTAAATAGTGGTATCAATAGCTACGGAATCAGCAGCGGATGGAGCCTGCGCCATGAGGAAGATGGGCAGGGAGAAAAGGAGCGTTAGTAGTACTTTCATTTGGTTGATACGCGTAAGGGGGGAATGCTGAACTGGTTTTGGCGCTCTAATAATATGTACGGCAAAGGTAGTGAAAGCTCTGGTCGTAAAGTATTTAGTCCGTTAGAAGTTAGACCGCTAGGTACTAACTGTCTAACTTCTAACGGGTTAATCCTACCTTACTCCCGTTTTTCAAACGCACCAAACTTCACCCCTGGAGAAATCGGCGAAGTAGAATAGGCAAACCGCTTCGTCACCACCATCCGGGTAGCCGGTGAGATCAAAAACACCATCGGCTGCTCTTCGTGGATGATTTCCTGAAAGCGGCGGTACATCGGGTCGCGGTCCTTGTCGCTTACCGTTACGGCTATTTGCTTAATGAGGCGGTCAGCTTCAGCGTTGGCGAACCCCGTCCGGTTAGTTCCGTTGGGTGGTACACTGGTGGAAGCCCATACCTGGGTGAATTCATCCGGGTTCGGGTCAAGTCCCATACCCTGGAGGCCCATGTCAAAATCTCCTTTATTGAGCTCGTCGTAGAGGGCGCGTCCAGGCATGGCCACTACTTCAACTTCAACGCCTACTTCAGCCATCCACTCTTTCATCAGAGCACCGATGCCTTCGGCTTCGGGGGAAGGAAAAGTGAGGAATTTAAATTTGAATTCTTGGCGGGTTCCCCTTACTTCTTTGTCAAGCGTACCGTCGCCGTTGGTGTCTTCCCAACCGGCTCCTGTTAGCAGGGTGAGGGCCTTGTCTGGGTCATAATCTTTGTGGGGCAGGTCGGCGTAATAATCTTTTCCGCCCAGCACCGGCCCGTGTACCCGGCGGGCCAGGTTGTTGGGGAAAAACTGATTGATGATAGCATCCACGTCAACCAAGTGCGCCATTGCCTGGCGAGTGGCTTTATTCTTGAAAAAGCCTTCGCGCATATTCATCGTCAGACCGAAGTAACTCGTACCGGGAACGGTGGTGAAGTCGAAGCGCTGCTTGAGAAAATCATCGTCCCGGAGTTCCTGGAACTGGCCGGAGGATAGGTTGAGGGCGAAGTCGATTTTTTCGTCGCGTAGTGCGTTAACCGTCGTCTGCGGATCGGGGATGAATTCGAAAATAACCTGTTCAGGCTTACCCTGTAGTTCTTCCTTGCTGCTGCCCTTGGCCCAGTAGTCCGGGCGCTGATCTAGGGTTAGGCGCTGGCCGGCTTCCCAGGAAACGAGGCGGTAAGGCCCGCTGCCAACGATTTTGTCGGGCTCCGTAGCCATGGCAACGCCGTTGAATTCTTTTGCAAACGCGACGAGGTCTTCGTTCTTACCCTTCAGGCGCGCGGCGGACTTTTCGTCGGTCAGGTCGCCGAGGCGGACTGTGCGCAGGCGTTTATCCGGATCGTAAGCATATTCAGGATAAACCACCAGGCTGGCAATGGCTTGTCGCGCCAACAGGTAAGGGCGCCGAGTCATTACCCGAAAGCGCCGCTCGTTGCCCGGGCTGGTGATGATGGATTTGATATTATAGTAGTACGGCTTATAGGGGCCGGACTCTACATCGGGGTTCATGATGGCCTTCAGACTGAAGATTACGTCCGCAGCAGATACAGGTAAGCCATTGGGCCACTTTGCCTCAGGGTTAATCTCATAGGAGTAGGAAACACCGCCACCAGATTCTTTACGCACATCAGGAATAGTGGCGAGTAGGGGAATGATCTCGAAAGTCTCGGGGTCCTGATCGTTCAGGGTCTGGAATATTAGTTCCCGGACGTAGCGGGCGTCGGCCTGTGCGGTTAGTACGGGGTTCAGGCCTTGTGGCTCCTGTCGCAAAGCGATGCGCAGAACATTGTCATCGTGTTTGAAATCGACGCCGGAGACGGATGTTTCGGTCGTCACCATCGGCTTCGGGTCCGGGCCGCACGCAAAGAGGGCCGCCGCCATTAGCAGGTAGAGGAAATAACGAATATTCATGGGATTGTCTGTTGGTATGTAAAACTCTCGGTAGCGAAGATAAGGTAAAGTGGTTACATCAGTTATTGAGTATACCATCTCTTGTCTGAATATTTACGGGGAGGTTCACTAGATGAGCCTTTCAAGTAAACGATTCCGCCAGCTGGGGAATCCGTCAACAAGACCGGTTCATCGGCATCGTTCTCCCGCAGAAGAACGCCGTTGAGGGAGCCAGCTTTATAATACGACGACTGTGCCTTGAACGGTTTCTCCGCCAAAGGCATGAACTCCAGAGCCTCGACAGAACTGCGCATTTTCCGCCCTGGAGCGAAGCTGCCTTCTCCTGCTTCAAAATCGGTTACTTGTACCTGTAGCCGTGCCGTATGCTTACTGTAAGCCAGCATCTCTACCTCCCAGTATATGTCCGTCCACTCGCTGAAGCGGAAATCATTGGCGGGGAGGTTGGTGTCGGACTAAGGGAAGCGTCCGGTATCGCTGAAATGGGCACCGCTGCTGGATCTGCGAAGGGTAATGGTTCTCACGGGCGTAAGATATTGTTCGGCAGCTTTAAAGCTGATGTTCGTAGGCCTTTAGGTTGATATACGGCGGCCTAAAGTCCATCAGAGAACAGCTTTAAAGCTGCCGAACAGATTAATAACCAGCAGAACCCCGCTTCTCAAACGGAGGACGTTTAGGCTCTACCACCGGCTTAGCCTTCAACGACTTCATAATCTCCATAATCGCCCGCTCCAACTGAGGGTCTTTGCCGGCCATGACTTCCGCCGGCCACTGCTCCACCTCAATGTCGGGCGCAACGCCCTCATTTTCGACGCGGTAGCCATCCTTGTCCCAGAAACCAACGTTGGGTGCTGTTACTGAACCACCGTCGATGAACTCTGGGTAGCCGAGCACACCAACCAATCCGCCCCAGGTCCGCTTACCGATGATGGCCCCGAGATTGTTCTTACGCCAGAGGTAGGGGAAAAGGTCGCCTCCGGAGCCAGCCGTCTCATCAGTCAGTAGTACTTTCGGGCCGTGAATGGCGGCCACCGGCGCGTGCTGATCCCGGCCGTAACGGTAGGTCCAGCTGTTCTGGTAGGGGCGCATCAGGTGCTCGATGTAGTAATCTGCAATCTGGCCACCGCCGTTGAAGCGCTCGTCCACAATGATGGCTTTTTTATTGACCTGTGGAAAGAAGTAACGCTTGAAGTACTGGAAACCACCACCACCGGTATTCGGAACGTAAACGTAAGCGACCTGGCCATTCGTTGCTTCGTCTACTTTTTTGATATTGCCCTCCACCCAGTCGCGATTGCGCAGGGAGTAGTCGTTATCGACGGGCGTAACGATGACCATACGGGCGTCATTACCGCTGGCGTTAGGGCTAACCGTAAGTTCAATGAGCTTGTCCGCCGTTGCCTCGAAGAAGCGATAGAGGTTATCGGTCCCGACCACGTCTTTACCGTTGACGGCCAGGATATATTCGCCTTCTTTCACGTTAATTCCGGGCTCAGTGAGGGGGCTGCGCAGATCGCCGTTCCAGTTCAGCCCACCGTAGATTTTGGTGATGCGGTAACGGTCGTTCTCAACTTGGTAATCAGCACCGAGCAGGCCGCCGCCAACGCGATTGGGATCGTTGAGGCGCGTCCCCCGGCTGCCGAAGCGGTGGTGGCCGACGCCGAGTTCGGAGCCCATCCATTCCATCACGCGGTAAAGGTCAGGGCGGGTCATTACGTGGGGCAGCAATACTTCGTACTTCTTCTTCATTGCGTTCCAATCGACGCCGTGCATGCCGGGATCGTAGAAATAGTCGCGGTTGACGCGCCACATCTCGTTGAAGATGTTGCCGAACTCGGCCAGCGGCTCGATCCTGACCTTCATGCCGTAGCGGTCGGGAGATTTAAGGTCCTTCTCCGTTGGGCTGGCGACCGGGGTAACGGCCCATTGACCCTGGCTACCTACGAAGAGTTGCTCGCCGTTGCCGGTAACCTCGAACCAGGAGGCGGGCATATATTCCTTGTCTTTCCGTTCCTCGAGGGAGTAGCGGTGAAGGGTGGAACCTTCGTCGTCGCGGGAGAGGTAGAGTAATTCACCCGCTTTGGCGGATTCCAGATTACTGTAATTACCACTGCCGATGGGCAGGTGAACGATGCGGCGCTCGATGCCGTCGAAATCAATGCGGATGGATTCGTCTTTTTCTTCGACCTCTTCCTGGCGCTCTTCAGCGTCTGTCTTTGTTCCTGCGTCCTCGCCCTTTTCTTCCGTAATCTCTTCCGTATCGTTACGGCGGATGAGGGGAGAAATTTCATCGTTTTGCAGCGTCAGCAAGTAAACGGAATTCGTAGCTTCCATATCGTTACTTGACTGTTGGAACCAGTTTACAACCGGGCCCGCATCGGTAGACGCAGCGAGGTAGAGGTACTTGCCGGAAGCATCAAAAGTCGGATCGGTCACGTGGGCCAGTGGATCGGAAACGGCCTTGCTCTCACTAGTTTTAGTATTGTAAATGTAGGCTCGCTCGAAGTTGGTCTCCGTAATTTTAGAGTATGCCAGCCACTTGCCATCTTTAGACCAGGAGCCGAATAAATCCCGGTAATCTCCGGGGAAGTAGGCGTCGTCGGTGTCTACCTTACTGATTTTTCCGGAAGCCACCTCCAGCACGTAAAGATTGCGGCCATTGTCGACAAAAGCGATTTTCTTGCTGTTGGGCGACCAGTGGGGGAAGGCGTAAAATCCGGTACCACTTAGGGCAACGGCACGTGCCTTCTTCGTTTTGTTATCGTAAAGGTGAAGTGCGTATTCTCCGGAAGCGTCTGAGAAAAAGGCAATGGTTTTACCGTCCGGGCTCCAGCGGGGATGGGTTTCGTGGACGCCGGGGGTGTTGCTCAGGTTCTGAACGTCACCGTTTTCCACCGGAGCGGTGAGCACTTCGCCGCGGAAGTCGGCCACGACGCGTTTGCCGGAAGGGGAAACGCCAACGTGACGGATGTTATCTGAGTCGGAAATCCAGTAGGGGCGCACGTCGATGATGTCAGCGTTTACTGTTGCGTTTATCTGGTTATGCTTACCCGTTTTAGGGTCGAAGACATGGAGGTAGCCGGCCTGCTCGAAGACGATCTTCCCGCCGCCCGAATTGATGTTTAGGACGGGGAAGTCCTTGAATTTGGTCAGCTGTATTACGGTCTTGGTCACGGGGTCGAATTCGAAGAGGTTGAACTCTTTGTTGCGGTCGCTCATGAAGTAGACCTTACCGTTGATCCACTGCGGCCGGGTATCGTTGCAGCCGCCTTCAGGTTTGGGGATTTCGACCACGGAATTGTCTGCCATTTTCATCACCCAGATACGAGAAATGGTACCACCACGGTAATTTTTCCACATACTGAAACGATCCCCAAGGGGGGTGTAGGCCAGGTACTTTCCGTCTTTAGAGTAAGTGGCGTGGTTGACCGTCGGGATGTCAAGTGGGGTGGCGGCTCCTCCGTTCGTGCCTATGGTGAAGGCCTGGTCAAAGCGGTTGGTAAATGCTTCACGTCGGGAGGTGAAAAGAATACTTTTACCGTCCGGGGTGAAATCGCGGACCATGTCCCCACCGGGGTGCCAGGTCAGCCGTTTGGGGATGCCGCCGTCGACGGAGACGGTGTACACGTCATAGTTGCCGTCGTACTGGCCGGTGAAGGCTAGGGTTTTTCCGTCTGGGCTGAATACGGGCGCGACCTCAACGCCGTCGTCGATGGTAAGACGGCGGGGGTTGTTGCCGTCGCGGTCGGCGACCCATAGGTCTCCGGCGTAGCTAAAGGCAATGTGGTTGGCGCTGATGGCGGGGTCGGCTAGTAGCCGGGTCTGGGCGTGAAGGTTCCCGGCGAGGTAAAGTGCGGCCAGGGTAAAAAGGAGGCGAAATTTCATTTGGGCGGTTTTGGTTAGTACCTGTGGAAGGTAATGATTTTTTAGTTTTAGAAAATTTCCGGGGTGAGCACAGCACAGGATACTCGCAGGAATGGGTCAATCATAGTCCTGGAGGGACGCCTGGCGGAGCGGGATGGCGATAGCCATTCGCGGAACCTCTCGTTGATGATGAGATTCGCGACCGTCAGAGGGACGAGAAAGCAATAAAATGGTTGCACGGCAATGACCGTGTTCTTACCGACCTTTACGTCCAGCGTACGCGCTAAAAAAACAAATACCATGCCCGATACCTTACAAAAAGCCTGGCTACTAGCCGCCTTCCACCACGATACCCAACGCTACAGTACCCCTAGAGAGGGCGTGACCGTGCCCTACCTTACCCACCTCGGTGCCGTACTCATCGAAGTCAACTATATTATCAGCCAGGAACCTGGGCTGGATGCTGACCTGGCTCGCCTTTGCGCCATCCTGCACGACAGCCTTGAGGATACCAACCTGGATGAAGAGACCCTGAGGGAAGAGTTCGGCGACCGGGTTTTAGCTGGCGTAAAAGCCCTGACGAAAAACGAAACCCTCTCCACCAAACGTGTACAAATGGAGGACAGCCTCGCTCGCATCCTCGCTCAGCCCCGCGAAATCGCCGTAGTGAAACTCTGCGACCGCATTAACAATCTTTCACCCGCTCCAGACTACTGGACCCGCGAAAAAAAGATAGCCTACCGCGACGAAGCAGCACTAATTCTTAAACAACTTGGCCCCGCTAGCCCGATCGCCGCCGACCGGCTGCGCAAGAAAATTGAAAGGTACGACGTTTCCTGATTCGGTGAAATCTTAATAGCAGCAGCCCGCCGGCACACCCTCGTTCGCAGTACAGAATCGCCCTTTAGTAGTATTTACGAACCACTTGCAGCTGCTCTTATGCCGTTTGTTGCCGTTGAGGTTCAGCCAGAATTTCCCCGTTTTAGTAACCGGATGTCTCCGCTGTTCGGCCGTTGATGCTGGCTTAATGCCCGGAAAGTCATCCGGCCAAATCCAAACCGTAATGCTGTTGCCTAGTCCAGCATAATCTAACGCAGAACCTAACTGAATGGCGTATTTTCTTTGCGCTGGAGATTCGATCAGTAAGATGATACCAGGCTGTTTGTTGCGCTGTAAACCGTACCACAAGGCCTGGCCGATGCTCTCTTTCCATTTGGGGGCACGCTCTACTTCGATGGCGTGGGTGGCGGTCTCAATGTCTACCCGGCCACTGGTTACGGCTACTTCCGTTTGCGCCCCCAGGTGAGCGGCTAGGGCTTCGATGTAGCTGGCTTCCGATTGGGCGGAGAGGAGGGTTAAGCTCATAATGAGCAGGGTCGTTAGAAAGGGTTTTAGCATTTGCTTAAAGAGATTTAGTTGTGTTCGTTTTTTGTGGAGATGCTTTACCAGCTAGGAACTGTATGCTTTTAAAAATCCGAGATTTTATTCCGTTGTATCTTGGGTTACTATCCTTGCTGTTGAATCCCTCGTCACGGGGGGACACTCGCTCCAGACGGAACCGATAGCCGGTAAGTGCAACCAACTCTCCGTCACTACCTTGCCTATTAATCCCTGCACTGCATCCCGCGTCAGCGCCAGATCTGCTAAATGTTGGGCGGCTTGCTTGTCGAATTGCTTCGCGCCCTGGTAAACATCCTGAACCAAAATTACCTTGTCGGCGTCCAGCTCGAGTAACCAGTCTGTGGTGATTTGCACATGCTTTTTTCCAACGTAAAAGCTTAGCGGTACCCGCCGTCGGATGATTGTATCTGGATATTTTTTGGTGAGCCATGAGAAAAAGGCAGCAGCCTGTTTTACCATTTCAGCCGGTTCGGGGTCACCTCCGGGGAGGTAGCTTTCTAGTAATCCGGCTGCTCGTTCAAGCTGGATGTTTTCGTTGAGCTGGGTAGGTAAACCTAGTAGGAAATTGCCGACGGCCTGCCCGTAAAGCTTGTCGTCCGTTGCGGGGTCAGGTGCTAGGGGGGAGAAGTACTGCTCGTGTTCACCGAGCGCTCCGCCACCATAAGTGGCCAACCTCCATTCTGGAGATGCGAAGCCGTCGGTGTAAGCTTTTCGCCCTGCGCGCAGGCCATCGATAAACGGTACGGTAGTGTAGCCGAGGTCTGCAGAGGGGAGATTACGCGGCTCCGTCCAGGTCTGGAGGAATTTATTGACTTCCTTGCCGTTCCAATCGAAGGGCGCATCGGTAGAATCAGGTGTGAGGACGGGTACGGTGCCGCCGCCGCGCGCAAAGGCGCGGTCGAGCCAGGGCGCTCCGTCTTTATTCGTAGGTAAGATCAAGTAGTCGCGGGCGCGGGTGAAGCCGACGTACAGGAGGCGGGCTTCTTCGGCCGTTGCGGCGGCGGTGGAACTGACTTGCCACTTGCTTTCCTGAAGGGCTTCGAGCCAGTCGACGCCCTTGGTTTGTTTGCCGTAAGGATTGACCCAGTACTTCAGCCAACGATCGGCCAGCGGGCGGCTGAGGTCTACCTTTTCTTTTTCAGCTTCGACGGAGATACCCCACACATCGGCGCGGAGTTTTTGGTCGAGGTTCATGGCTACTACCGCTGGCCATTCTAGGCCTTTACTGCGGTGGTAGGTGAGTACGTTGACCGCCTCGGGGCGCTCGCTGGCGCCCTGGGCGTCTTTTTCGGCGCGGAGCAGTTGGTCGAGGTAGAGGAGGTAGCCGCCGAGGGATGCAGCGCGGTGCAGTCGGTGGCAATTGTCTTCGTAGGCGACGGAGAGGCGGCGGAGCTCGTCCACATTACTGAGCCGCTGCTCACCTTCACCCCAGGCGACGATAATGCGGCGCAGTTCTAGCCGCTCCAGCAGCAGGTTGATCATTTCACTGGTGGAATGCTCGCTGGTGGTCGTCCTGAGTTCGTCGAGGGTATTGATGAATGGGTCGTTTTTCTCCCAGCGGGCAACGCGTTCGTCTTCTTTTCGGCCCTCCAATGCTTCGAGGTAATCCAAGCGAGAGTCGATGATTTTCGGAAGGTTGTGGCGGCTGCCAAAGAGAAGAATCTCCGCTACGGAAAGACTGTCGGAGGAGTTCAATAGGTACTTCAGGCAGGCGAGAATCAGCGTCGCTTCGGCGGTTTGGAGGAGTCCGTTGCGGGCGATGGCGGCGGGCATTCCTTGCTTCGCCAGCGCAGAGGCCATGGCTACGCAGCCGTAATTTGACCGGCAGAGGATGGCGATGTCTCCGGCGATGAGCGGGCGTTCTTCGTCACTTCCTTTGGGGCGGATGAGGGGCGGGTTGGCGAGGAGTTCGCTGATGGCCTTGGCGAGCACGTCCATCGTCCAGGCTTTAGAGATGCGGCCTTTGCCGTCGAGCTCGAAATGCCAGTGGAGGATGCTGGAGCGCTCGGCGAATTTGTTGCTCTCCGCCGGAGCGAATTTGTTGCCCTTGCGGGTACGGACGGGCTCCAGGACCACCGCTTCCTCCGCAATGTCCGGAAAAGCACTGGTGAAAATAGCGTTGCAGGCATGGACGATGTCTTCCCGGCTACGCCAGCTTTTTTTCTGGATGTTGGCGGGGTTGACCGGTCCGTTGGCGTTCATTACGGCCTTCATCAGCCGGGGCTCCGCCCCGCGGAAACCGTAGATGGACTGCTTGGGGTCTCCGACCCAAACGGATTGTTTTGCCAGTTCGCTCAGGCGGAGAAATAAGGCGAGTTGGATGGGGCTGGTGTCTTGAAATTCATCGACCATCAGCAGGTCCAGCTCACGGCGGAGGGTTTTCTGCACCGCCGGGTTGTCTAGTAGGCCGAGGACGAGGACTTCCATGTCGGTATAGTCAATCCGGCCCCGGTTTTTTTTATATTTATCGTATTCGGCAATGGCTGCTTCGGCGGAGTCGAAGATCAGGTCCTGGTAGCGGTGAAGGTCGTTCTGGAAGGCGGGAAGGGTGGGGTGTAGCTGGCCGATTTCTACGACGGCATCCACCAGTTCCCGACTTTTAGCGCCGACACCTTTGGCTTTGAAGTTGGCCAGTTTACAGAGCTCGTACCAGGGGAGGTAGCCCTTGCGGTTGAGCTGGCTGAGTAGTCGTTTGAGGGTGCTTTTGCCGGTGGCGGTGACCTTCGTTGCGTCAATGTCTTCGTTGCCTTCCAACGCGGCGATGGTTTCTGAAAGGGCGATCTTCAGCCGTGAACTGAAGGATTTATCGGTGATTTTATCGTTGACCGGCGGGAGAATTTTTGCTAGTTCTTCCCAAGATTTACGCTTGCTCTTGGCAATTGCCGCAGCATCAAAGTTGTTGCCCCGGATGATGTCTACAACGCGCAGTACTTCCTTGCGCCAGTTGAATTTCTCCCCGTCGAGGCTGAGGCCGAGCTTATCGCAGAGTTCCTCGATTTCTTCGATGGTTTTCACTTTAATTACGGCGGCCATGCTTAGGTTAAACAGCCGCTGATGGTCTTCGTCGGCAATAATGTCCACCTGGGGAGATACCCCGGCCTCAAATGCAAAGCGCTTCAATAGTTTAACGCCGAGGCCGTGGACGGTACCGATTAGGGCGTTCTTTAGCTCGTTTGCCTCTGCGGTCATGCCCTTGCGCAGTAGGCTTACCCGAACCCGTTCCTTTAGCTCCGCCGCCGCCCGTTTGGTGAAGGTGGTGGCGATGATGCCGGAGGGGCGGGCTGCTCCGGAGGTGAGTAGATCGGTCATCTCTTGGGTTAGGC
>JAPKCQ010000386.1 GCA_026421165.1 Lewinella sp. | reverse complement strand
TGAGATTTGTTTGATGAAACGAAGACCCTACTGGTGATTTCCCTAATGCCATTAAGTTGGAAATATCGGGAGATTTTGGCAACGTTGATTTCAAAGACATTCTAAGGGATGATTTTGTCTCAAAATCTGACTTTGAGGACCCTATCAACTACACCCAGAATACCATAAATGAAGTACTCTCCACCGCGCCATTTACGGCCAACTTAGTCCTCCCCACAGAGCTAACCAGGTTCTACGCAAACGAAGCAAGGAAAAGCGGTATCCGCCTCAACTGGGAAACAGCAACGGAAACCGACAACGAGAAGTTTGAAGTCGAGAGAAGTACCGATGGCGTAACCTTCAGCATAATCGGAGAAGTACAGGGAACGGGCTCTACCGTAGAGCATCAAACTTATTCTTTAGTTGATAACGCTCCGGTCTTCGGAACAAACTACTACCGCCTAAAGCAATTGAATTTTGACGGTAGGTTTGAGTACAGCGAAATTATAAACGCACTTAATACGGACAGCGACCGGCAAAGAGGATACTTTTACCCAAACCCCAGCCATTCGGGTAACGTAAGCCTTGACTACTACTCAGCTATAAATTCGTCTTTAAACGTCTCGGTATTTGACGTAAGTGGAGCGCTTATGTTCCGTCAAAACAATCAGACTGTTGAAGGTGCTAACAACCTTAAGCTTGACCTGACGACCCTGGGCCGAGGCCTTTATATCATTCGCCTGGGAGATGAAGCAGACCCTGTTCATCGTAAGGTCGTCGTTAATTAAAACTTATCCGACATTACGGTTGAATCAAGGTCAGATAGGGCATAATTCAGATTGTCGCTTCCATTATGGTAAGCATCGTGGTACTGATCGAGTCGATGGAAAGTCTGCATAGTTATGAAGGCTTTTCATCGGTGAAGAGTAGTGCCGCGAGGGCAAGTTGCATCACGAAGTAGCCGCGTAGCGAAATCGGACAGTTATTTATACGGCGTCCCTATGCATGAAACAAGCCAGCAATACACCCTGTCATCAGACAAGCAACCGTACCGCCTAAAAGCGCGATCATACCCAAGTCCGTAAGGTTCTTACGCTGCCCCGGCGCAATGGCGCTGATACCACCCACTTGAATGCCGATACTAGCGAAATTGGCAAATCCACACAGCGCATAAGCGGCAATTAGGGTCGCCTTCGAGCTCAACTCGGCACCGCCCGCCTGCACCACCCTGAAGGTGTCGTAGGCCACGAATTCATTGATCACCGTTTTGAGGCCAAGCAGCTGACCGACAACCGTGACGTCATTCCACGGAACACCGATAATCCAGGCTACCGGAGCAAAACACAGGGCCAGCAAATAGGTAAAACTGAAGCCCTCAAAGCGGCCGTTGGTTGAGGCCTTGATCGCATCGTTCCAACTGCCTATGTTTGGGTCAAAATAAGTGAAGAGATCGTTAACAAGGTTGGTGCTGCCCAGGAAAATTTCGTTCAGCATGAAGATCAGTGCGGTAAATACCAGCAGCATTGCACCAACATTAACGGCCAGCTTCAAGCCATCCGTTGTGCCCCGGCTGATGGCATCAAGGAGGTTGTTACTGTCATCAGCGGCCATCGTAAGACGGCTGTCTTTTTTTGGTGTGATGCCAGATGAGCTACCGTCCTCATTGGTTACGGCGGCAAGTTCTTCCGTTGTTTCAGGAAGCAGCATCTTGGCGCAAACGATGGCCGCCGGTGCGGAAATCATACTGGCCGTAAGTAGGTGTTTCGCAAAGAATTGCTGCAATACCGGATCAGAACCGCCGAGAAAGCCGACGTACGCAACAAAGACACTACCCGCAATCGTAGCCATACCTCCCACCATTACGCAGAGTAACTCCGAAGGCGTCATTTTCTCGAGATACGGCTTTACTACCAGTGGCGCTTCGGTCTGGCCGATGAACACATTGGCAGCAGCAGCAAGGCTCTCAGGGCCACTAAGTCCCATCGCTTTACTCAGCAGCCACGCCAAACCATAGACCACCTTCTGCAAAACGCCGAGATAATATAAGATAGCAGACAAGGCCGAGAAAAAGACAACAGTAGGCAATACTTGAAAGGCGAAAATGTATCCAAAACTGTCCATATCGTTCACAATGCTACCGAACAGGAATTCGGAACCCGCGGCGGTAAACTCCAGCGTCTTACGGAAGCCCGTAGCGATATAATCGAAGATGATGGATACGCCCGGCACCTTCAAAATCAGAACAGCAAGGAAAAATTGCATTCCTACGCCTATTCCGACCAGCCTCCAGTCGATCGCCCTCCGATTGCGGCTGAACAAATAACAAACACCAAGCATGGCGGACATACCGAGAATACAGCGGAAAAGATCGTTGGCAACAGACATGGCGCGAAGGTAGAAACTAGAAATTAGAAATTAGGGAGCTAGAAACTAGTTTCTAGCTCCCTAATTTCTAATTTCTAGTTTCTACCTTCTAGTTTCTACCTTCGCGCCATGAAACACCCCTTTCTGATCGGCATCACCGGAGGTTCCGGTTCCGGCAAAACGACCTTTATCCGCCAATTGCGGGATGGCCTTGACCATAATCAGGTTTCTTACCTTAGCATGGACGACTATTACCTGCCCCGTGAACAACAAAAAGTAGACAGCCAGGGAGTCTTTAACTTTGACCGGCCAAGGTCTATTTATCGCAACGAGTTTGTCCGTGATCTGGAAAAGCTCTGCGCCGGTGAAACGGTAACCCGCCAAGAATATGTCTTCAATAACGAACTAGCTGAGCCCAAAGAACTGGTTATTCGCCCCGCTCCTGTCATCATCGTTGAAGGGCTTTTTGTCTTTCACTACAAAGAACTTCGCAAGATGCTCGATCTGCGCATCTTCCTTCACGCCAAGGATAACCTGAAGGTTATTCGCCGTATCAAACGCGACCAGATTGAGCGCAATTATCCGCTCGACGATGTCCTCTACCGCTACGAGCACCACGTACTACCCGCGTACGAGAAATACGTTGAGCCCTATATGGGTAAGGCCGATGTTATCGTCAATAATAATACTGACTTCAATATGGGCTTACAGGTGGTACGGGCTTTTGTGGAGACTAAGATTTGAGGTTAACCAGTCCACTGTAATTCGCGTCACTATTCTAATCGCTGGTCGTAAATTCCCTGCTTAGGCCAGGAAGCCGCACCTACAACTACAAATTCCTTAATCCCATCACAGTTGATCTCCGCCAAATCGGCCTTACTCTTGTATTCAGTGATCCGTTGCAGGTCGATAAAGTAGCATTTTCCTGCTGATTTTGCAGCGAGAGAATCACCATTGAAAAATGCACGTTCAATCGGGCATAGCAAAGTATCCTTGCCGGCAATCAGGGCAACGTTTCCTTCACCGCAGCCGGGTGCGTGGTCGATGCGGGTAAACCAGTTCAGAGCAATGGTTTTTTGTTCAGAAGAGCAAGCCAAGAGGCTGAAGAACATGCAGACAAAGAGCATTCGTATCATTAATTATGGGTTTTGAGGCGTTGTGCGAGCAGCCGTTTGTACAATTCAGGATCAGCGTAAGCCAGCTCCCAGGCGTAGTGAACTACTCCTTCGTAGATCGTTAGTTTAGACTTCATGCTTTTGGCGCGAAGGTTTTCCATCATGTTGATGGGTTCGGAGGGGTGGATCAGGTCGTCGTAGGCGCAGTGTAGGAAAAGAACGAAGGACCAGTTTTTCGGGTTGCCGTTGTATCCTTCCGGGTAGTCCACCAAGTAGTGGATGATGTCCTGCTTGAGACTTAGCCGTCCATCAG
>JAPKCQ010000385.1 GCA_026421165.1 Lewinella sp. | reverse complement strand
CCGAACCCGTTCCTTTAGCTCCGCCGCCGCCCGCTTGGTGAAGGTGGTGGCGATGATGCCGGAGGGGCGGGCTGCTCCGGAGGTGAGCAGGTCGGTCATCTCTTGGGTTAGGCGGTAGGTCTTACCGGAGCCTGCTCCTGCTGAGATTAGTTTTAGGTTTTTTAGGGGCATGGGGCGAAGGTACGTAGTTGGGTAGTCAAGCAGTCACATAGTCAAGCAGTTACTATTTGACTACTTGATTACGTGACTGTTTTTGGGCGCGGCCGCAGGTGCAATGGGAGGTTTTTGGGACGGTAGGGCGTTGGGGTTGTGTGAACGCTGTGTTGCTTTGTTGGAGGTACTTATATTTGTGGTACGGATAATTGATGTTTACGAAAGATTGTAGTTCGCATGATGTTGTACGCAAATAAAAGATGCAAAATGAAGATTCAAGCTCAAGTTGTACTAATGTTATTACTAATTTTACTTCTACCAGAAGCTGTTTTTTCTCAAAATAAAGTAATCGTTAAGTCCTCCATTTTAGGGGATGACTTTAAAAGTGTTTATATTTTATCACACACTGATGATAATCGAATATTTGGTGAGCTGTACTTGTCGTCTGACGAAATAATTCCCGAATTTATAAATGTTGAAATTCCAAGCGATAGCTTATTTCACAGCATCACTATTCTTATCAGAAAAGACCCAAGTGAACCAGAGTATTACCATGGTTCTGTTAATTGTTATACGTTTTGGGGTAATTCAAGAGATACTATAAATGCACTAAGTTTTACAGGGGAAGCACCTGCCAAGAAAGTGGTAAATGAAAAATTAGATATTAAAGTAAGAATAAATGGGATAGGAAAAGTAGATGATGTTTACAGCCTTTCTACCAGAAGTGGATTGAAAGATCAAATGACTAAACTAAATAGCAAGGATGTTGAACTTGTGGTTAGCTCATACTCAACAGTTGGTCGATGTGTCTATTTAATGAGTAAGAAAGAGGAAGAGTACAGAGAAGTCATTATTCATCCAAAGAATAGTGACTTGTTTAGCGACAACTTTAGCGTTGAGTACGAAGATTTACCTGTTCATACACTGAGAAAAGAATTAGATGTACATACCAACCATAGAACGTACGTTCAAATAAACGCCAACGAAAAGAATGGCGCTGTTTACAATCTATACTCATCTCCAAGAACGCTAGAAAAAATTGACGGATTGGAAATTGATTTGCCGGTGAACCTTGAAATAGCAGATTATGATGTAACTGTAATTTCAAGAGATCTAGCGTCAAATAGTCCCAGTTATAATATGACAAGTTCTACGCAAAAAATCAAGAGCATTTACGACATGGTTTTGCCGAAAATAGTTGATGTCTCTAATTTCGTAACGGGTAATTCGTCAGGGTATACAGTTGATTTTCAAGGAAATAAGTTTAACAGTTGGATGCTCCGGTACGCTGTTCATGGGCTGGCGAGGAACGGAGTTCATATTCCCTGGGACTTTTACAAGAGTAATAATTGGTACATCTATGGAAGTACGAACGGTGGTATATTGGAAGTATTTGTCCCCGAATTAACCAGAGACATTGAAGAGGATGTTTTTGGAGAACACGGCCAGCTTCTTCTTGATGGGGACAGTTGGAGCTTCTTTCGAAAGTACGACGATAGTCATAGAGAGACTAGCTCATACGTAAAGGACTAAACGTGTCAAGACAAACTAGTCGAGTTTAGCGAGCGCAGCGGAGTCTGAACCTAGCTAGTGGGCCACCCCCGAAATCTAAACCCACAGGCATTGAACCAACCTGTTGGGGGCTGCCGTAGTAGGAATAACTTGTTTTTGTAACTACCCTTACACACCTATACCTCAGCCCCAACATTGCGTCTCAATTCTACCCGGAGGTCTTCCGCACGGGCCAAGAGTTCAGGTGCGATGATTTGGTTGTTCCGCTATCTATGCGTCCAATAGCTGGCTTTCCCAGGTACGACGAATGCCGAAGACCTCCTCAACTTCCTGAGCTCTCCAGTTCTTAAAACCCTTATCAAGTTCCATGGCAGCGGGCTTTTGTCTAAAGATAACGTATCCCGCTTGCAATCATTTGCTAAACAAACATCTCAAACAACAAAGGCTGGTCATTCATATGCTCAAACTGAATACCCCCACTCTTCAACCGGTCCACCAGCTTCTGAAAGTCTGCCTGGCCACCAAGCTGGATGCCCACCAGCGCCGGCCCGGAAGCCCGGTTATGCTTCTTGGTGTATTCAAAATGTGTGATGTCATCCTCCGGCCCGAGGATGTTCAGGAAATCGCGTAAAGCGCCCGCCCGCTGCGGAAATTCGACGATGAAGTAGTGCTTTAAACCGCCGTATAAAAGCGCCCGTTCCTGAATCTCTGCCGTGCGGGTAATGTCGTTATTGCCACCACCGATCACGCAGACAATGGTCTTACCGGTCAGGTCGTATTTTGTCGCCAACTCATCGAGCGCGGCAACGGAAAGCGTACCTGCGGGCTCTACCACTAGCCCGTCTTCATTATAAAGCTCCAGCATCACCTCGCAGACCTTTCCTTCGGGGACCAGCATTACGGATTCGATGACTTTCTGAACGATGGGGAAGTTGTTTTTACCGACCCGGCGCACGGCTGCTCCGTCGACGAAGCTGTCGATCTTGCCTAAGGTAACGATTTCTCCCTTTTTTAGGCTGTCGTACATCGCGGGAGCTCCTTCCGGCTCTACGCCGAAGATGGTGGTTTCTGGGCTGAGCTGATGGAACACACTACCGACACCTGCGCTCAAGCCACCGCCACCGATGGCCATAAGGAGGTAATCGACTGGCCTTGGCGCATCGTCCAGAATCTCCAGACCGACCGTTCCCTGGCCAGCGATCGTGTCCCGGTCATCGAAGGGGTGAACGCAGGCGAGGTCGTGCTTTTTCATCGCCTTCATCGATTCGGCGTAGGCGTCATCGTACGTATCACCCGTAAGTACGACTTCTACGAATTGCTTGCCAAAGGAGCGAACTTTCCTGACTTTCTGCATCGGAGTCACTACTGGCATGAAGATCATTCCTTTTACCCCCATCCGCGCGCAGGCCATGGCTACGCCCTGCGCATGGTTGCCCGCGCTGGCGCACACTACGCCGCGTTCCTTTTGCTCTTTGGAGAGTAGGCTCATCTTATTGTAAGCGCCGCGGATTTTATAGCTGCGCACCTCCTGGAGGTCTTCTCGCTTCAGGTAAACCTCCGCTCCGTAGCGGTCACTTAGGCGGTGGCTGCGTTGCAGCGGGGTGTGTAGAGCGACGTTGCGTAGGCGGCGGCGCGCGCGCATTACTTCGTCTACGGATATTAGGCTAGCGGACATCTGATAAGGGATAAGGGGTTGGCGATAAGCGATTTGGCTGCCGCACGCGATAGATTTTCGATTTCACTACGTAGCTGCTGCACGTCTTTCGCACTACCGATAAGGGATAAGTGATTTGCGGCCGCACGAGGGAGACCGTTCGTAAGTACAGAAACGCCGGTAATACCCTGAGGTGTTACCGGCGCTACGTGGTTTTACACCTCCGATCAACATTTTATCTCCGGCTTTGCCTACGAGAAATGAGGCATCGGAGGAGAAACCCACTCCGTTGGGTCTAAAAGACTAAAAGACTAAAAGTCTAACAGTCTAACAGACTAAAAGACTAACAGACTAGTTATTCTCCGGACGGAGGCCACGCACAGTACGTCCAGCCTGCCACATCTCAGAATCATGCAGTTCTTTAAGTTCGGCTTCTAGCTTTACGCGGTAGTCTTCCTT
>JAPKCQ010000384.1 GCA_026421165.1 Lewinella sp. | reverse complement strand
GAAGTTTACCCCTCTACTTGCCCCATAAAAAAAGCCCAAACACAGTAGTGCAGGCTAATTCACCCGAAAAACGGGTTGAAGCCCCCCCTCCAAGGGATCGCGCGTAGCGCAATCCCACCACCACCAAATTCGCGAAGAAGTTTACCCCATAAAAAAAGCCCAAACACAGTAGTGCAGGCGAATTCACCCGAAAAACGGGTTGAAGCCCCCCCCCAAGGGATCGCGCGTAGCGCAATCCCACCCCGTCCCCCTGAATTCGCGAAGAAGTTTACCCCTCTACTTGCCCCATAAAAAAAGCCCAAACACAGTAGTGCAGGCTAATTCACCCGAAAAACGGGTTGAAGCCCCCCCTCCAAGGGATCGCGCGTAGCGCAATCCCACCACCACCAAATTCGCGAAGAAGTTTACCCCATAAAAAAAGCCCAAACACGATAGGCTGCGTAATATTTTCCTGTTTTTCACATTCTTTACACCCTAGCTAAAGCGGCTCCGGCAGCAAAATCAAGGAAACGAGATACCCCATTATGCCGTCTCCCGACCTTCCACGGCATAGGAATGAACACTGCCAGCCCCCCCAAGCGTTGAACAGGTATCAATCAATATCCAACTATGCTTCGTTATTTATTCCTCCTCTCTATCCTAACCCTTATAGTATCCTGCGGCAATCCCGCTCCCCAAACGGAGGCAATGGTCACCGCCGAAACATCCCCAGCCGCAGAAGTAGCGACCGCGCCGCAAGCTCCTAGTATGCCTAGAGACCAGATAGAACGCACTGCGGAGGCCAATCCTGAAGTCATTAACGAAGCAAAAATAACCCCAGCGAAGATCAAACCAGAAGCCCCTACTAAACCGGTAAAGCCGGCTCCAAATGCTACTAAGCCAGCGGCCTCCGAGGCCCTTGCTTCCAGCGCACCCGTCTCTGCACCTGCGCCCGCGCCGATAAAAGAAAATTCAGCCCCTGCACCCACCGTAACGCCCTCCAGTAAGTCCGCTCCGGAAGCGCCAGCACCTCCTTATGCAGCGCCAGCAAAACCCGATCATGCGGCCTTCAGCACCTTACTGGGCAAGTACGTCAATGCAAGCGGTGATGTGAACTATGCTGCGTTTAAAAAAGACGAAGCTAAACTGGACGCCTACATCGCCGAGCTGAGCAAAAACAGCCCACAAAGTGACTGGAGCCGCAGCGAAAGCATGGCTTTTTGGATCAACGCTTACAACGCCAACACCGTAAAGCTGGTTCTGAAAAATTACCCACTCGAATCCATCATCGATCTGGACGGTGGCAAACCCTGGGACGTGAAGTGGATTGAAATCGGCGGTAAAACGTACAGCCTCAACAACATTGAACACGACATCATTCGCCCCCGCTACAAAGACGCACGGATTCATTTCGCCGTGAATTGCGCTGCCGCCTCCTGCCCGCCGTTGCCTAGTAAGGCATTTACCGCTTCTAACTTAAACAACCTGTTGGCGAGCCGGACAAAAAGCTTCATCCAGGATAGTCGTTACAACACGATTACCGCCAAAAACGTACAGGTTTCGAAAATTTTTGATTGGTACGGCGAAGACTTTGGGGACCTCCGCGGGTTTCTTAATAAATATACTAGGACGGAAATTTCAGCGAGTACGGACATCAGTTTTCAAGAGTATGATTGGGCTTTGAATGAGCAATAGGTCAGATTACCACTAATTCTTACCTTGCACCCTGAATATCCCAATAAATGGCCAAGTTGAAGAAAAAAGTAACCTTACCCTACGCTCCCGATGAACACCTTACCAAGTCTACAGTCGCGCTCGGGACAGACCGGTTCGACGACGTTTACTACGAACACGATACCGGAAAGATTACCGGCATAACGCAGGAAGGCAAGCATAAATTTGTCGTAAAAAGCAAAGGGAAGGGCCAGTTGCGCCTTGAAATATGGAACGATTCGGTCGTGCGCCTACGGTTTACCGTTGGTGATCCCGGCCGTGACTTCAGCTATGCAGTTTCCGATGAGGCGCAGCCGCAGGATGCAAAGGTGAAGATGAAGGAGCAGAATACGCAATACCTCATCACCACTGCTGCCCTCAAAATTAAAATCGCTAAGGCGGACGGCCAGATAAGCATTACCGACAAGGACACCGATAAGGTCGTTCACGAATTTGCAGCCCCCTTTTATGGCCGCTCCACCCTGAACCAGGGCTTGGAACAAGTGCGCATACAGCTCAAAACAAATACGTCAGAGGCCATCTACGGCCTCGGTGATAAGGCCTGGGATACCAACCTCCAGGGCTCAGACTGGGCCAACTGGAACGAAGACTCCTTCGCCTTCGGCCGCCAACACAAAACGATTTACCGCAGTATCCCCTTCTATTACGGTCTGCACGAAGGGGCCGCCTACGGCATTTTCCTGGACAATACCTATAAAACGCATTTCGATTTCAACAGCCGCAAAGACGGCCTGACCACCATCTGGGCCGACGGCGGGGAACTCGACTACTACTTCATCAACGGCCCCCAACTAAACGACGTGGCCGCCCGCTACCACCACCTGACCGGGATGCCCGAGCTGCCACCGATCTGGGCAATGGGCTACCACCAGTGCCGCTGGAGCTACTACCCCGAGAGCCGCGTGCGCGAACTGGCCCAGACCTTCCGCGATAAAAAGGTTCCCTGCGATGCGATCTACCTCGACATCGACTATATGGACGACTACCGCTGCTTCACCTGGAACAAAGAATACTTCCCCGACCCCAAAGGCATGATCGCCGACCTGAAGAAAGACGGTTTCCACACAGTCGTGATGATTGACCCGGGCATCAAGGTGGATAAAGACTATCACGTCTACGCCGAAGGAATGGAAGAAGATGTCTTCTGCCGCCGTGGCTCCGGCGAACTGATGGTCGGTCCGGTCTGGCCGCTGGAGTGCGTCTGGCCCGACTTCACCGATCCGTACGTACGTGACTGGTGGGGCCCGCTCTATAAAGAGCTCTACGTCGACCAAGGCGTAAGCGGTTTTTGGAACGACATGAACGAGCCGGCCGTCTTCAAGGTTAACCACCTCACCTTCCCCGATGATGTGAGCCATAACTTCGACGGTGACCCAACGAACCACAAAAAAGCCCACAACATCTACGGGATGCAGATGACCCGGGCCAGCTACGACGGACTGAAAGCGCTGAAACCAGCTAAGCGGCCCTTCCTTCTCGGACGGGCGAGCTTCAGCGGCGGACAGCGCTACGCTGCCCTCTGGACTGGCGACAACATCGCCAGCTGGGAGCACCTTCAGATCGCTAACCGCCAGTGCATCCGCATGGCCATCAGTGGTTACAGCATGGTGGGTACCGACATCGGTGGTTTTGTAGACAACCCTACGCCGGAGATGATGACCCGTTGGCTCCAGCTCGCCGTCTTCCATCCCGTAATGCGTGTTCACAGTATGGGTAATAACTCCGACGGCGCCGCCGAAGTAGAAGCCGACGCCATCAAGAAGGCCGAGCAGGAAAACCGCCAGGACCAGGAACCATGGGTCCACGGCAAGACCCACACCAAGTACAACCGCAAGGCCATCGAGATGCGGTACCAGTTATTGCCTTACCTCTACAGCAGTTTCCGCCATCACCTGAAAACAGGAATCCCCGTACTCCGTAACCTCTTCTTCTACGACCAGACGGACGCTAACTGCCTGAAACATGGCGACCAGTTCCTTTACGGTGAAGACCTGATGGTCGCACCAGTACTGAAAGAAGGCCAGACAAAAATGTACGTGTACCTGCCCAAAGGAGAATGGTATGACTTCTGGACCGG
>JAPKCQ010000383.1 GCA_026421165.1 Lewinella sp. | reverse complement strand
GCCCGCACGATAACTATGGTTAAAGTTGGCACACTCAATGGCCTTAAAGCATTACACGATACTACTGTCGGTCAATTAAAGTAACAACAAACCAGTCGGCCGACCGCAAGGGATCCGCCCCTACTGGTTGTCTTGGACAAGGCCGCGTTCGCTAGCGCGAACGCAAAATCACCTCAAGTCGCCAATGTCAATATAATTACGCTGAAAAACGCTCCAACGCCCCTCCAATGACGGCAACTCTGTGCCTCCTCCGTGCAACTCTGTGCTCCAAAAAATAAGTCGAGCAGCGACTAAAGCAAATCGCGCCAGAGGCGCTCAACCCAATCTAAAAGTCGGCAGACTTAGGCGCCCGCGGGAAAGGAATCACGTCCCGAATATTACCCATACCAGTGACAAACATCACCATCCGCTCAAACCCGAGGCCGAAACCAGCATGCGGGCAACCACCAAAGGTGCGCAGTTGCAGGTACCAAGCCAGTTCATCCGCATGCACATCCATCTCCTTCATCCGGGCACGGAGTACGTCTTCACGTTCTTCACGCTGGGCGCCACCGACCATCTCACCGATGTAGGGGAACAGAATATCCATGGCCGCAACGGTCTCATTATCGTCGTTGAGGCGCATATAAAAGGCCTTGAAGCCTTTGGGGTAATCACGCACGATGACCGGTTTTTTGAAGTGCTTCTCCACCAGCCAGCGCTCGTGCTCGGCTTGCAGGTCGGTCCCCCACTCTACTGGGAATTCGAATTTTTTCTTTTTATACGGCTTCGAGCCCTGGATGAGGCGAATGGCCTCCGTGTAGGTGATCCGTGCGAAGTCGTCCTTCACGGTAAATTCCAGCATTTCGAGGAGGCCCATTGGGCGGCGCAGCTCCGCCTTCATATTCTTCTCCGACTGCTTGATGCGTTCGTCGAGGAATTCTAGGTCGGCGCGGTAGTTGTCGAGGCAGTGGTTGATGAGGTACTTGAGGAAGTCCTCGGCCAGGTCCTGGTTGTTGTCGATGTCGGCGAAGGCGATCTCCGGTTCGATCATCCAGAACTCGCTCAGGTGGCGGGTCGTGTGGCTGTTCTCGGCGCGGAAGGTGGGGCCGAAGGTATAGACCTTGCCCATCGCTAGTGCACCGATTTCGGCTTGCAGTTGTCCGGATACCGTGAGGTGGGTGCTTTTACCGAAGAAGTCCTGGCTGTAGTCGACATTGCCGTCCTCATCTTTGGGCGGGGACGCAGGATCAAGGGCCGTTACCCGGAACATCTCGCCCGCTCCCTCCGCATCGTTGCCCGTGATGATGGGCGTGTGCAGGTAATAGAAGTTGCGGTCGTTGTAGTATTTGTTGGTCGCGAAGGCCAGCGCGTGCCGCAGGCGGAAGACGGCGCTGAAGGTGTTCGTCCGCATCCGGAACTGAGCGTTCTCGCGCAAGAACTCCATCGTCTGGCTCTTGGCCTGGAGCGGGTACGTGCTCAGGTCGGTGGCACCGTAAATAATGATCTCTTTGGCGACTACCTCAACGGCCTGGCCTGCGCCCTGGCTTTCGATCAGTTCGCCGGTTACGCCAACACAGGCGTGGAAGCCGATGGCGCGGATGGTCTCCTCGTCAAAGTCCTCCCCGTTCACGACCACCTGCAGCGTTTCGGCGCCGGAGCCGTCGTTGAGTACCATGAACCGGTTGCCGCGCCAGGCGCGGACCCAGCCCATTACGGTTACTTCTTCGCCTACCGTTGGCGACTTTAATACGTTGGCTATTTCCTGACGGTGGATCATTCGCTTTTTCTTTTGAGGGGGGCGAAGATAAGTATAGTCAAGTAGTCATACAGTCAACTATTCTGATTTTATGCCTACTAAAGTAAACTACCTTCCTTCGGCAAATGCTGAAGGTTGACTTCACTACCCTTCCTACAATCAAACACATCCACCCCAGTCAAGTCATTTTCACGCAAAACTTCAAAAAATTCGTCAGTCATAAAAATCCCGGCGAGTTGGGGAAAGGTGAAGTACTGGAACCCCTCGATGGAGGATGGCTTAAAGTATGGTTTCGCAATCTTATGCAGTTTGAGGTCGTAAATTCCTGCCGTAACCAGAGCATGAGTGTACTTATACAACTTATAATCATATGTTACAAACTTAGTCAATGAGACATCAATATCTTTTATCGAAAGCCTGTTCTTAGCGAACTTAATTTCATGATACTTTTCAGTAATTTGTGTTTGACAATCTCTAGACCAAATGGTCGCTGGCATATCGGTAAAGCTTCCTCCTTAATATGCTCGAAATAAGGTTAACATCTTAGAACTGACGATGTCAGTTCTTCTGCACCTAAACCGTATGACTACATAAAATCTGTTGGTTTTGTTTTTTTCTTGAATATGTAGCTATCGGACTAAGCCTGAGCCCTCTTCCAATTTAGCTGTGAATTTATTGATAAAATCCGTAGTTTCTAGCTGAGGGAAGCTACATTCTCCTAGTCAAAACATCCATTCCATCCTCAGACTCAATAATCTCAAAAAACGACTTCACATAATTTATCATTAATGTTTTATCTTCTTTATTTTCGAGTTGGCAATTTCCTATTAAGCTCAGTAGAACTTCTTTCTTCTCGAGTAGTCGGGCGATTGGTTCTTTGAGCATTTCAACGTCTTTACCTCTCCACTGGAAAAGTCTTTCCCTAATATTTCTGATCGGCAAACTGGGGTGAGGAATTGCGTATTTTGCATTTACCAGACCACTATAATCAAAGTCGTACGGAACGGGAACTGGTGCTGAGTTGCCTTTCATTTGCACCAGTTTAATATTATGGCGCTTCGAAAGGTTCCAGTCTGTATTGCCAATCATGTACTGAAAAAGCACGAGTAGATTATATGATTTGACATCAATGCTTTTGATTTTCATGATAGATTTATTGAGTAATTTCCCACCCAATCGTTTGGCCATTTCTTTGTCATGTTCAATTAAAAAAGCCGTTTTCATCGAACTGCTTTCATCACTTTCCTTTTGTTTAATTCTAACCCTTGCTGGCTGCACTCTAAAGCTTTGGCCTGTCAATTCTTGGTACATTTGATAACAAAGCAACTCTTTCGTGATCAAATCTTCGAACCCAGGTCTGTCGTTACACGGGGTGACCAACTTCAAAGTTTTGTATTTTGCGAGGTTATATTTCTTCAGCAACGGCTTTGAAAACTTCAATCGAAGTGGAGGTAATTCGCAGATGTTTTTCCGTGTCTCACCACGTGTCCGGACATTGATTTTTTTAATTATTAAAGAGTCACTTTCATCCTTGAACTTAAAAGTAGCTGGGTAGTATTCCTCATCCTCTTTATAAAAAATTAAAGAGTCAAAATTAGCGGTCAACTCAAATTCTAACAAATCATCTTTGCTCAATTTATCGAAGATGGTTTGCTTGTAGACCGTTTCCTCTTTAGATTCTTTTTGCTCTGATCTACAGGAAGCGAATAGCAAAACGGGAAGGCACAAAAGCAATACTCTCATAAATGGTGTTTTGAAAATACGGTGCGTACAAAATAGGCGTTTATGTTAGTGCAGTCTAATTTAAAACGTGTTTATTCATTTGATCGTCGATTTCAAAGCATCCATCTTTCGTAATCAAAAGCACACGTAATATATCTTTTTTTAAATTAGCAGCATGGTATAAATCAATATTTACCACACGGCCACCATAGAGCCATGAAATATCTTCAGCGTCAACAATAGTATGGCCGACCACTACCCGTTCCACTCCAAAAGCAGAAACGATGGTGTCAACTTGCCCTTGGCGCAATTCTTGAAGCGACATTCCCCTATA
>JAPKCQ010000382.1 GCA_026421165.1 Lewinella sp. | reverse complement strand
CTTACCGCCAAGCAACCCCCACGTACCGCTCATTTTTCCGAAACCGGTCGGGGATCACCGCCAAAACGGCCTTGCGGAATTCTACAAGTAGCTGCTCACGGCTAAATGCCTTACTCACAACCAGGCTCACCTCCCGCGCTGGCTGAGGGTCGGCAAATGACTTGACGTAACCTTTGTCTAGGGTGGGGTGGATGCTCATTTCGGGCACGATCGTATAGCCCAGGTTATTGCGCACCATATTTTTCAGGGTCTCAATGGAGCCAGCCTGGAAAGTGATGGCTCGATTGAGGTGGCGGCCGTCCGTCTGGAAGTTGCAGATGTTGAGCACCTGGTTGCGGAAACAGTGGCCCTCTTCCATGACCCAGAGTTCTTTCTGGTTGATGTGTTCCGGCAGTAGGCGCGCGTTGGTCAGAATGGGCTCGGTCGGCGCGGCGTAGACCTGTAGCGGCTCGTAGAAAAGAACGATTTCTCGCAGTTGTTTATCCTCTAGCGGGGTGACGAGCAGGCCGAGGTCAACTTTGCCTCGCTTTAGTCCTTCCATGATCTCTTCCGACTGCATTTCCCGGATGACCAGGTGAACGTCCGGAAAGCGTGACGTGAACGACTTCAAAAACAAAGGCAACAGATAAGGCGCTAGCGTCGGGATGATTCCCAGTACGTAGGTCCCGGCCAAACTTCCCGTCTCTTCCCGTAGCAAGGCTTCCAACCCGGCTACGTCTTCGAGGATGATGCGGGCCTGCGCGATTACCTTTTCCCCGACCGGTGTCGGTCGCAGTGGGCTGGCCTTTCGGTCGATGAGCTGGACGCCCAACTCTTCCTCCAACTTCTTTAGTTGGGTGGTCAGCGTAGGCTGAGCCACGAAGCACTGTTTGGCGGCCAGGCTGAAGTGCCGCAGGTCATCGAGCGCAAGTAGGTAGCGAAGTTGTTGGAGGGACATGGTAAGTGTTGAGTTTGGTCTTGGGAACTAAATAGTATTCAGCACCCCGATCAACTAATGCTCAGCGAGAATTATAGTTTAAATCTATCGTTTAGAAATTTAATCAATTTTGATAATACATATTTGGGGACTAAATTTGCAGTCAGTTGAAAGCATGATAGCGGAATCGCTTGGCGGGGGGGCCAAACACTACCATTAATTCAGACAAGTGTGTAGCTGCCGACAAGAACATTTTCCATGCTGCTTCGCTTATTAGTTCAGACCAACAACCAGCGGGAGGTTTTACTCCTTCTGTTCATATAACATAACTAACTAAAAATTTTTATCATGGACCACATGAAAACCGAAGGCGGCTCCCAAGCCTGGGACGTCAACGAATCAAGCAAATGCCCATTTATGGCCGGAACGCCCCAGAAGACCGGCGGCGACGGACCAGGTAACACCGACTGGTGGCCGAACCGCCTGAAGTTGAACATCCTGCGGCAGAACTCCGAGCTCTCTAACCCGCTCGACCCGGACTTCAACTACGCCGAATCTTTTAAGAGCCTCGACCTTGCCGCCGTTAAAAACGACATCGCTGAACTGCTGACCGACTCGCAGGACTGGTGGCCGGCTGACTATGGCAACTACGGCCCCTTCATGGTCCGGATGGCTTGGCACAGTGCTGGTACCTACCGAATCTCCGACGGTCGTGGTGGAGCAGGTTCTGGAAACCAGCGCTTCGCCCCGCTTAACAGCTGGCCAGACAACGCTAACTTGGATAAAGCGCGCCTTCTCCTCTGGCCCGTCAAGCAGAAGTACGGCAACAAGCTGAGTTGGGCCGACCTGATGATGCTAACCGGTAACGTTTCCATGGAAACTATGGGCTTCAAGACCTTCGGATTTGGCGGTGGCCGCGAAGACATCTGGGAACCCGAACAAGAGATTTACTGGGGCTCCGAACGGGAGTGGCTAGGAAATACTGAGCGCTACCAGAACGGAGAGCTTGAGCAGCCGCTCGCTGCCTCCCACATGGGCCTTATCTACGTCAACCCCGAAGGGCCGAATGGCCATCCTGATCCCTTAGCTTCGGCCGTAGATATCCGCGAAACTTTTGGCCGCATGGCCATGAACGACGAAGAAACCGTAGCTCTCATCGCCGGTGGTCACACCTTCGGTAAGACCCACGGTGCCGCTGACCCCGAGAAGTACGTTAGTTCAGAACCTGATGGTGCTCCCATCGAAGAGATGAGTACGGGCTGGAAGAACAGCTTCGGAACGGGCAACGCCGAAAATACCATCACCTCCGGACTGGAAGGTGCCTGGACGACGACTCCCGCGAAGTGGAGCCACGACTACTTCGACCACCTCTTTGGCTTCGAATGGGAACTCTACAAAAGTCCCGCTGGTGCAAACCAGTGGCGTCCGAAAAACAACGGCGGTGCCGGTACCGTTCCCGATGCGCACATTGCAGGAAAGATGCACCAACCCTTCATGCTGACGACGGACATCGCGATGCGTGAAGACCCCGCTTACCGCAAGGTCTCCGAGCGCTTCCACAAAGACCCCGCCGCTTTCCAAGATGCTTTCGCCCGCGCTTGGTTTAAGCTTACACACCGTGACATGGGACCGATTGATCGCTACCTCGGTTCGGAAGTGCCCGCTGAGGAACTGATCTGGCAGGACCCCGTCCCGGCCGTAGACCACGAACTGGTCAACGCTGACGACGTGACGAAGCTGAAGCGTATGCTCCTGGCTTCTGGCCTTACGGTGCCTCAGTTGCTGACGACTGGCTGGGCTTCCGCTTCCACTTACCGCGATTCCGACAAGCGCGGTGGTGCCAACGGTGCCCGCATCGCTCTCGCTCCGCAGAAAAACTGGGAAGCGAACAACCCGAAAGAACTGGCTCCCGTACTCAACGTACTGAAAAGCGTCCGCAAGGAGTTCAACGGCGGCGATAAGCAAGTCTCTCTGGCTGACCTCATTGTTATCGGTGGCTGCGCTGCCGTAGAGCAAGCTGCTAAAGACGGTGGCTTTGACGTGACCGTTCCTTTCACTCCCGGCCGCACCGACGCGACTCAGGAGAAGACCGACGTGACATCCTTCGCGGCCCTCAAGCCAGCAGCTGATGGTTTCCGTAACTTCTACCAGCCGATGGACGAGATCATGCCCGAAGCCATGCTCGTAGACCGCGCCAACCTGATGAAGCTATCCGCTCCCGAAATGACCGTCCTGGTAGGTGGCATGCGCGTGATCGGTGGCAACTACGATGGTTCCGACAACGGTGTCTTCACCGACCGCCCCGGAACGTTGAGCAACGACTTCTTCGTCAATGTACTCGACCTCGCTACCGCTTGGAAAGGTGTTGACGGCAACAACAACCTCTTCGAAGGCTCTGACCGCAAGACCGGTGCTGTGAAATGGACGGGTACCCGTGCTGACCTCATCTTCGGCTCCAATACGGAACTGCGCGCCATCGCGGAGATTTATGCCTCTAACGACGGTGAGACCCGCCTCGTGCGCGACTTCGTCGCTACCTGGGCTAAGGTTATGAACCTTGACCGCTTTGATGTGAAGTAAGCCTAGCTTATACTGACTGAAACGATTAACCCCGTTGCCCGTGAGGACAACGGGGTTTTCTTTTTATACCTCCCTCACGGGCTAATTCGGCACCATTCAGTTCTGGGTCAGAAAGTTTTGGATTAAGGGACGCCGCACAAATAACTTACGGCTTTTGACCGCCTTATTTTACACTCACCAAACTTAAAAATCCTTTCCGTAACTGAGGCTACGCAAAGGATTTGTAAATTCGGTGAGAACAAAAGCGCCAGGTCAAACCACGTAATAGCCGCGAAGTGAAACCAGTAAGTTATTTATA
>JAPKCQ010000082.1 GCA_026421165.1 Lewinella sp. | reverse complement strand
TAGCTCCGTTTAAAGAGCTTTTTGTGCGAGACGTTTCTCGCTTGCGGGCTGCAAAATTACGTCGCCCGACACCACCCTTGCAAGTACTTTCGCACTTTACGTTAATCTTTTTTCAACTTCGATCTCATATTACGTTGTGGGGATTTTCTCCAAAATTTTCGGGAGGTCAAACCTCTACTTCGCCAAACGCTATCGGACCTGAATCTTGAGGGGTTACGCCCATCGTTACGTAAAGTGCCCTTCTATGGCTGGATTAACGATAAGTTCCGCTCAGTGCGCTCCACCCATCGTCATGAAAGCTCCCCCCTCCGGGGTTAAGCTTAGTATTCAACTCCCTTACACCTATGGCTACACCCTGATAAAGCAGTACCATATATATAAGGTCTAACTGGTCATAAAAAAACCGGGCCGCCAATAGGGCGACCCGGTCAAATCCGTGTCCCGCGAATAGCGCGGAACCTGAGCTGATTTAACCTTCTTTACAATATTGCAGTAAGGAAGCCTGAGTCAGCTCAAACGGTTGCTGGTTAAACGGAAACAGGCTTAACCGTCTTCACGATCCGTGCAGCCACCTTGTAGGGATCAGCGGCAGAGTTCGGACGACGGTCTTCCAACCATCCTTTCCAGCCACGCTCCACCGTAGCGACGGGGATGCGAATAGAAGCGCCACGGTCGGAGATACCGAAGCTAAATTCATGAATGCTCTGAGTCTCGTGGAGACCGGTCAGGCGAAGGTGATTATCGTGGCCGTAGACCTCGATGTGCTCCTTGACGAAGGGGCGGAAGGCTTCACACACCTTGTCGTAATCTTCTTTCTTACCACTTTCGCGGAGGAAAGTATTGGAGAAGTTGGCGTGCATACCGGAACCGTTCCAGTCGCCAGGAACCGGCTTACAGTCGTAGTTGATGGTAATTCCGTACTGCTCGGCCACGCGGTCGAGAAGGAAACGGGAAAGCCATATCTGGTCACCAGCTTCCTTAGCGCCTTTAGCGAAAGTCTGGAATTCCCACTGTCCGGGTGCCACTTCACAATTGATACCCTCTACGGTGAGGCCGGCGTCGAGGCAGGCGTCAAGGTGTTCTTCCACGATTTCGCGGCCATAGGCATTTGCGGCGCCTACGGAGCAGTAGTATGGTCCTTGTGGTGCGGGTTCCGTGCCGTTGGCAGGAAAACCGAGGGGCAGGTTGGTTTCGGGATCCCAGAGGAAGTACTCCTGCTCGAAGCCAAACCAGAAATCCTGGTCTTCGTCGTCGATGGTAGCACGGGCGTTGGAGGAGTGCGGGGAACCATCGGCCTTGAGTACCTCGGTGAGAACGATGTAACCGTTCTTACGCTGGGGGTCGGTGATGATAGCAACGGGCTTAAGGAGACAGTCGGAACTGCCACCTTCGGCTTGTTTAGTCGAAGATCCGTCAAAGGACCACATCGGGCAGTCTTCGAGCTTGCCGCTGAAGTCTGCGATGATTTGGGTTTTACAGCGCATGTGCTGCATGGGCTCGTAACCGTCGAGCCAGACGTACTGAAGTTTATGCTTAGTAACCATTAGAAAAGAAGTTTGTGAGGTTAAATCAGAAATTTATGTAAAATTGGGCGAGGCCGCGGGTGCAAAGAAAGGGATTGAAGAAGCAAGGTTCAAATATGTTAGGTATGAATAGAGCCGTTGCTCGCTTTGCTTTATAATTCTTTCACTGCACCTGCGTCCGCGCCCGCTATTTAATTTTAGAAACTGTAAACACCGGCCAGGATAAAGGATGCGATACTGTCATCTTCGTCAGCGCCTCCAAAATCAATAATCCCGCCGCTGTGAGTAGTGGCAAAATCACCACTGCTGTCAAAGCGAACTTCTGGAATCAGCACGAAGCTATCCCCGAGCGTTATGTTTCCACTTGCAGTAATGGCGAAGACACTTCGTCCGTCAATAATGATTCCTTCGGGTGCTTTTTCAGAGAAAGATTCCGCTCGTAAGTTCAAGCTGAAGTTATCGGACAAACCAGCAGTGACGTAAACGGCTACGCCGGTGAAACCGTCGCCACTATTGCCATCCAAAGAAGTACTCTTGTCAGACGCGTTAAGCCCGAGCATAAAGCTTTCGCTGACCTGGTAAGTAGCGGTAAGATCAACCTGAAAAGTGGTAGCATCTTCGTCACCAACTACATCCTGTTCATCAGTACCGGTCAGGACATTAAGGTAAGCAGCCAGGCCGCCAACTTCCGCGCTTAGTTGACCACCGAAGTAGTAACCCGGAGCGTTAAAGCGGCTATCCGTATTGTTAAATACACCTACCATAGCACCAAAACCTTCGGCGATGGCGAAATCAGCTTTAAGCCCTGTGTGGAAGAATGGGCCGTAGCTAAAGAGGTAGCTGGTTGAATAATTAACGTTAACAGGAGCGTCAATTACTTCATATCCTACGAAAGTACCAAACTGGCCCATCGTAAAGGTAACTGCATCGCTTGGTGAATAGGTTACATAAAGCTGCTGTAGATTAGGAAAGGCACCGTTGGCGTCATTGGCACGAGGACCGAAGCCGACTTGACCGACAAACCCGACCTTGCCAACTGCCTTTTCGAGCAGTAGGTTTACCATACCAACACTAAACCCTCCGTCTTCGGGGGTAAAGCTGGTGGGAAAACCAAGCGAATTGTCACTAGCATCTTTAGTAAAAATATTCTGGTAATAAGCGTCGACGAAGCCGCTCATTTGGAGCGCACCCTCATCTTCTTCTTCCGCTTCTTTCTCAGCAGCCGGAGCTTCGACTGGGTCAGTGGAAGACACCTCGGCTTCTACCTGAGCGAAGAGGCTGGTAGAAGAAAGCAGCAGCGCCGCAAATGTGAATTGAAATAAAGTTTTCATGTGGTATACTATATGGTCCGTAATGGAGAGTGAAAGTAAAATTGGTTACTTCCGGATACGGCCCGGCCCCACGGTAGTTGGGTGAATGGTTTCACTTGTTTACCTTAGCGGTTCCACCAGGTCTATGGTGGCTTTGAAGATCCTTAGTTGGGGCGGTTTAATCCGTTTCCGGCGGGCCCGTTTGACGTTACAGCGTCGGCGGGCCTTTTTTAGGCACTAGAGAACTAGAAGCCAGACACCTAGCTTCTAGTTCTCTAGTTTTTAACGTCTATCCTTCGGAGGTAAGCTGGAAGACGCCGTCTTCCTTACCGTCCGTGTAAGCATGCATATCGTGCTCGCCGACGTCGAGGCCTTTAACTTCCTCTTCTGCGTCTACCCGAATACCCATAATGACTTTGAGTGCGCCCATGATGCCGAAGGCGGCTACAAAGGAGAAAGCACCGATCGAAAGAGTACCGATCAATTGTGTTATGAAACTGTGCTCCGGGTTGGTAGAGAAAATACCTACTGCCAACGTGCCCCAGATACCACAAACACCGTGAACGGAAGTGGCACCTACTGGGTCGTCGAGCTTTAGCGTTTTATCGAAGAAGACGATACTCAGGGGGATGATAATACCAGCGATACCACCTACCATGATTGCGCCGACACCAGTGAAGCTATCCGCACCGGCGGTGACACCTACGAGGCCGCCAAGAATACCGTTAAGCACCATAGAGAGGTCGTAAGTTTTGAACATGATGTACCCCACAAAGAAGGCGGCAACACCACCGGCCGCAGCGGCCAGAGAAGTGGTTACAAATACGAGAGAGACACCGTTGGGATCAGCGCTCAGGACGGAACCTCCGTTGAAGCCGTACCAACCGAACCAAAGGAGGAATACACCGATGGCGGCCAGCGGCATGCTGTGTCCGGGGATGGCAGTGACCCGACCATCTTTCTTATACTTACCCTTACGGGCACCAAGTAGAATGATGGCAGCCAGGGCGGCGAAACCACCGGCAGCGTGTACCAGTGTGGAACCTGCGAAATCGTAGAAGCCCATTTCAGAGAGCCAGCCTCCGCCCCAGTGCCACATACCCGTAATCGGGTAACTGATACCTACGAACAGCGTAGCAAAAATGAGAAAAGGAACGAGTTTGATCCGCTCGGCTACAGCGCCGGAAACGATGGTAGCGCAGGTGGCGGCGAACATCGCCTGGAAGATGAAGTCGGAGTAGCCCGTGTAAGTACTGCCTTCTTCGGCGGCGGCAGCGTAGTCAGCAACGGCACTTCCAGCCCAGTCTAAGGGGACGAAGAACTTACCGAAGAAGCCACCGGCGTATTCTTCACCGGGGTACATTAAGTTGTACCCGATGACAAAGTAAGTAAGCACGCCAATGCAAATGATCATCGAGTTCTTAAAGAGAATATTGACGACGTTTTTTTTCTGAACGAAGCCGGCTTCGAGGCTGGCGAAGCCGAGGTGCATAATGAAGACGAAACAAGTCGCCACCAAAATCCAAAGATTGTTTACTGTAAATAATGCTTCCATAGCAAAAGAGATAGTTTGTAAGTGAGTGTACTGTGAGGTTATTGTGGAGGAATACCGAAGCAAGCGGGACGGAATAAAACAGTCGAGCTCTGGCCACTGCCTGGTTTCCGGCGTAGTTACAATCTGGTCTTACAATGGTTGGGGGCTGGGGAGGTGGAAGGCTAAAGGGACTCCTTCCTATGGCGAAGTTGGTTAAATCTCGCTCTGTACAAGAGGTGCGGAGAACCGCTATTAAATGGCGCTTTCGTTCTCTTCTCCGGTACGGATACGGACGATGCGCTCAATGTCGAACACGGAAATTTTACCGTCTCCTACTTTACCGGTACGTCCGGAGGAAGAAATGGCACTAATAATGGCATCTACCTTATCGGTTGGGGCCAGTAAGTCGAGTTGGAGGCGGGCGATGTAATCAGCGTCGTAAACGCTGCCGCGGTAAGTGAGTTGTTCGCCGCGTTGGAGGCCAAAGCCTTTTACTTCAGAAAGAGTAAAGAACTTGACGTCGATTTCAGCAAGGGCGTCACGGACGGCCTCAAATCGGGAGAGGCGAATGATAGCTTCTATTTTCTTCATTGAATATACTGTTTGGTATTTCCGTGGTTAGCGGAAGTGTAAACGTGAAGTGGTTGTGGTTGGCTATCTGGTTAAAGAGTGTACGAAAATCGTCATTTCCACGCTACTAGCACAAAGATGCGTTGACTTAGACGTAATGGAATAGCCACTTACTTTTTACCTTCGTTATACCCACCGTTTTTTGCCCAGCAAATTATAACTGATTATCAGCAATTTAAGTTCAAATACAGCTTCATGTCCACAGCAATAAAACATCAGGTTTTTCGGCTAGTAAAGTCATTAACCAAGGCTGAGAAGCGTAATTTTAAGCTTTTTGCTACCAGAGCAGGTGCCACAACTGACAATAAATTCATTAGACTCTTCGACGTTATTGACAAATCAACCAAGCCGGATGACGAAATATTAATCAAACGACTGAGTATTACTGCTGGTAAACTCAGCAACCTAAAGCGTCACCTTTACCAACAGATCCTCACCAGCCTCCGGCTCATTCATATAAGCAAGGAGATTGACATTGAGCTCCGAGAACAGATTGATTTCACCAGAATACTTTACGGAAAAGGGCATTTTCTAGACGCGCTACGATTATTAGAAAGAGCAAAAGAAATTGCCGTAAAGCACAATCAGGACCTACTTCACCTCGAAATCATAGAGTTCCAGAAGCTAATCGAAGCCCGCCACGTCACCCTTTCCCGACAGGTTGAAAACAAGATGGACCTTTTGTTGAAGGAATCGTCAGAACGCAACCAAAGCGTTTTCAATACAAGTGAGATTTTCAGCCTTAATATTCAGCTACACGGCTTATACATTGAGCACGGTCACGGTCGTACGGAGGAGGAGCAGGATGAAAACCAGGAATTCTGGTCGGAGGCAAAGAAAAAAATTGCGGGTAGAGGCCCTTCCGATTACACCTTTCACCAAAAGGTTAACCTCTTCCAGGCGTCCATGTGGTTTCATTACATCCAGCTAAATTTTTCGGATGCCCTTGATGATGCGATGGAAGCAGCCACCTGGTTTTCACTCCGGAGACAAATGACGGTCAAAGACCCTGATTTATACCTACGCTGCCTTTACTACGTGGCCATGTTTGGTTTTCTTAACGGCAAGGAAAATACTGTCCGCCGCTACCTGGCTTTTATGAACAGCTTTCTTTCCGACGAGAAGATCATTCTCAACCAAAACTCCCGCCGTCTCGGCGATGTGTACCTCAACCTCTCCCATTTCAACCTGCTGTTCATGACGAAAGACTATGACGGTGCCTATACATTTAGCCGTGAGGTTCTGAAAAAGTACGAGGCCGGTAACCTCTTCCCTAACTCTCATCGCTGGGCTCTCTTCCTGTATAAGTGCGGAGCAGCCTGCTTCCTGACCCGCCGCTATGATGAAGCGCTGGACTACCTCAACGAGATCATCAATATGCGCAGCGGTATTTACCGGGAAGACCTCCTTATCAATACGCGTTTACTCCATGCCCTTTGCAACTTTGAGTTGACCAATTACTCCCTGGTGGGTTACCACATCAACTCCGTCAGTAGATTACTCAACCGTAGTCGGGAAACCGCAGAAGTACATAAGCTAGCAATTTCCGGGCTGCGCCGTTTGCTGAAGGCACCAATCGCAGAGCATGGTGAAGTCTATGAGAGACTTCGGGAGGAAGTTGCTTTGGTCGCAGAGCAGCCATTTGAGCACAAGGCCCTGGCTTATTTTGATTTAGGTTCGTGGGTAGCAAGGCATATTAACTAAAATTATAAGCTGGCCATCTAATTTACGCCTTTTGACTGTGGCTGTAACCTGACGGATGAAGCCACCCTACCCCGCTGGCGTCTACTTGCTACACTGCTGTCGGGCACTGAGGTGAAAACGTAGTGGTAAACGTGACCCAGTACGGGTGACCGCGAGGGATCGCCCCTACTGGCCTCGCTTGAGAAGGGCCGAGCTCGCTTCGCGAGCACAAAATCACCTCATCTGACCGACGGTAGTACAGAAGCTCTGATTGACGGAGAGCGAACCATTTAAGGGGTAATAAAACGATAAGCGTTCAAGATAAAAATAGCATCTTTGGCTAGGTTTAGATTTGCAGAGAGCACTGGTTCCTTGCAACTACTTGAATTATTGCTCTTCTAATCAACTACAATATGTGTTCTTCTAATCTCCGCTTCCCTGCGGTACTACTGCCTTTTGTAGCAGCCTTATTGTTCCTCAGTAATTCTGGCGGACCGGCCGCTAACGGTAATTTTTACACCGGTGCGCCAAGTACTGGCGGCGGTACCGAGCCTACCTGTAGCGTCTGCCATAATTCAGGCAGTTTTGGCACTCCCAGTATAAACGTCTCCTTTGCGCTGGACGGTACTTCGGCAGACCTCACCGAGTATACCCCGGGAGCAACTTACCGGGTAACGGTGGCCATTGGTTACGGAAATATAGCCCCAGCCGCCTACGGCTTCAGCTCTCAGTTTCTGAACACCGCCACCTCTCCGGCTACTCCGGTCGGTACGCCCGCCAATCCGGACGGAGCCACCCGCATCAGTAACGGTAGCGCAAACCGTAAGTATATCGAACAAAGTTCACCCAATCAGGACAGCACTTTTTCCTTCGACTGGACGGCCCCTGAGGCTGGCGAAGGTACCGTAAGCTATTACGTGGTGGGCAACCTTGTCAACCGTGCTTCTGGCACAGGTGGAGATAACGGGAGTACCTCGCCGACCATCATCAACCTAGCGGAAGGCGCTCCCTCCGGTACCCGTAATTTTGCGGCCATTCCGCACACCCTATTTCCCAATCCTACCAACGGAGCGGCCAACCTCCGCGTGACGCCGACTACCCCAGGTAGGTATACCCTTAGCCTCATCAGTCTTGATGGACGGATTCTGAGTAGCCAAATCGTAAACCTTACCGCTGGATCTGTGACCCTACCGATCCCTTCCCAAAAAGTGAAGCCCGGTGTATATGCCGTTCAGCTGATGGGTGCCAACAGCCGGTTGGTGAGCAGGCTAGTTGTTCAGTAGCCTATTTTTCTGGCCGCCGCCGCAGGTGTAGCATGAGTTTATGAGTCACTGAAGTGAGCGAGTAGTTAACGCTGTGTTCAGTTGGAATACCGCTGAATCACTATGTGGCTACCACACGTACCGTTCGTGGTACTACGCTTGCTCACCGAAGACGAACAAGCGTAGTGCCACAGTGAAGGAAGGCTCCCCTCATACAGCAACAAATAAAGAATCACAGATCAAATTCTAATGCACCCCTTTACGTCGCACCATGCCACCCCGCGTATCATTGATCGAGCTCATGGTGATAAACGCCTTCTCGTCAATGTCATCAACGATACGGTTAAGCTTACTGATCTCCAGGCGGGTGATGACAGCGTAGATGATGTCGATTTCTTCACCAGCCTCATCGGCGCGGTAGCCACCGCGGCCCTGGTAAATGGTCACACCACTACCCAACTCCTCAATGATGGCCTTGCGGACGTCGCCACTATGGATCGAGATGATGGTAACACCGGTGTATTCCTCCACCCCGTCGATCACGAAATCGAGCGCCTTAGAAGCCACAATGTAGGTTAGCAACGAATACAGCGCTTGCTCAATAGACAAGAAGTAAGCCGCAAACCCGAAGATAACCAGGTTGATCAGAATCACCCAGTCACTCACCTTCGCCCCAACCTTACGGCTCAGGAAAATGGCCAGCACCTCGGTACCGTCCAGAACACTACCACCGCGCATCGATAGGCCGATACCCGTTCCCAGAAAGAACCCGCCGAAGACGGAGACCAGCAGCTTATCTTCCGTCACCTCCGGGAAATGCACAAAAAAGATGGTGAGCACCAAAAGCGTGATCGCAACGGCGGTTTTGATCGCGAAGTGGTGGCCGATCACAATCCGGGCCAGTACCAGAAACGGTAGGTTAACTAAAAACAACAGCACCGACAGCCGTAGGCCAGTAAGTTCTACCAATAAAAGAGAGATGCCCGTTACCCCACCGTCAATAAAATGGTTGGGCAGCAAAAAACTTTCCAGGCCGAAGGCGGCTGCCGCCACGCCCAGAATCATGAAAATGCCGTCTTTGACCAGGCTTATTGTCTTGGTTCTCCTCATTTGGTAAAGCTACGTTATGAAACTACTAAGCCAAAGTTAAACAAATGCAGATCCGTTAGAAGAAGAACAACAGCCTCCTCATCTTTGGATTACACCTTCTAACTATTACAATATGAGGTCCTTCTTTTTCCTTGCGAGTCTAATGCTCAGCCTAAGCGCAGTTAACTCCATTAACAGTCAGTGTGCTTCGTCGGTAAAAAAGAGCCAGCTCCCTGGTGGCGTTACTGTTCTGGTGGAGATATTTGAGTGACTCAACCAGCTCATATCATTTTAATAAGCCCTACTTCCCAACGCGCAAAAGCCGTTTGAAGCAAGGCTTTGTCCTTCCCTGGCTTAATGGTAGACAGCACTTCCTGCCGACCAACTGCTTCTTCAATGTTATCCGCAAGCCCGACGGCGACTCCCGCGGCAAGGGCTGCCCCGACCGCACCGGTAGTATTGTGCACCTCAATGGTAGCCCCAGTGAGCGTAGCAATCGTTTCACTGAAAACCTTACTCTGAAAGAGGTTATCGTTCCCAACGCGGATGGTGCTCAGGTCTACCCCCAGCTCTTTCATCACCTTCATCCCGTAGACGAAGGCGAAGGCGATACCCTCTAAGCCAGCACGAACGATATGGGCTTTGCCGTGGCGGTTCAGGTCGAGGCCGAGCAGGTGAGCGCCAACGTTTTTATTTCCCAGCATCCGCTCCGGTCCGTTGCCAAAGGGCAGAAAGTGAAGGCCGTCGCAGCCGACGGGTACGTCCATTGCCATCGTTTCCATATCGCCGTAATTCAGTTCGTCTCCACCAATCAGGTTCTTCACCCAGCGATAGAGAATACCCGAACCACTAATACAGAGCAGAACGCCGATGCGAGGCGCGCCACCCTCGTGGTTCACGTGGGCGAAGGAGTTTACCCGCTGGCCGGGGTCGAAAGCCAGGCGGTCGGTTACCCCGTAAACTACGCCGGAAGTGCCACCGGTAGCCGCTACTTCTCCGGGCGCGAGCACGTTTAAGCTCAGTGCGTTATTGGGTTGGTCTCCGGCGCGATAGCCGACGACCGTTCCGGCCTCGAGGCCCAGTTCTTTGGCGGCCGCTGCGGTTAGTTTGCCTTGTTCGCCTACGGCTGGAACTTGGCGGGGAATTTTGTTTTCGTCCAGCCCCATCTCGTCCAGCACTAGCTTGGCGAGCTGGTCTTCTTTAAAGTCCCAAAAAACGCCTTCGCTGAGGCCGGTTACGGTGGTGGTGGCTTCTCCGGTAAGGCGCAGGGCGATGTAGTCTCCGGGTAGCATAGCGTATTTGGTCTTTGCGTAGTTTTCGGGTTCGTTATCGGCTACCCATTTTAATTTTGCTGCAGTGAAGTTACCCGGGCTGTTGAGGCAGTGCGCCAGGCAGGTATCAAGGCCGATGCCCTTAAAGGCGCGGTCCCCGGTTTCCACAGCGCGGCCGTCGCACCAAATAATGGAGGGTCGGACGACCTTATTTTCAGCATCAACCAGCACCAGGCCGTGCATTTGGTAGCCTATACCGACTGCTTTTATATCCGCACTTTGCACCTGCGTACGCGCCAGAATATCCTGCGTTGCGGCCACCACATATTTGTACCAATCTTCCGGATTTTGCTCAGCCCAACCTGCTTCGGGGGCGTCTATATTTATCTCGTTGTCCGGAGCCGTGACGCGGGCCAGCACCTTACCGGTTTTTGCCTCCACGAGGGCGGCTTTTACTGAGGAGGAACCGATGTCGTAGCCAATGGTATACATAGTGAGCTGGTAAGTTGATGAGTTGCTACCGCATGGGGTAGGTGCGTAAGATATGCACTGGTAGATTAGGTACGAAAGTGCAATCGATTTCAGGATACGATATTTTTTTGGGGCGCGGGCGCGGGTGCAAAGGAAGTTAAACGGCAGAATTCCCAAACTAGACAGGCGATTTTTTTTGCACCCATGAATCAAAGCTGTTCTCAGGAGACTCCGTCATCTCTACCTGATAATTACTATCCTGAGATGCCGAAAGAAAAGAATTCGACTGGCGAGTTGAGCGTAGTAGTTTAACTTTAGCCCCAACAACAATACCCCTCCATGCCCCAAAGATTCATACTACTACTCTCCGCCATCCTATTCACGAGCCTCCTATCCGCACAGGCCACCGACCTGAAAGCGGAACTGGCTCCGGTAAAAGCCCGCCACGTAGGCCCCTTCCGCGGCGGCCGAGCCAACACCGCTACCGGCGTAATCGGTGATCCCTTGACCTACTATATGGGCAACGCCGGCGGCGGCATCTGGAAAACGGAAGACGCGGGGCAGTACTGGACGAATATATCCGACGGTCACTTCGGAACGGGCACCATCGGTGCCATTGCTGTGGCTCCAACCGACCCCAACATCGTCTACGTCGGAACGGGAGAGCACGCCGTGCGGGGCGTAATGACGAGCAGTGGCGACGGCATCTATAAATCCACCGACGCAGGAAAGACCTGGTCGAAAATAGGTTTGGAAAACAGCCGCCACGTCTCCCGCATCGTCGTCCACCCCAAAGATCCAAACACTTTGTGGGTCGGTGTCCAGGGTGCATTGTACGGCCCCTCGGAAGAGCGCGGTGTCTACAAATCCACCGACGGCGGCACAAGCTGGAAACGGACGCTGTTCACTGACAACCTCAGTGGTTGCGTAGAAATCGACCTCGACCGCAGCAACCCGCTCATCATGTACGCCGCCATGAACACCTACGGCCGCAAGCCCTGGAAGGTCATCAGCGGCGGAGACGGCAGCGGTCTTTATAAATCCACCGACGGCGGTGAAAGCTGGAAGAAAGCCCAGACCGGGCTACCTAAGGAGCTGGGCAAGATCGGTCTCTCCATCTGCCAGAGTAACCCGGACAAAGTCTACGCAGTCATCGAAAGCGACTCCGAAAAGCAACTCGGCGGCCTCTTCGTAACTACCGACGGCGCGAAGAACTGGTCACGGGTAAGCGACGACCATCGCCTCATCCAGCGCGCCTGGTACTACACCGAGGTCTTTGCCGATCCGCAGAACGAAAACACCGTCTACGTAATGAGCGCACCCATGCTTCGCTCGCTGGATGGCGGTAAGAACTGGGAAGTAATGTCCGGCCCTCACGGCGACTACCACGACCTATGGATCAACCCCGCCAACCCTAAGAATATGGTCCTTGCCGACGACGGTGGCGCGGGCATCACCTTCAACTACGGTAAAACCTGGAGCCGGCAGAATAATATGCCGACCGTCCAGTTCTACCGCGTTAGCGTAGACAACCACTTTCCCTACCGGCTTTACGGCGGACAGCAGGACAATACGTCCGTCCGTCTCGACAGTCGCAACCTCAACGGTGGCAGCATCGGCCCGGAAGCGATGACCGCTTCAGCTGGCGGAGAGAGTGCCTTTCTCGCCTTCGACCCCGACGACCCCCAATTGGTAATGGGTGGCAGTTACCTCGGTACGATTAATGTTTTGGACACGAAAACAGGGGCTTCCGTCAACATAATGGCCGCCCCGATCCAATACCTTGCGCTGGACGCCAAGGATATGCGTTACCGTTTCAACTGGAACGCCCCCATCATCCGCAGCCAGCACGATAAGAACGTCTGGTTCCATGCCGCACAAGTCATTCTTCGCACCCGCGACCTCGGCACCACCTGGGAAGAAGCATCGCCCGATCTTACCCGTAACGAAAAGTCGAAACAAGGAAAAGGCGGCGGCCCCTACACCAACGAATCCGTCGGTGCAGAGAGCTACGGCACCATTAGCTACCTCATCGAATCTCCGCACGAAGCCGGGGTACTTTGGACGGGCAGCGACGACGGCCTCGTTCACCTCACCCGCGACGACGGGGAGACGTGGAAGAACGTCACGCCCACCGGTTTAAAAGAGTGTCTCATCAACGCCATCGAGGTATCGCCCCACGACCCCGGCACCGCCTACATCGCCACCACCCGCTATAAATTCGATGACCATAAGCCGGGCCTGTACGTAACCAAAGACTACGGTAAAACCTGGAAAAACATCAGTGCAGGCATCCCCGACGGAGCCTTCACCCGTGTTGTTCGCGAAGACGATAAAGTAAAGGACCTGCTCTTCGCCGGCACCGAAACTGGCCTTTACGCCTCCTGGGACGGCGGCACGAACTGGCAGCCACTCCAACTCAACCTCCCGGTAACGCCCATTTCCGATCTGGCCGTGAAGCACGGAGACCTCATCGTTGCCACCACCGGCCGCGGCTTCTGGATTGTGGATGATCTCGGGCTACTCCGCCAGTGGAAGGACGAACCCTCCGATCTGCACGTCTACGCGCCGGAACCGGTCATCCTCACCAACAGCTCCAGCGAGCTGGACGGTGACGCTGCCGACGGCCACCACCCTACCCGTGGCGTCAACCCCGCCAGCGGAATGGTGATCTACTACAATTTACCGGACGATAAAGACAGCACGGAACTGACGCTAGAAATTACCGACGGGGAAGGCAAATTAATCCGCAGTTTCACCTCGGAGAAATCAGACTTTACCCCGTGGGATGGCGGCCCAGGCTCCGAGCCATCGCTTTCCGCAAAGCCCGGTCTCAACCGCTTCGTTTGGAACCTGAGGACTACCGGGCGCAAAGGCGTCAACCAGGTCTACATTGAAGGAGGTTACCGGGGCCATAAAGTTTCACCAGCTACCTATAACCTCACCTTCAAAAGAGGTGACAAATCAGCTGCAGTTAAAGGGGAATTAGAGCCGAACCCCCTGTACAACGTCAGCCCCAAAGACTACCGGATAGTTCACACCTACCTGAGTGAATTAGCCAATACCCTGAACGAAATGCACGATATGATCAATCAGCTCTACGATGCGAAAGCTCAGGTTAGCTCCATCCTCAAAAAACTGCCGGAGGAAGAAAAAATGAGCGAGGTGCGTCTACATGGCAAGGAATTGATCCGTAAGCTCTCCGACTGGGACGCTACGATGGTACAGCGCAAATCCAAGGCTTACGACGACGTAGAAAACTACGTCAACGGCTTTACGGCGGATTACCTTTTCTTGTTGAACCAGAGTGAGAGTGGCCTACCACGTATTACCAGTGCCTCCCGCGCTCGTCGGGTGGAGCTGGATGCTATTTGGTCTAAGTACCAAATTTCAGGTGAGGTGCTGTTCGCTGATGTTGAGGCTTTCAATAAGGCGTTATGGAATGTTGGCGTTGGGGCGGTACAGTTTGGCCGCCCTTAGGCTGTTTTTCTTCAGGCTTCAGAAGAAAAACAGTTTAAAAGCTATCGGATAAGCCCCGAACGCCAAAAAGCCCCGCCCGCGAAATGCGGACGGGGCTTAATTATTAGACTTACCTATTTGCTTACGCAAGCGACAGCGAAGGTGCAGTGGGAAAATCAACGGCTACCTGAGTGATGCCGTGCAGGTAATTCGTAACGGTGATCGTCCCGATCGCCAGAACTGCGTCGACCACGTTCTCCTGCGTGAAACCAGCGGCGATTAGCCCGTCGATGGCTTTAGCAGATGGCTTTCCGCGTTGAATAGCAGCTTCGCTAGCGAAGGCGGCCAGGGCATCAAGCTTGGCACCTGAGGAAGAGTAGCCTTCCCGGAATTCCAGCGTTTGGCCTTCGGTAAACCCAGCGCCTTTAGCGATTGCAGTGTGGGCCGCGAGGCAGTAGTTGCAGCCATTCACTTCAGATACGGCCAGATCAATCACTTCTTTTTGCTTGGCGGTTAGGCTAGTTTTACCGTTGGCGAAGCCGAGGAAGTTGCCGAGCGCATTTTCGGAATGAGCGAAAGTAGCGTAAATATTGGGTACAAATCCGATCCCTTTATTGAGCTGATCGAAGATGGCCTGATTACCAGTAGAGACGTCGTTGCGGGTGGGAACGTTGAAAGTAGACATTGTATAAAATTGATTGGTTATTGATTATTCAGGAAGTTGCGTTTAATGCTTTTCCCTTTTGACAATGCAAAGATGCGAGGGTGCTATGCCCTATAGCTTACCAATTTCCCCCGATGAGCTATCAGTTTTTCCCTACCTCATACTTTATCGACTTAAGGAACGCCAGTTCAATAAGGCGGTCAAGCAGCATGGTTTATTGAATTGACGTTCCTTAGTCCTTGCTATACTGCTGTCGGGCACATGTGATGAAAACATAATGGCAAACGTGGCTCAGTACGGGCGACCGTAAAGGATCGCCCCCACTAGCCTTGCTTGAGGAGAGCCGCGCTCGCTTCGCGCGCGCAAAGCCACCTCATGTGA
>JAPKCQ010000381.1 GCA_026421165.1 Lewinella sp. | reverse complement strand
AAAATAAATTATTCCTCTCCCGTACCAATCATGTAGGGGGCACCGGCTGTCTGCAATTGTTCTCGTAGGGTTGGTAGCTTAGCCGCCAGCGCTGCGATCTTCGGCATAACTGCCTTCATCATATCCTTCGCGATGCCGAGGCTCCGCTCCATATTCGGCGTAGGGCCGTAGGTAGTGGACAGGCCGCGGTAACCGGCGAAGAAGTGACTACTTACGGTTGGTGGACCATTCTCCCCAACTTCCTCACGGGCGGGGCTGCCTTCCATTATCCGAGTGAGCTTGCGGACTTCGTCCTGGAGTGCGTACACCTCCTCGTTCAGCTTACCCGGTGCGATGGCGGAGCGCTCCAGGGCCGTTTCCATGGATTTTACCTGCTTCTCCAGGTCACCCAGATTCTCCTGGCCTTCGGCCATCATGTCCTGTACTTCCTTGACCTTTTCGCGGTAGGCGACGAGCGTGGCCGCGTCGGCACCGGGAACGGTAGGCTTGTGCAGCGGCTTCACGTTGAAGCTTACCGGGCCGTCGAGTTGGGTCACCATACCGCCTACCTCTTTACTGAGGGTGACGGAGTATTTTCCGGGAGGCGCCATCGCGCCGCCGCTCCAACGACCACCGCCGCCGCCCTGGCCGGGGCTGATGGCCCAGGTGGAGGGGTAGCGAAGGTCCCAGGCTACGCGCTGGAGGCCCTTTTTCATTGGCTTATCAATTTTGCGCACGATGTTACCGTCAGCATTCATCACCGTCAGCCAGACTTTCGGCTTGCGCTCGTCGTTCTCCGCGTCGAGGGCGTCGTAGCCAGCAAAAGCTAGGGGTTTGCCGTCTTTCTTCGCGGCCTTTTCCATTTCCTTGCGCGTATCCTTCATGCTCTTGTACTCGGTGTTCAGATTGTAGGTGAAGACCGCACCGAAGTCGGGGTTGTCAGCGGCATACTTATCTGCACCGACACCGGGGTCGTTGTTGCGGGGCGAGTACCACCAGGCATCGCGGGCGCTGAAGAGCGCACCCTCCTTGTCCATTTTCTCCGTGGTCATGTCTCGCATCGGCGAGTAATCATCGAGTACCCAGAAGCTGCGGCCGAAGCTTGCACCGACGAGGTCGTTCTCCCGCTTCTGGATGGCGAGATCGCGGAAGGGAATCGTTGGCGAGCCGGCTAGTTTTTTCCACTCACCGCCGCCGTTCATCGTTACGTAGATGCCGTTTTCGGTGCCGAGGAAGAGAAGGTCTTTCTTTACGTGATCCTGTACGAGCCGCCAGACGAGCGTATTGTCGGGTAGGTTGGCCCGCATAGAAGTCCAGGTTTTACCCTGGTTGGTGCTCTTGAAAATGTAGGGCGTAAAGTCGCCTTCTTTGTGGTTATCGAGCGAGACGTAAACGGTGTTTTCGTCGTATAGATCAGCCTTAATGTCGTTCACGAAGGCGCGCTCTGGGACGCCGGGCAGGTCTTTTACCCATGTCTTTTCCCAGGTGCCGCCGTCGTCGGTGGTCATCTGAATGATGCCATCGTCGGTTCCGGCCCAGATCAAACCGGCTTTTACGGGAGATTCGGAAAGGGAGGTGATGGTACTGTAGCTGGACATGGCGGCGATGTCCCAAGGGTTATCCCAGCTTTGAATACCGCCCATGATGGGCAGGGCGATCCGTTCTTCGTTGCGGGTCAGGTCACCGGAAATTGGTTCCCAGTCGTCGCCGCGGGAGTTGGATTTCCAGACGCGGTAGCTGGCGAAGTAGAGGCGCTTGGGGTTGTGGGGGCTCACCACGATCGGCGCATCCCAGTTGAAGCGTTCGTGCGGGTCACCGGCGCGGGGTTGCGGCTGAACCATTACGGGTTCGCCGGTCTTCAGGTCGACGCGGTGAAGACCGCCCTGCTGGGTTTCGGCGTAGATGATGTCCGGGTTACCGGGTTCGGTGGCGGACTGGTGGCCGTCGGCAAACAAGGTTTTGTACCAGTCGCCGTTACGGATGCCGGCGTCGGAATCGGTCCGGCTGGGCCCGCCGTGGGAGCCGTTGTCCTGCGTACCTCCGAAGATGTGGTAGAAGGGCTCGCGGTCGTCTACGGCCACCTTATAGTACTGGGTCAGCGGCATATTGTCGATGAAGCGCCAGTTTTCGGCCAGGTCATAGCTTTCGTAAAGGCCGGCGTCGGTACCGATCAGGAGGTAGTCGGGGTCATCGGCGCGGAAAATGATGGCGTGGTTGTCGGAGTGCTTACGTTCTTCCTTGAGGCGGCGGAAGTTGGCGCCGCCGTCTTCGCTTACCTGCACGCGTACGTCCATGAGGTACAGCCGGTCGAAGGCGTGGGGGCTGGCGTAAAGCTCCTGGTAGTAGTGAGGCCCGGTACCGCCGGAGACGGCGTCGGACATTTTTTTCCAGCTGGCGCCCTGGTTGGTGGAGCGGTAAACGCCTCCTTTTTTACGGTCGAGCGTAACGGCGGCGTAGATCACGTCGGGATTCTGGGGGCTGATGGCCATGCCTATCTTGCCGAGGTTGGAACCGGGGATGCCGGATTCGATTTTCTCCCAAGTTTCGCCACCGTCACGGCTGCGGTGGATACCGGAGCCGGGGCCGCCGCCGAGGTAGGCGGCAACGGTGCGGTGACGGTCCCAGGTAGCGGCGTAGAGTAGGTCGGGATTGCGGGGGTCGATGAGTAGGTCGGTAGCACCGGTCCATTCGTCGTTGCCGAGGGTTTTCTTCCAGGTAGTACCGCCGTCGGTGGTCTTGTAGAGGCCGCGGTCGCCGCCTTTACTCCAGAGCGGGCCCTGTACGGCTACCCAGACGACGTCGCTGTTGCCAGGGTGAACGATGATCTTGGAGATGTGCTCGGAGTTGGGCAGGCCCATGTTCTTCCAGCTCGCACCGGCGTCGTTGGAGCGGTAAATGCCATCGCCGAAGGCGATGTGGCGGCCACCAACGTTCTCGCCCGTACCCACCCAAACGGTGGCGGGGTTGCGCGCATCGATGGTGATGCAGCCGATGGCGTAGGACTTCTGCGTGTCGAAGATCGGATTCCAGGTAATGCCGGCGTTCTTCGTCTTCCAGAGGCCGCCGGAGGCTGCGCCCACGTACCAGGTGTTCTCGTGTTTTGGATGTACGGCGATGTCGGCAATACGGCCGGAGACGAAGGCTGGGCCTACGTTGCGTAGTTTGAAACCTTCGAGGGTTTCAGGGGTGTCCTTGGTCTCCTGGGCGGCCAAGGGTAGGGCCAGGAGTAGGATTAGAATAGAAAGTAGTAATCTCATGAATTTGGTTTTGAGTTGAATGTATTTCGAGGACAATATACTACATCTGTTGTATTACTTGTTTTTTTGCGGCGTGTTTGGCTTAGGTAGTGTTAGGTGGTTTCCATCTCCGTGACGGCTTTACCACCCATTGTTTTGTTTCTGCTCACCGGGGCACTGTCTCTTGGAGAGGCCACGGCTGTGTTTGTCCACCGTTATATTTTTCTTTACACCGGTGGGGGTCTACTGACCGTTGTCAGTTAGTTGAGAGGCAACCCGGAGACTGAGGAAGATGAGAATGAACTTTTCGGTAAGGCCCTGACGCTGGCGATTGCCTATTAGGTTTCCATCGGGGGTATCGTTCTTACTTTTCGGTGTGGCCCTGGCGATTGCGGAAGGGTTCAAAACCAGTGGCCTAGCCAGTTGGCTTGGTGAGCAGATGATTCCATTGGAGGGAGTGTCATTGATCCTGCTGCTGATCTTGATTACTGCTGTAAACTTCCTTGCTAAGATTACGTCCTACCTGGCCACCACGGCCATGCTGTTACCGGTACTTGCCTCCTTAGTTTTGATCCGGCAGGTACTTGATCGGCTCTCGGAGCCTTACCTGAACATGA
>JAPKCQ010000081.1 GCA_026421165.1 Lewinella sp. | reverse complement strand
AAGCCAGCGGTCAAAAGGCGCCGAGCAAGAAGCATGGTTTGTTTATTTCACGTCCCTTAGTGGCCGTAAAGGTGTGATGTTGGGTCTGTACGTTGTCTGCGGCTGGTGGAGCTCCAATATTACGAAACAAGGCAACTACCGAAGCACCCCCAACACCTCCACAGGGCCAAAGTCCCCACCGGAACGAGCAGCCACCACCGTCAACACTTCTTCTCCCTGGTAAAAAGGTAGAGTAGGGGCCAGGTCCCGAAGCCGTTGGTGCAGCTTTTTAGTTTGTTTCAAATCAGACCATTTGCATTCTCCGAGTAGCAGGCGTTTACCGTCAGCGCTGCGGGCGACCAGGTCTATCTCCGCCCGCTGACCGGTTTTTGTTTTACCCCACCAACGTTTACAGTCGGTGAAATCTTTACCCGCCATCCCGGAGCTTATCGCTTTGCCGCACAGTACTTCCCAGCTTTGGCTCACGAAAAGATCGAGTTGACCTTCAATCTCCTCCCATACTTCCGTTCCTCTGCCCATTTCGATTCTGCTGAAGTCGGGCAGTATGAAGCGGTGGTAAAAACGCATAAATGGGTCGGCTACCCGGTAATAAGTTTGCTTGCCGGAGCGCGGGGGAGCTCCGTACGGCTGTTCCTTCACGACATAACCCAGGTCGATCAACCGCCGTAGCGGGCGGGAGAGCTCTGCTGCGGGTTTCTGCAACCGGCCTCCAATTTCCGACAGGCGGTTGCAGCCTCCTGCAATCAGGGTAAGCAGGCTGAAGGGGTGAATTAGCGAGCGAACGTCATCGAGCAGCAGCCGGCGGGGTTCCTCTTTCAGCAAACCGGTAGGCCGTAGTAGTAGCTCCTGAACGGCGCCGGATAGGGAAGAGGAACGGCTTCTCAGCTCCCAGTAGCGCGGCACTCCGCCCCATACCGCAAATTCTCTGATCAGATCGTTGGGCGAGGAATCAGGTAAATGGTCTTGCAGGTAGCCTGCCGCAAGGGGAATGATCTTCAGTATTTCGTCTGCCCGACCGTAAAGAGGAGCCGTGGCGGAGAGTACCGCATCTTCCATCATCTGCTGGCTAGAGCCGCAAAGGATCAGGTGGAAATTGAGTTTCGCCCGGTCTTCAAGTAAGTGCTGAAGTATGCTGGCCAGAGAAGGGCTTGTTTTCGCCAGGTAAGGAAACTCGTCAATCACCAGGGTAAACCGTTTTCCACCCCGTTGCACAATGGCCTGAAAGAAGTCAGACCAGTTTCGGTATTCGGCTAAGGAAAAGCCTGGGAAGCGAAGGTCTATAGTCTTGCTGAACAATTGACGTTGCAAGGCTTCTTCCCCTTGTACCGCCAAGTGGTAACACCCCTCATCGTCCAGTACCTGCCTGATCAGCGTGCTTTTTCCGCATCGCCTACGACCATAAAGCACTACAAACTGAGCGGTGGTACGGCTAAGGGCGGTGTTTAGCTGAGAGACCTCTGAAGTTCGGTTGTGGAACATGGATGTATTTATTTGTAACTACTACAAGTTGTAGTAGTTACAAGTTGTTACTGGGGAGTGTTTATTTCGCATCCGCCCTTTAACCCCGCAAGGGTTTTAATCTCAAGGGGTTGAGACTTCCTGACCGGCGAAGAGGAGGATTTCGGAGTGAAGACTGATGAATTCCCGGGCGAGTTCCGGAGGTAATTTCATGGTGTTGGTATGAGTTGCGTAAGGAACGTTAATTTAGTGGCTGTTCGATTTACAGCTTGTCCTCGCGGCGCATTCAGCTTCTTTCCCTTCAATTTCGTACCGTCTATGCCAAATGGGCTTGCACTTACTTCTTCCACTCTACGTTGCGCCAGTTTATCATTGTCGATTTATTGACACGGTGCTCTTCATCGCCGGTATAGATTAGATTGGTCTCCGTAGGGCGGTCCCAATATTCAGCAACTCTTTCCATGGTCTTGATCATGCGCGGCTTGTAATTCCAGGAGATCTTCATCTCCCATAGTCTGGCGAAGTTGCCGCGTTCGTACACTAAGTCCACTTCTTGCTGATGAGTATCCCGATAGTAGTAGAACCTGGGAGTGGCTCTCATATGATGGAAAGATTTCAGTGCATCTGCAATCATCATATTCTCGAATAAGGCTTCGAGCTTGTCATAACTCTTTACCTCTTCAATGTCGTGAAGTCCGAGTAAATGACAAGCAAGACCAGTGTCAAAGAAATACAGTTTAGAAGTTTTCGCTAGCCGCTTACCGATATTCCGAAAGAAGAGCTGCAACCTGAATATAATGTAACTCTGTTCCAAAATACCTATCCATGAACGAACGGTTGGCACCGAAACACCTATGTCATTAGATATCTTACTAAGGTTGATCGCCTGACCGGTGTAAGTAGCACAAACCTGAATGAAGCGCTGGAACAAATCTAAATTTTCGGACGATACCAATTCTATTACATCTCTCTCGAGATAACTGGCAACGTAACTGGAATAAAATGCTTCCCGGGGGTATCCCTCGTTTATTAATCCCGGATAGCCTCCCGTAAGGATGGCCTCTTCAAAAGTGTCGGCTAAAATGGATGCATTCTTCAATTCAGTGTTATCCAATGGCAAGAGCTTTACGATACCGATACGCCCCGCAAGCGATTGGCTTATGTTCTTACGCAAAAGAAAATTCTGTGAGCCCGAGAGTATGAAACGACCCGGCCTACGGTCCTCATCTATCATACCTTGCAGGTACGAAAAGAGGTCAGGGAACCTTTGTGCCTCATCGAATATAACTTTGTCGTTGTACTCAGCAAGAAAAGATGCTGGATCACTTTTTGCTGCCAACCGAATCGTCGGGTTTTCGAGTGAAACGTACTTGTAGTCGGGAAACATCTCCTTGAGTAGCGTAGTTTTTCCCGCTTGCCTTGGACCGGTTAGGCTTATGGCTGGGAAAAAGTTGGCAAGGTCCCGGATATGTGCGGGCAAACGACGGGGAACCAACATAAATAATCAGGTTTAGTGCTAAGATGCCACTTCGATTTAAATTTGCACGAAAATGTTAATATTTAAAGTGGGGTTTAAATATTAACGCTTTTGTGCAAATTTAAAGTAGAGCTTTAAGCTCGTCAGATCCATGCGGTAGCAAAATCAAGAATCAAATATCAAGAATTGGGAACCGAGAATCTCCACATGCGGCAGCCAAATCGCTAACCCCTTATCGCTAATCCCTTATCGCTTATCATTCAGCTACCCACGAATTCTAATCCCCCACCCTCATTCTCTCCAATCTCCCTACCTTCGCCACCGTACTGCAAACCAACCTATGCGCATCAAAGTAGGAATCTTCTTCGGCGGCCCAAGCCGCGAGCGCGAAATCTCCTTCGCCGGCGGTAGGACCGTCTACGACAACCTCGACAAGGAACTCTTCGAACCCGTCCCCATCTTCGTGGACAGCTTCCGGAAGTGGTACCTGCTCGACTGGCAGTACCTCTACCGGGGAACCATCCGTGATTTCTTCCCGCCCATCGACCTGGCTCCGGAGTCTGATTTCGGCTTCCAGGTCTACCAGGAAAGCCTCGGCCCGCTCGACGAGCTGAGCCTCGAAGCTATGGGCCGTAAGGTTGGCCGCCGCATCCGCCGGCACGAGCTGCCCGAGCTCATCCAGGTCGCCTTTCTCGCCCTCCACGGAGAATACGGCGAAGACGGACAGCTGCAGCGCGAGCTCGAATACGCAGGTATCCCTTACACCGGCTCCGGCGTCCGCGCCTGCGAAATAGGGATGGACAAGGCGGTCCAGAAAGACCTAATGCAGGCCCAGGGCTTCGCCTCTCCGGCCCTGCTGGTCATTGAAAAAGGTGATTTCGACGGCAAGCGGGTAGAAACACACTTCGCCACCTGCGAACGCGAGATCGGCTGGCCAATGGTCATCCGCCCCGCCCGCCAGGGAAGCTCCATCGGCGTGGCCATTATCGAAGAATCCGAGGGGATAGAGTCCTTCGAACGCGCCGTCAACGCCGCTTTTTTCCGCGAGCTCCTGCCCATCAGAGAGTACACCGCTCGCGATGAATACGAGCGCCTCGAATACGTCCGCCAGCTCTCCGACCTTCGCGACGGCGTCGCTTTCCCCATGGACGCTCAACAAGGCGATCACTTCCTAACCTTATATACACCTGACGATCTTCACGCCTACCTGGAAAAGGCAGCAGCCTCCAACGAGCGGCAGTCTAACGAACCAACAGATCAACAGATTAACGTACTCGTTTTTACCGGCCACCAGTCCGAACAGCGTGTAATAGTAGAGGCCTTCATAACCGGCAAAGAATTCTCTACCATCGTCGTCCGCACCGAGGACGGCCAGGTAGTAGCCTTACCACCCACGGAAATTGTAAAGCCCAGCAGCGACCTCTTCGATTACCGCAGCAAGTACATGCCCGGCCGCAGCCGCAAGATCACTCCGATCGAGCTGCCGACCGACCGCATTCAGGCCATCCGCGCCGAATGTGAGCGGCTCTTCAGCGAGCTCGGCTTCCATGTGTACGCCCGCATTGATGGTTTTCACACGCCTACAGGCGAGATTTTTCTCAACGACCCGAACACCACTTCGGGCATGATGCCGAGCAGTTTCTTCTTCCACCAGGCGGCGGAAATCGGCCTCAACCCCAGCCAGTTTCTTACCTTCATCATTAGGCAATCTTTGCGCGAACGCGGGATGCAAAGCGAGGAGGCAGAAGCCATGGAAGTCGCCAACGAGATCGGTGCCGCTCTTGACGAAGCCCTCGACGCCAAGCGCGGATCAGCCGCCAAAAAAGAACGCATCGCCGTCCTCCTCGGTGGCACCAGTTTCGAACGGCATATCTCCGTAGAGTCTGGGCGGAATGTTTATGAAAAACTAAGCTCCAGCGAGAGTTACCGGCCTATTCCTGTCTTTCTGACTTCTCCCCTCCCTCCAGTCCCCTCCTCTGGGGAGAGGGCTTACGACCTTTACCAGCTACCAATAAACCTTCTCTTAAAAGACAACGCCGACGACATTCACGACAAAGTCTTAAAGCCAGCAGAGCACGCGGTAATAAACGACATTCGCCAGGCCTGCGCCACCATAACCAAGCGCTATGCCGACCCGGACGTAGTCTTCCACGCCCGCAAACTAAGCTGGAACGAACTGCCAGAGGTCGCCGACGGCGTATTCATAGCCCTTCACGGCCGGCCGGGCGAAGACGGCCAGGTGCAGTCTTTCCTCGAAGCCCGCAACCTCTACTACAATGGCTCCGGCATCGACAGCAGCGGGGTTACCATCGATAAATTTAAAACCCTCCGCACTCTCCACGAGGCCGGTCTTACCGTAACCGAACAGTGGCTCGCCACTGCCGATGAGTTCATCGCCGACGAGTATGCTTTCTACGACAAAGTAGAAAGCCTCTTCGGCTACCCGCTCATCGCCAAACCGCTCGACGACGGTTGCAGCTCCGCCGTAAAGCTCATCAAGCAGCGCAACGAACTCCACGCCTACTGCCACCTCACTTTCCGGCCAAGTACGCTCGATGAGAAGCACTCCCGCCGCGAAATGAAGCTTTCGGCCAAAGACGAGTGGCCCGTTGGCAAGCAAACGATTCTCTTCGAAGCGGCTATTTCAGCGGAAGGCGCGGAGAAGTTCCTGGAAGTTACCGGCGGGATGCTCACCCACTACGGCGTGGACGGCAAGATGCGCTACGAGCAGTTTGAACCAAGTGAAACCCTGGCCGGAGGAGAAGTCCTCAGCCTCGAAGAAAAATTCCTCGCCGGCGAAGGGCAGAACCTCACTCCCGCCCGCCTGAGTACCGACGATTATAGCTACGACTACGTTGCCGGACAAGTGAAAAGCGACCTGGAAACTGCCGCCCGTACCCTCGGCGTAGAGGGGTACTGCCGCATCGACGCCTTCGTCCGTATACATAAGGACGGCAGAGTTGAGACCATCCCGATCGAAATCAATAGCCTCCCGGGCATGACGCCAGCAACGGCCATCTTCCACCAGGCGGCCATCGCGGGCTACCAGCCGGCGGAATTCATCGGCCAGATCCTGGCGTACGGTAAAGCCCGGCGCGACCGCGGCTACGCCGTCGGCCCCGACCCACTACCCGTAGAAGCGCCTCCGGTGATGGCGGCGGTGACTACGGCTATCGAAGTGACGAACGAGCCCGTTCCGGAGGAGGTGAACTTCCCCGACCCTGCTTCTTCAGAGCCCATCATTGCACCGGCGTCCGCGCCCTCATCTTACGCTGAACCCATGGACGATCACACGCAAGAATTAGAAGAAAATCAGCCAGCCTACGGTGCCGCAACCGCTAGTATTCCTACTTTCAAAGACCGTGCTCTTGGTACCCTGAAAAGCCTCGGCCGGATGCTGGCTTCTGGCTATTTTTGGAAAAATGCCCTGGCCGCGATGTTCTTTTTTATGCTGTGCTTTTTTGTACTCAAAGCCAGCCTCGGTCTCTACACCTCGCACGGACAAAGCGTAGCACTCCCCAATTTTGTGGACATGCCCCGCGCCGAAGCAGCCGAAGTCGCTGATGACCTGGGCCTGAGCATTAAGTTCGAGAAAGGCGCGTTTGACCCTAACCGCTCAGCAGGCCTCGTGGTACTGCAGCACCCGAAGGCGGGCTCCGGCGTAAAGAAAAACCGTTCCGTTTACCTCACCGTTCTGAGTGATGAAGCACCGTTGATTAAGCTGCCCGGCCTCGTTGGTAATTACGACTACACCCAGTACACGAACCGCCTAGAAAAAATAGCCGACGTCCGCGCCAAGATTCGCGAACAGGTGTACGACCCGAAGCAGGAGGAGAATACGATCCTCCACTTTTTCTACGGCGACCAGAAAATCACCGACGCTGACCTTAAGAGCGGGGTGAAAGTGCCGCAGGGCAGTGAGCTTGAGTTCGTCGTCACCATCCGCCAAACTGGCGAGGTGAAAGTTCCCGACATCAGGTGTAAACGCTTCGGCACGGCAGAATTCTTGCTCGACGGCTCCGACTTGCTGGTCGGCGAAGTCTACGGTGACGTGAGTGACCGCAGCGAAGCCTTCGTGGTGCGCACCGAGCCTCCCGGAGGCAAGATGGTTCCGGTGGGGTCTAGGTTTGATGTTTATTTGGCGCAACAGCGGCCGGACAGTTGCGAGTAACTGAGTTGGTGAGGGCGCAAGTACCGTTCGCGGCGCTGCGCCTGCTTATCTTGGAGGTGCAGGTCCCGTTCGTCATGTGTGGTAGCGTATCAAGGTCTGCCCCGTGCGGGAGTAACTCAGTGACTCTCTCCCTCGCCAACTCAGCTAGAAATGGAACCCTAAGGAACGTGAAACAAGTAAACCATGATCTTTGACCGCCTTATTTTGCACAGCCATAGCTACGGAAAAAGTCTTTCCGTAGCTATGGCTACGCAAAGAATTTTTCAAGAGCGGTGAGAACAAAAGCGTCAGGTCAAACTACGTAGTAGCCGCGAAGCGAAACCAGTAAGTTATTTATACGGCGTCCCTAAACGCTAAATCTCCCCATAAGTCGTTCTCAAAGACTAAGTAACAACCATGAACGTAAGATTACCCCTACTCTCCCTCTTTTTTTCGCTGGCTTTTTTACCGCTTTCCGCCCAGGTTTTTCGTCCGTTAGCGGGGCATGAGGTGTTGACGCCGCAGCCGGAAGGGAAGGCGGTTTCGCAGCTGACGAAGACCGATTGTGAAGAATTTGACCTGAGTGCCTTCGAGTTACTGGCCGCCGGAGAGACGTTGGAATTGGCCGCTGGGCTTGACACGGCTGGTCTTGGCGGCGGACCGTTTACGTATAGGTGTGACGGTTGTGTCGAAGCATCTGCGGGAACGGCTTTGGTCAGCAACGATTCTCTCTTTTACGGCGCGGACGCGGGTGCAGAGTTTGGTTTGGATACCCTCCGCCTTTCCGTCTGCAACAGTACGGGGATGTGCTCCAATGAAAAGACCTTCCTCGTGCTCGTCCGGAGAGCGGATCGGGAAATCTCACTCGGAACCTTCACCGTCGCTCCGCGCGGCGACGTGGATGTGCCCGTCCCTGCAGGTAATTTACCCGGCGGTGCTACCTGCAGGGCCATCGAGGGCTGCGGGACCGACTACGATGGCCGCGGACAACAATTCTTTTTTCTGACCGATCAACGCGACGGCAACGAATTCCGCTACCGCGCGGCCGGACTGGATGGGGTCGACCAGGTCTGCGTCACCCTCTGCAACGACTTTGGTATGTGCGACACCTACACCGCCGGTTTCAGTATCAACGTAGTGCCGGTGAACCTACCTTTCTTCGACGATTTCGCCTACGATGGCGTACGGCCCGACCCAAGGCTCTGGCAAGATGACGACGTGCTCATTAACCGCAACTTCGCGCAGGATCCGCCCTCCATCGGTGTGGCTACTTTCGACGGCGTTGACGTTACTGGCCAGCCCTACGAGGGTGGTAATGGTGGCGCACGAACGGTGGTGCGGGATTACCTCACTTCCGCCCCGGTCAATGCCCAAGGGCGGAACGGTACCACCCTGACTTTCTACCTCCAGCCCCGTGGTTTTGGTAACCGGCCGGAAACCCAGGACAGCTTTCTCGTCGAGTTTCTCGACGTAGCTGGTAACTGGAATATCGTCTACAAAAAAGAAGGAGAATTCAACACGGTTCCGAACAATCAGCCCCTACCCTTTGAGCCCGTTTCCCTGACCATCCCGGCCGAATACCTCTACAACGGTTTCCAGTTTCGCTTTGCCAATAAGAGCAGCGAGCAGGGGGCGGTGGATATGTGGCATTTGGATTATGTGAAACTTAGCAGCACTTCTCCAACTTTTGTTACCAATGATTTGGCGATTGTGGAGCGCCCTGGCTTTTTGCTAAGTGCCCCCTACACAAGTATGCCGATTCGTCACCTGCGGGCCGGTGGTGAGGGATTGCTGGAAAATGGACTAATGGCGACGGTGCGTAACCTCTTTACGTCTGGCCTTACGATCAGCCAGGCTTCTCAGTTATCGGTAGCTAGTGATGTGCCCTTTTCGCCTAATCTGGTGCAGTCTGACTTTACGGCGGCCTTCGTCAACATTGGCGGGACAACCAATGAAGTCGCTGGTGGAGACGTGGTTACCGGTCAGGTAGCACTTGCGGGCCTCAACGAAAACTACACTCAATTGCGCAATTACTTGTTTAGTGGTGTTGCGGAAGATGCCTCCACGAAGCTTACCTTAGAATACGATCTCGTTATTCCTTCTCAGGCCAACGCCTTCGGTGGCGGTGTGCTGAAGACTAACGATTTTGCCGCCCAGTCTACCTGCTTCGATGAATACATGGCCTACGACGACGGCACCGCCGAAGTAATCATCGAAGGTATCCAGGGCACCACCATCCTTCAGAAGTACGAGGCTTTTGTCGCGGACGAACTCAAGGGTATTCGCATCCGCATCCCCCGGGTACTTGGTTCCTTGGGCAGCCAGGAAATTAAGCTGGTGGTTTACACCGGCGAGGGCCAACCGGACGAACTGGTGGCGGAGTACGATTTTCCCATCCGTTTCGCGGAGACCTTTTTCCGGGACAGCCTGCAGGGGTATACGACTTACATTTTCCCCGAGGCCGTGCCGCTAGCCGTAGGAACCTTTTACGTAGGCTGGGAGCAGCAGCGGGCCGATCGCAACATTGGCGTAGGTTTCGACCGCAACAACACACCGGAGAACGTACAGTGGTTTAATAATGGCAACGGCTTCATGCCCATCACGGGAACGACCATGGGAGCGATTATGGTCCGCCCGTTGCTCTCAGGCTTTGAAGGCTTTCCCACCAGCGTCCCGGAATACACCGAGGCCGACGCGCTGGTCGATGTATTCCCGAACCCGACGAACGGAACTTTGTACCTGCGGCCCCGCCCAACTACCACGGGTAGCCTGAACTACCGGCTGTTCTCCCTTACCGGCGCCCTGCTTGCCGCAGACCAAGTTCGCCAAACCATCGAGCTGGGCCACTTGCCTGCGGGAATTTACCTACTGGAAGTGACGGACGGAACTGCCGCGAGCCGACATAAGGTTGTGCGACGTTAATCAATTTTACGCCTGATGGCGTTGTTAGACGGGCTGTGCCCCTTTAGACGCTACGCTTTTGGACGCTTTGCTTTTAGACGCTTCGCTTTTAGGCTGCCGCACAGCTTTGGCACCTTAAAAGCGTAGCGTCTAAAAGAGCGCAGCTCGTCTAAAAGCCGAAGGCGTCTAAAAAGGGCGCAGCCCGTCTAAAAGCCGAAGGCATCTAACTTTTTTGCAAAAAAATACCAACAACTATGGACGCAACAATTCAGGAAGTAAAACAACGCGAAGTCGAAGGTGAAAAAGACTACGTCTTACTCGACGTACGCGAAGACTACGAGCGCTCGGAATTCAACATCGGTGGTATTCACGTACCACTCGGTGAGCTGATGGGCGCTTTCGATAAATTAGCTCTGCACAAAGACGACGAACTGATTGTGTACTGCCGCAGCGGCAAGCGTTCTGCTATGGCTGGGGAGTTGCTGCGCCAGGCGGGCTTTAGCAATGTTCGTAATTTGGAAGGGGGAATGCTTGCGTGGCAAGCGGGGTAGCCTTTTAGACTGTTAGTTTGTTAGTCTTTTAGGGCTGCCGCGAGTACCGCTAACTGCGCTTTGCTTGTTCACCTTGAGCGAGTGAGCGAAGCGAAATGAGTGGCAGCTGCGGCAGCCCTAACGAACTAACAGACTAACAGACTAACAGACTACCTTAACGTCTTCTCATAACCTTAGCCTCAAATCCGGCCCCGACGATTTTGGCGGCCAGCTGTTCGGCGGAGCTGAAGCGATCTGTTTGCCCGGCGAGGGCTACGGCGAAGGTGCCGCGGTTAAATTTTTCAAGGCGGGTGTCTTTGAATCCGGCGGTCCGCAGGTCTTTAATGCGTTGTTGAGCGTTTACTTTTTGGCGAAAGCTACCGGCGATGATCAGGTAGCGGCCGTTGCCGGTTGACGTGGAATTGGCCGCTTGGGCCTTACGTTCTCTTTCTTTACGGGCTGCTTCTGCGGCGTCGGAACTCAGCTGGGCTTCGCGTTTGCGGGCGGCTTCTGCATCGGCGGCTTCGCGGTCTTCGTCCAGTTTGGATTGGCGGTGGGCTTCTTCGCGTTCTGCGGGGGTGAGCTCCCGGAAACCATCGTTGGTGGAGGTGTCGTATTCGGCGGATTTACCAATGTCGGCGGGGATGTCATCGTCAGAGTAATCATCCTGGTTCAACACGATTGGGGTGGAAGTGCGGGGGCGGTCTCCTTCTACGGTTTGCATGGCTTCGTAGCATAGGTAACCCAGGGCTCCCAGGCAACTGATGAGGATGATGGGGATGAGAATGGATGTGTTTTTCATGTAAGCATCTTTGTTAAGTCTCAAAAATTAGTGGCTTCAGGGTAATAGTTCAGAGGGGAATTGCATTTCGGTGACTGTAAGGAGAACGCAGAAATGACGTTTAGGTGCATTAATGTTGCCCTAAGGTACTGTGTTCCGTAAGAATTTATTCAAGCGTTTACTTTTTGGAAAGACCATTTTTAGAGGGCTTCCGGTTTGGGGCCCCTCCTTTTTTGTGAGAGATGTACCGTAGCATCGACGTTTGCTCCGCGGCTGTCTACGGCGGTTAGGCTGATGCAACACTAAACCATTACCTTACGCTAACGTTCCGAAATAATGCCAAACATGCTCCCGAAGAATATGCCCGAAAATCCGTTCGACGACCCGACAGCCGCCAGCCGCAAGGAAGACCACATCGAGTTGGCTTTTCGTAGCCAGGTAGACACCATGGCACTTGACGAACGGTTTTACTACGAACCACTGCTGGCCGCACACCCTCCTGCCGGTTCTTTGCCGGAGGTTGCCTTTGGCAATAAACGGATGAAGGCACCGCTGTGGGTAAGTAGTATGACGGGTGGAACGGAAAAGGCTTACATCATTAATCAGAACCTTGCCCGGGCGTGTAACGAATTTGGCCTTGGGATGGGGTTGGGGTCCTGTCGGCCTTTGCTGTCCGGGACGGAGCGTTTAAAGGACTTCGATATCCGGCCGCTGACGGGGGACAAGGTGCCGCTTTATGCTAACCTCGGAATTGCCCAGATTCAGGAATTATTTGCCGCCGGGCGGGAGCAGGAGATTCGCCAGATGTGCGACCTTTTGCGGGTGGACGGGCTGATTGTCCACGTTAATCCGCTCCAGGAGGCGATGCAGCCGGAGGGGGACGTGTTTACCGAGGCGCCTCTCGCTACCATTAAGGCTACGCTTGCGGCCTTGCCCGGCTTACCGATCATCGTGAAGGAAGTGGGGCAGGGGATGGGCCCGCAGAGTCTTGCCCAGCTTTTAAGGTTACCTCTGCTGGCCATTGATACGGCTGCGAACGGCGGGACGAATTTCAGCAAACTAGAACTTTTGCGGAGTGATGATGCGCGGCAGGAAGCTTATGAATCCATCGTTAACATTGGTCATGGAGCGAATGAGATGGTGGGTTGGGTCAACGAATTACTAGCAAAAGAACATGCTCAGGCAATGGAGCAAACACGCGAAGGCACGGATTTAGCGCGCACGCGGGTGCAGTGTAAGCACCTGATCATCAGCGGAGGGTTGCGGACTTTCCTCGATGGTTACTACCTAACTGAAAAATCTAACCTTCCAGCTATTTACGGGCAGGCATCGGCTTTTCTGAAGTACGCCCGGAGCGATTACGCAACGCTGCAGCGGTACGTGACGGAGCAGGTTCGTGGGCTTGAACTTGCTAAGGCTTACCTTCGGCCGAGGACCTAGTTAAAGGACAACAGCTAAAGACCAAAGTACGGACACTCGGAGGTCAATTTTCAGATTGATGTAAAGCAACTAATCTGAAAATTTACGCTCTGATCGTCCGACCTTCTTGCTTTAGTTATTGATTCGTGTACGTAGCAATGCTGTACAAAACCGTACAATATCATGTTCTGGCTACGCAACTATTTGACTGTCTGACTATTTGACTACACTATGATTGACTCCCGGCAAATAAACGGCTTCAGCCGACTGAGTAAAGACGAGCAACGTCGTTGGCTAACGGAGCATTTTCTCCATCCGGAGCAAGCTGCTGAACTGACTCGTTTCGATGCTGGAGACGAGGGTCTTCAGGGAGTGATTGACAACTTCAGCGAGAATACCGTGGCCAACTTCCCAATGCCTTTCGGTGTAGCGCCTAATTTTGTGGTGAACGGAGAGACTTATGCGGTGCCGATGGTGATCGAAGAATCCAGTGTAGTGGCGGCTGCGGCTGCGGCTGCGAAGTACTGGATGACGCGGGGTGGCTTTCGGACGGAGGTTATTGCGGCGGAGAAGCTCGGCCAGTTGCACTTCCGTTGGAGCGGGCATCCGGATCGGAGGGCGGCGCTTTTACCCGCTCTTTGCACCCGCGTCCGCGCCCAAACGAAGGCCTTCACCGAACGCATGGAAACGCGCGGCGGCGGTGTACGCAACATCACCTGGAAGCACCTGCCCGAAGTGTCCGACGATTGCTACCAACTGCTGGTTAGCTTCGGGACGGCGGACAGCATGGGCGCCAATTTCATCAACACCGTACTGGAAGCTTACGGCCACGAGCTGCGCAACTGGGCGCTTGATTGCCCCGAGCTAACTGCCGACGAACGCGAGCTTGAGGTCATTATGGCCATCCTGAGCAATAATACCCCAAATTGCGTGGTGAAGGCCTGGGTTGAATGCCCGATTGAAAACATGGCCATCCCGATCGGTGGCGTAGACCCTTTTGATTTTGCCCGTCGCTTTAAGTACGCGGTAGACATAGCACGTGAAGACCCGTACCGCGCCGTGACCCACAATAAAGGCATCATGAACGGTGTAGATGCCGTAGTGCTGGCCACGGGTAATGACTTCCGTGCCATCGAAGCGGCCACCCACGCTTTTGCCGCCCGCGACGGAAAATACCGTAGTCTGAGCCAGTGCCGGATCGACAACGATATGTTCCGTTTTGAGCTTACCCTTCCTTTAGCACTGGGTACGGTTGGCGGCCTCACCAAGCTCCATCCGTTGGCCAAGGTCGCGTTGGATATTCTCGGCCGCCCCGGTGTCCACGAGCTGATGGGGGTGATGGCGGCAGCGGGGTTGGCGCAAAATTTCGCCGCCCTACGAAGTCTGGTTACTACCGGTATTCAGAAAGGGCATATGAAGATGCACCTTCAGAATATCCTTTCCTCGCTTGATGCTACGGCGGTTGAGCGGACGAAAACAACGGAACGGTTCGTTGGGAAAACGGTCAGCCATCACGGCGTGCGGGAGTATCTGGAGGGACTGAGATAGTAGGCCTAATTCGATTTGTAAGTTGCTACACTGAACAAAAAGTCCCTCTAAAGCCTTACTTAATCGGCAAGTTTGCCACCAAACCAATATTCAGACCAACTATGCGCAAGCAATTATTCACCCTCGCGGTAGCCATCATGGCACTGCTTTGTTCTACCGGGCTTTCTGCTCAGGTTACTACTCCTTCCGCTTCTCCGACGGTTAAGATGGAAACGATGATCGGCATGACCGATTTTCACGCTACTTACAGCCGCCCAGGAATGAAGGGCCGCGACCTTTTTACTGAAGACGGTCTCGTACCAACTGGTGAAATCTGGCGTACCGGTGCCAACTCTGCCACCAAGTTTACCTTCGGCGACGACGTCACCATCATGGGCAAAGAAGTTAAGGCCGGCGACTACGCCATCCTGACCAAGCCAATGGGTGACAATTGGGAAGTGATGATGTTCCCTTACGAGAGTGGCAGCTGGAACAGCTACGTGGAAAAGACACCCGGTGCAACCGTAACTATTCCCGCTAAGGAAATGGGAATGACCGTTGAAACTTTCACCATTGAGACACAGAACCACACCATGGAAGGTGCTGACGTTGTGATCATGTGGGGCAATACCATGGCCGCTATCCCGGTGAAGACCAACGCCAAAAAACAAGTGATGGACCAGATCGACCGCGTAATGGCCGGACCGAGCATGGATGATTTCTACCAAGCCGCCTCTTTCCTCTCCGGCAACGGCGAAAACGAAAAGGCGCTTGAGTACATCACCAAAGCCAATAAAATGGGTGGAGATGATGCTCGCTACTGGATGGTTCGCCGCCAGGGCCTCATTCAGGAAGCTATGGGTATGGAGAAAGAAGCCACGGACTCTTTCACTAAGTCTATGCAGCTGGCCGAGAAGGCTGGTAATATGGACTACGTTCGCATGAACAAGAAATCCCTCGGCATGTAATGTTGTAGTTGGATTCTTCCAAAAAAGAAAAAGCCCCCATTCGACTTTGTCGAATGGGGGCTTTTTCTTTTTTGGAAGAATCCAACTACAGACCCGGAAGGTT
>JAPKCQ010000080.1 GCA_026421165.1 Lewinella sp. | reverse complement strand
TCTTCTTCGTCGCCGCCAAACAGGTCATTGTCCTTCATAAAGTGGTACCACTTCAGCAGGCGCTTGATGTCGGATACGTGAACCTGTTCTTGGTCAAAATTCGGCAGAACATCTGCGATATACTCGAAGAGGAGGTCTTTGCTTTCGTTGGGCTTTGGCGCGGGGTTGTCTTCGGCCTGTTCGTTCATACGGGCAAAGAGCTTGTTGATCGGCTCGGCCTCACCGTCGTCGGTGTACATGGCCATGCTCTCCAAAGGGGCAAACTGGTGCTTACGCTGGGGGGCAAAGCGGCGCTTGCCGTCGGCCAGAGATTCAATGATCAGTCCGCCCTTACGCTCGGTTACCGCTTTGTAGAGGCCGGGGAGACCGGTTACTGCGAGGATTTCGCTTAGTTTCATGCTGGTTATTTTTTGCAAAGGTAATGCGTGAGGTGGGTTTAACCGGATGACTTATTTTTCCACAGCAAACGCCAAGGCGCTGCGCGCCAAATATTATCTCACCGAACTGCACGGAATTCCACGGGGGCTATCTTCACAATAAAATACAGGAAAATAGTCCTCCTCAAAATCATGCTATTAACCTCTGTTCTTGCTCAGACGGATAGCATCAGTACAGGGCAACGGCCCCTCAATTTTATTTCCACTAAATTCCTGGAAACCAGATTAGAAGAATTCAAGAAACTTGGGGTTGAAAACCGCGACTAGTAAGAAAGCAAGTCCTCAATAGCTCCAACCAACCGCGCTTCCGGCATATAATCCACCTCCAAAGCAGCAGCAAACGGTACCGGCGTGTCCATCGCGGCAAGACGGCGAACGGGCGCGTCGAGATCTTCGAAGCAGTGTTCCCCTATCCAGGCGGCGAGCTCGCCGCCGAAGCCACCGGTCAGGGAAGCTTCGTGAAGGATAAGGGCGCGGGAGGTTTTCTTCACGGTCGCGGCGATGGCGTCGTAATCCAGCGGAGCGAGAGTACGCAGGTCGATAATTTCAGCGTCAATGCCCAGTTCTTCGACAGCTTTCAACGCCCAGTGTACGCCCATTCCGTAGGTAATGATGCTCAGTTCGTTGCCAGCACGGGCAACGGCAGCTTTGCCAATTTCGGTGTGATAGTAGCCTGCGGGGACGTCTCCGCTCAGGCTGCGATAGAGGGCTTTATGCTCAAAGTACAGTACGGGATTGGGGTCCGCCAGGGCAGCGATGAGCAAGCCTTTAGCGTCAGCGGGGTTGCTGGGGTAGACAATCTTCAGGCCGGGCACGGAGGTAAACCAGGCTTCCATCGTCTGGCTGTGGTAGGGGCCGGCTCCCACGCCGCCGCCAACGGGCAAGCGCACGGTCACGTCGGCGCTCTGGTTCCAGCGGTAGTGTTGCTTAGCGAGGTTGTTCACAATCTGGTTGAAGCCGCAGGTCACAAAGTCACCAAACTGCATCTCCACCATCGCCTTGCCGCCGGCGATGCTGAGGCCCAGACCGATGCCGACGATGGCGCTTTCGCAGAGAGGGGTATTGCGAACGCGGTCGGCGCCAAACTCGGCCATAAATCCGTCGGTAATCTTGAAGACGCCACCGTAGTCGGCGATGTCCTGACCCATTAACACCAGGTCTTCATGGGCGCGCATACCTTCTCGCAATCCATCAGAAATGGCGTCGATGACCCGCATTTCCGATGTTTCCGTAGGCGCAGCCGCAGGTGCAGAAAAGGTTGAAGGAGCAAATATCTCCTCTAACTCTCGGTCAACGTCGCCGACGGTAGCTGGCATAGAACCAGCGATTTTCAAGCCCGTATCAATTTCTTTTTTGATGATTTTCTCCATGGCCTGACGCTCTTCTGCCGTGAGCCAACCCTTGGCAATGAGGTGATCGGCGAAGTTATTGACCGGGTCACGTTGTTTCCAGGCTTCGATTTCTTCCTTCGGAACGTACTTCACCCCGCTCGCCTCCTCATGGCCGTGAACCCGATAAGTCATGCATTCAAGCAAAACGGGCTCAGGATTCTCGCGCATCTCCGCAGCCAACTTCGAAACCGTTTCGAAGACTTCAAGGATGTTGTTGCCATCGATGGTGAGGGAGCGCATACCGTAGCCCGCACCCCGGTCGGACAGCTGCTTACAGGCATACTGTTCGGATACGGGGGTAGACAGGCCCCAGCCGTTGTTTTCCACTACGAAAAGTACCGGTAACTTCCAGACGGCGGCGGTGTTGAGCGCTTCGTGGAATTCGCCCTGGCTGGTGCCTCCGTCGCCCGTAAAGGCAAGGCTGACTTTCTTGTCACCAAGCAATTTATGCCGCAGCGCCACGCCCGCCGCTAGGCTGAGTTGAGGACCGAGGTGAGAAATCATCCCTACAATCTTATGCTCCTGGCTACCGAAGTGGAAGCTGCGGTCGCGCCCCTGGGTAAATCCTCCTGGCTTGCTCTGCCACTGGGCGAAGAGCCGCTCTAACGGAACCTCCCGGGTGGTGAACACCCCGAGGTTGCGGTGCATCGTGAATAGGTACTCGTCCGGCTCAAGCGCAGCGGCGCAGCCGACGCTGATGGCCTCCTGGCCGATGCCAGCAAACCACTTGGAGATAACGCCCTGGCGGAGTTGCTTGAGCATCTTTTCCTCGATGAGGCGCGGACGGAGTAGCTGCTGGAAGAGGGCTTGTTGAGTAGCCTTCTTTGTGCGGTACTTCTTGTACGTTAGTGGTGGTAGTGTGGTGGTGCTGGCGGTCATAGTGTGGTGGTGGTAGGGCTGCTCCGAATGCTGATCGATGCCAAACAGCTCATTGCCTTGCGGGGCATTCCCCGAACTCCGCTCGATGCTTCGCATTTCGCTACGTCCGGAGTTAAAACGATTCGATGCCTCCGGGATCCCGGATGGTGGGGTAAAGTTACTACCAACGCGTTAACTTTACCTGTCTATAAATAAGATCCTCATGCGTGCCCTACTCTGCTCCTTCATTCTCGTCCTTGCATCCTGCGTCTGCGCCCAAATAGCCCCAGAAGTCCGCGCAACAAAAACGCCAAACGAGACCATCAACAACGTCTTCGCCGCCATGAAGGCCGGCGACACCACGGGCCTGCGCACCTACTTCCACCCAGACGCGACGCTGCACAGCGTGGTCACCAAACCGACGGGAGAAACCGTTATCTCCACTGGCAGTATCGACAAATGGTTCCTCGGCATACAAAAAACAGAAGCGGGTGACTGGGAGGAAGAGCTCAACTACACCGAGCTGAACATCGACGGCCACCTGGCCAGCGCCTGGACACCCTACGTGTTCAACTATAAAGGTGAGCTTCACCACTGCGGCGTCAATGCTTTTCAACTCGTGAAGGACGGCGCCGAAGGCCAGTGGCGCATCCTCCACATCACCGATACCCGCCGCGATGCCGCCGGCGACTGCGAGCCCGTGCGCAAGCAAACACCCCACGAAGCCATCGAGGCCCTCGCCACCGGCTGGCACAAAGCCGCCGCCGATGCCGACTCCACCATTTTCTTCGACGCAATGACCGACGATGCCGTCTACATCGGCACCGACAAGGGAGAACACTGGACGAAAGCCCAATTCCTCGGCTTCGCCTCGCCTTATTTCGCCCGCGGCAAAGCCTGGGATTTCAACGCCACGGAGCGCCACATCTTCTACGACCCCAACCAGCAAGTTGCTTACTGGGACGAGCTGCTGCACACCTGGATGGGCCCCTGCCGTGGCACTGCCGTAGTAAAGCGCGACGGGCCGAATGGTTGGAAAATTGCGCACTACACGCTTAGCGTTACCGTGCCTAACGATAAGGTCGAAGGATTTATGGAGCTTACCGGAGAGCCACGGAAAAGTCGGAATTAAAGTGTCTCCCACGGCACCCATAGCACCGATAAGCGCCAGCTTTCGACTCCTTACCTTTTCCAACTTCGCTACATGTACCTCCCGCTGCTAAAAACCCTGATCTCCACCCCATCCCTCTCCCGCCAGGAGGACCGGACGGCGGACATTATAGAGGCTTTCCTCCACGACCAGGACCTGAGCCCAAACCGTCACCTCAACAACGTCTGGCTAAAGTCCCGCAACTGGGTTGAAGGCCAGCCGGTCATCCTCCTCAACAGCCACCACGACACGGTAAAAGCAGCCGCTGGCTACACCCGCGACCCACATAAAGCGGAGGTAATTGACGGCAAACTCTACGGCCTGGGCAGCAACGATGCCGGCGGAGCGCTCGTCTGTCTCATCTCCGCCTTCGTAAAGCTGGAGAACGATCCCACCCTCGGCTGCAACCTCATCCTCGCCGCCACAGCCGAAGAAGAGATCAGTGGTCCGAACGGCATTGCCGCCCTGCTACCGCTGCTCGGTCAAATTGACGCGGGAATCGTCGGCGAGCCAACCCTCCTTGATTTAGCCATCGCCGAACGTGGACTGGTTGTCATCGACGGTGAAGCGAAAGGCGTTTCTGGCCACGCTGCCCGCAAAGAAGGGGTGAACGCGCTCTACCTGGCCCTAGACGACATCGCCGCCATCCGCGACCACCTTTTCACCCGGCCCAGCGAATTACTCGGTCCAACTTCAGCCAATGTAACCGTTCTAAACTCTGGCACCCAGCACAACGTCGTACCCGATCGGGCGACCTTTCTGATCGATCTGCGGGTTAATGAAGCCTACCGTAATGAAGAGGCCGTAGCGGAATTACAAGCTATTTGCCAATATGCAGCGCTAGTACCAAGGAGTTTGCGCCTGCAATCCAGCGGTATTTTCATAGAGCACCCGCTGGTGCGGGCAGGGCTTACCGTTCGCCCCGAAGCAAAGGCCTACGGCTCCCCTACCCTTTCCGATCAGGCGCTGATGCCTTTTCCTACGCTTAAACTCGGGCCTGGCGATAGTGCCCGTAGCCATACGGCGGATGAGTTTATTTTCGTGGCGGAAGTCGAGGCTGGTCGAGAGATGTATGTTTCACTATTACGGACGGCTTACCCCGGATTTCGCCTGGGGTAAACACGAGAGAATATCGCTTTGTGACTGCTCCGTACGGGAGAGACCGGTCAGAAAAACCTTCAATTTGCGTCTTGCACATCTAGAGGGGTGCGTATCTTAAATTCTTCAACATAGGCCAACGGAATTTTATTTTCACCGCCAGGCAGCGTTCTCTCCCCCCCCACCGTTTTGCTGATAGTTTTGATGATGAAAGATTATATAGCATCACTTTATTCTCACTAGTAATTTTGTTTTATAGGCTGTTTAAGAAAATGGGGAAGCCGGACAAAGTGTTCGTCTCCCCCATTCTTTTTGTTAGTGGCGAACTAAAAGCCCTTCCCGATCATTTTTAAGGTTCAATCTAAACGATACCCTATGCTCGGAGATATGATGAACCAGATGCAAGAAATGCAAGAGCAGATGCAAAAGCAGCTTGCCGCCCAGTCGTTTACCGCCGAAGCAGGTGGTGATGCCGTGACTGTAACCTGCTCCGGCGCCCGCGAGATCACCAACGTGAAGATCAACCCCGAATTACTGGACCCCGAAGATGCCGAAGGTCTGGAAGACCTTATCGTTGTAGCCGCCAACCGCGCGCTGGCAAAAGCGGTGGAATACGAACAAGGCCAAGCGGGTTCCATGATGAACAATATGCTTCCCGGCGGTCTTGGCGGCCTCTTTGGCGGATAAGCACCGGCCGATATATCTGCTACTTTAACAGGGGTTTGCCTTTCAGCTCAGCTCCCTTTCCTTTTCTCCTTTTCCCCCCTTTGCATGCAGGAATTAGCCGGAATTATTATTCTCGGGATCTTTGCCCAGTGGCTAGCTTGGCGCATACGCGTACCCGCCATCCTTCCCCTAATTGTGGCAGGCCTGCTCGTGGGGCCGATATCGACCCTGCTTACGGCAGATGGTGCGAAGCTGATCAACCCGATTTTCAACGGAGAGACGGGGCTATTCCCCGGCAAGTCCTTATTTTACTTCGTAAGCCTGGCCATCGGTATTATCCTCTTTGAAGGCGGGCTCACGCTAAAAATCAAGGAAGTCAAGGAAACGCAGCGTACTATCCTGCGGCTGATTTCCATCGGTAGCCTTATCACCTTCATCGGTGCTGGCTTCGCGTCTCACTACATCATGGAGCTTAGCTGGAGCATCAGTTTTCTCTTTGCCGGCCTTATTATCGTCACCGGGCCTACGGTGATTGCACCGATACTCCAAAACATCCCACTTAACCGCAACGTAGCGACCGTTTTGAAGTGGGAAGGCATTCTGATCGACCCAATCGGAGCTTTGGTGGCCGTCCTCGTTTTCGAGTTTATCAAGTCTACAGGGCACGATGCTAACTTCACGATCCACGCTTTCGGCACGTTCATGAATATCGTTATTATCGGTAGCACCTTCGGCTTTTCGGCAGGGATGGCACTTTATCATATTATCAAAAGAGAGCTGGTTCCCCATTATCTACTGAACGTTTTCGTACTCGCCTACGTACTGATGATCTTTGTGGGCAGCGACATGGCGGCGCACGAATCCGGCCTACTGGCGGTAGTTGTAATGGGATTGGTTTTAGCGAACAACGACGTACCTCGTATCGAGGAGATCCTCTCCTTCAAGGAAAGCCTTAGCGTTCTACTAATCTCCATTTTATTCATTTTGCTTGCGGCCAATATGGACATATCGGAGTTGGAGTTGCTCTACGAAGACTGGCGACCAATAGCACTCTTCGGCTTTGTGGCCCTGGTGCTTCGCCCGTTGAGCGTATTCGTCAGCACCTACGGCGGCAACCTCAACTATCAGGAAAAACTCTTCATCAGTTGGGTGGGGCCGCGCGGTATTGTTGCGGCCGGTATCGCTTCTCTTTTTGGCCTTACTTTGTCAGACAGAGGAGTACCAGGAGCTGAGTACATCACGCCCCTGGTCTTTATGATTGTGCTTGGCACCGTTTTATTGAATGCTACTACGGCCCGGCTGATCGCCCGTTTGCTTGGGGTAGTCCAAGATGTTTCCGGGGGCGTTCTCATCCTCGGTGCCAACGACTTCGCCATCACCATTGGCAAATACCTCAAGGACAGTGGCCGGATGGTGCACCTTGTTGATTCCAACCCCGGCCACATCACTAAGGCGGAGCGAGCAGGGCTGGAAGGCATCGTGGCCAATATCTATAATACCGATCTTGCTGAACGCTACGAGCTCCTCGACGTAGGGTACCTTCTAGCCTTTACCAGTAGCGACGAAGTGAACGACTACGCGCTTAGCCGCTACGAGAAAATATTTGGCGAGAGCGGTGCTTACCGTCTCATTACGGTGGATGAACTCAAGGGCCGAATGACGCCTTCAGAAAACAGTGTATTCAGCTACACCGAAGACTTTATCAACCTCAGCGAGTCTAACCGGGAGTCCGCCATCGTTCGCGAAGTAGCTTTCACGACCACCGCCCAGCTTCTGGAGCTGATGGCCCACGCCGCCGCTGATGTGGACATCGCGCCGCTCTTCATCAAATACCCCGACGGGCAGTTGCACGTCATCCCTAAGGACCCAACCGTATTTGAGATCACAACCGCCACTACCTGCCACCTCGTTTATATGGGTTCTGAATTGCCTGCCACCACCGGGGCTCATCAAAAAACGGAACCGGAGGAAGGTAGGTAGGAACTAGAAGCTAGGAACTAGGAACTAGGTAGCTAGGAACTAGAAACTAGGTAGCTAGAAGCTAGGAGCTAGAAACTAGGTAGCTAGAAGCTGGTTTTCTAGTTCTTAGCTCCCTAGTTTCTAATGCGGTGCGGCCGTGGTTTCTGAACGGAACCAAAGTGCAGGTGCACGGGAAGAGACAACAAGGAGCCAGCTTACTACGTTTACACGATACCCCTTTCATCGAACCTTCGGTCGACAATACTACAACCAATCTCTCACTATGCGCTTTCTGCTAACCATGGTCCTCTTGGCCTGCTCCGCGATTTCCTTTGCACAGGACCCGGCCGATATTTACCACAAGACTGTCGACCTTGATGAGATCAACCAGATAAGTTTCGATGTCTACAAGGACGACCAGTTGGAGATCAAAACCTGGCCGGGAGATGATATCCTAATTGAGACCAGTGTTAAGCTCAACAACGGTGATCCGCACATCCTTAAGTTTTTCCTCGGTAAGAAGCGCTGGGATTTAGCCGAAGAAGTGTCCGGAGACCAGCTAAAGCTAGAGAGCGTGGACAAGCAGCGCCGCGTAGTTCAAGGCACCGAATTTTCCACCTCTGAGACGGTTAATATCGTTGTCTATATACCCGAATATTTTTCGGAGTCGGAAGATAAGACCTACCGACGGCAGAGTAGGTAGTACGTAGTCGCTGCCGCACGTCATAGTGTGGATGCTCTCTTCGCTCGTAGCGGTACTACCTTTGCCGATAATCCCACTCAAGAGAGGCGGAGCCGTACACGAGCAAAACGACTACCCCATTGAAACTTGCGCCTCGGATCCCCACTTCAACTACGCTCAGGGCACGTCGAAGTGGAGAACAAAAGCGCTCTGGTTAAGCGGTAATTACTTCTTTCCTCCTACCTACAATAATACATTGCTATTAATGTCAACCACCTTCGAAATAAAACTCCCGCCCACCGACCTTCACGACCCCGAGGCGCTACGCCGTGCCGTTCTTCGCCAGGGCCCGTTGCCCGCCGCTGATGTGGGAGAGATCATTATTGAGCGCCGGAGTATCGATGCTCGGAGCTCGCGTCCTGTTTTCCGTATGCGAGTATCTGTACTCGGGCCTAAAGAGACTTTCACTCCCGAGGCACCGGTTATGGACGCCTACGGAGACGTATCCGAAAAGCCTGCCGTGGTCATCATTGGTTGCGGGCCCGCCGGAATGTTTGCCGCCCTGGAACTCATCGAACTCGGTCTCAAGCCCATCATCATTGAACGGGGAAAAGACGTTCAGGCACGGCGACGCTCGTTGCGCGCCATTCAGCAGTTTGGGACGGTAGACCCCGACTCTAACTACTGTTTTGGAGAAGGCGGTGCCGGAACCTATTCCGACGGTAAGCTCTACACCCGCAGCCTCAAACGCGGTAATTTTCAAAAAACCCTCAACATTCTCGCGGAGCACGGTGCCCAGTCGGACATTCTGATCGACGCCCACCCACACATCGGTTCCAATAAGTTACCGAAAGTGGTGGCTAACATGCGCGCAACCATCCTACGCTGCGGCGGTGAAATTCGCTTCGGCCACCGGATGACGGAGCTGGAACGGGACGATAAAGACATCCGAGCACTCATCATCCGGGATGCGGAAGGTGAAACCTACCGCCTCGAAGCCAAAGCCTATATCATGGCTACGGGCCACTCCGCCCGCGACGTGTACGAATTGCTCCACCGCCACAACGTCCGGCTGGAAGCAAAGCCCTTCGCCCTCGGCGTCCGGATCGAGCATCCACAACCGCTAATCGACCGCATTCAGTACCGCCAACCGGAGCGGGAAGAGAACCTACCGGCGAGCAGCTACAAGCTCGTCACCCAAGTAAAAGGCCGTGGCGTCTTTAGTTTCTGCATGTGCCCCGGTGGCCTGGTCGTCCCGGCCGCCACCGCCCCTGGAGAGATCGTGGTGAACGGGATGAGCCTTTCCCGCCGCGATAGCCCCTACGCCAACTCCGGCACTGTCGTCGCAGTAGAACTTGAAGACCTAAAGCCCTACGAAAAACATGGTGTCTTTGCCGGCCTCGAATTCCAGAAAGACGTAGAACAACGGATGTTTAAAGCAGGCAACGGCAGCCAGGCAGCCCCAGCCTCCCGACTAACTGATTTCACGAAGAGTAAAATCTCTAAGGACCTCCCCGACACCAGCTATATCCCAGGCTTGATCCCCGCCCCATTACACCAGATATTACCGCAGTCCATATTTAGTCGCCTGCAGCAAGGCGTCCAGGATTTTGGCCGTAAGATGAAAGGCTACTACACCGAGGAAGCGAACGTGATCGGCGCCGAAAGCCGGACTTCCAGCCCCGTACGTATTCCCCGTGATCAGACGGGTTACCAACATCCAGACCTACCAAGCCTTTACCCATGTGGTGAAGGCGCAGGCTTCGCAGGAGGTATTCTTAGTGCTGCTATGGATGGGCAGAATGTGGCTCAAGCTGTAAAAATTAGCCTTTTAAATCGTTAGCCTTTTAGGGACGCCGTATAAATAACTTACGCCTTTTGACCGCCTTATTTTGCCCCTAATATCAGAAAGCAACTGAATATTCTTTGGGGTCAGGACGGTAGTATTCTTTTCATCCTCCGTTTTTTCTTTGAGGCTGTTGATGGGCCTGATGACGATACCGATGGTCAGGTCAACCATACTGCCCTTGACGGTAAGTTTTTTGAACTCCTGTATGATCTTACTTACGGGATACTGGAGGAATTGGTTCTAACTCTTCCCAACGGCATCCAGGGGCTATTTATTAGCCCGCTTTGCTCCCTTACTCCGTGCTGCACCTACACTTCGGCTCCACTCAGCAACCACGGCCGCGCCCAATAATGAAAAATCACCCTCCGAACCTAGTCCAAAGTAATGGGCCGACAGCCGCAACGAATAAAATGAGGTGGAGAAACTCCGCCCGCCCCTTCGGCAACAAAATAAAGCCTAAGCCCACCAGCAAACCCAGCGGACAAACTAAGACCTGCAGAAAAGGTAACAACCCAGTGCTGCTGAGCAGCAAACTCAGCGCACCAAAAAATAGTACCCAAGAAACGATACCCGCATTTTTTTTTCCCTCAATATTGAGCAGCTGAACCTCCTGACCATAAGATACAATGGCAAATAAAAGAAGAACGGCTAGTGCAATCAGCCCCGGCAGAAATTGAGAATCAACTCCGGATAAAGACAGTAGGCCAAAGCCCGAAAAATGTCTCCCAATAGCACCATCCCAATTCCCGAAAAGGTAAACCAGCATAAAAGCCAGGAAGTACATCACCCCCCCTCCCACAAGCATTTGTAGAAAACTACGGGTATCCGGCCGCCGGAGCACCCCCATCCCGATAATAAAAGCCGGAAGCAAACAGAGGTAAAGCGGGACGAACAGAGAAGCAACACCCAACCACGCCCCCGTATTGAACAGTGCTACAGCTGCCTCATCTTTCTTATAAACCCTTGCCAACGAAAGCAGCCCAAGCATAAGGCATAAATTGGCAAAGTGTAGTGCCTGTAATTCGCGGAAAGCAGGAACCAGCGCCCAACAAAGGACGATGAAAAGCCCTGGAAATTGAGTGACTTTACGCGACAACCGGTGCCTTGTGACCAGTACGTTAGCGATGATACCCTGTAGAGTCACCAGCACAACTGGAAGTAATAGCACCAGCCAGCGCTGTTCCCCGACCCAGTCGATTACCAGCCTACCAGCGACACCATTAATTACCTCCGTACCCACAACATCCGGCGTACCGAAGAAGGCCGGAAGCTGCAGCAGCAAAGCATAAAAAAAAAGCAGTAGGCCGGCGAAGGCTTGATTGGTTCGAAAAAGAGAAAGCAAAATAATGATGTGATTGAGGTACGTTAAAGATAGGAGGCAAACGCACCTTCCGAAAGAAAATGAACGAAAAATTCAATTATCCGCTAGGAAAACCACCTTTTATCCCCAACATTTTTCTTACATATACTAAAACTCCCCATTGGTTTGCCGTTCCGTATCGGCAATTAACTCTTTGGCGGCGGCGTAGGCGGCCGCGAGATCATCCGCTTTGTCCTGGCCGGCATAGAGGGCCATTTCGCAGCGCTGGAGCAGTTGGTCGTAGCGGTCAGTAAGGTTTAAACTAGCACCAGCCGAGCTCAGTTTTTCACGGATGTTGCGGCGGGTCAGATTCACCACAGGCAGCTCGAATTTATCGCGGAGGTAACCAAGCAAAGAGCCTTCGACGGCATCGTAGAAAGCCCGGGGCTCCACTTTATCCAGATGCGTTTTAGCTAATTTTAAACGCTCGGTTGCGGCGCGGGCGGCGCGTTCGCGAGCCAGGGCTACTGGGTCGCGGTTATCCAGGTGATCGCGGTAGCGTTGCAGGCTAATGAGCCCTCCGGCCAAAAGCAGCGGAAGAAGGAAAAGGCCCCAAAAAAGCGGCTGACCAATAAGAGTACTGCCGTAAAAATTTCCAGCTGGCAGTTCGGTAACCGGCAAAAGAATGAGTTTGGCTTCCTCAGTAGCGGTTGTGTCAATCGCGTAGGTGGTATTGCCGGAGCCGGCAGCAACGTTAATGTTGAAAGCCGTGGGGGCATGAACGACGTAGCGCGCGCTGTCAACATCGAAGTAGTTCATGGCGGGGCGCAGGTCATAGACCCCCGCCCGTTTCGGCACTACTTTATACTCGAATATTTTGCGGCCGAGCATCCCGGTGGGGCTGTCAAGAAACTCTTCGGAAATGATGTTAGGGTCATAGATATTCCAGTCTTTTTCGCTTACGGGCAGGAAGGTTTCTAGCCGTTTAATATCGCCTTCGCCGGTGACGGTGATGCGTAAAGTCAGGGCATCCTCGGTCGTCATCCGGTCACGATCAGCCTGGACCTGCATCCGGTATTCGCCGACGCCACCGCTGAAACTGGCTGGGCGAGGCTGGGGTAATTCGCTTACATATATATACAGCGAATCCGTATTCAGCGGAATCTGTTCGGTGAAACGGCGGGAGTAGCTGCTGTTGCCCTGGTAGCGCAGTGCGCCCAGAATCATGCGGTAAGGAGTGATCGTTATCCGTCCACTTTTAGTAGGAAATAGGGCGATACTGAGCAGGGTCCGCCGTTGGTATTCACGGCCGTTTTCGATGATGGCACGGGGGCGACCGTCGTACTGCCGGCGGGGTTGGGCGTAGAACCCGTCGTAGTCCGGCTCCTGCACGAGGTTACGGGAAATCACATTGGTAGTGGAGTAGAGGTTCAGGTTTAGAATGATCTGCTGGCCAACAAAGGCGGTGTCGGTAGACAGTTCGGCGCGCAAGAAATCATCGGGTGTTCCGGCGGCGGCAGCGTTTGCTTCCAGTACGTCTACAGATTTTGAGTTAGTCCGGTACGTTCGCCCACTGGCCCGGATGGAGGCGGGGCCGATGGCGAACTTGCCCGTCCGTTTCGGTTGTAGCTGCCAGCTATAGCTCAGGTAACTGGTACCGACGCCATTGATAATGGAGGTGCCAAGTGAGCGCATAGGCCCGCGCATAACGATGAAGTTGTCGAATTTAGGCGGCAAAAGCTCATTGCCTTGGGCGTTACTCAACGTTAGCTTATACTCCAGGGTGCTATTCTTAAGCATCTTTGTTTTGCTCACTTCGGCGGCGAAGGTGATGTCCTGGTGCTGGGCGGCCAGATTTTGGGCGCTTGCGCAGGTGCAGAGTAAAAGTAGTAGAGCAAAGAGGTGGTGCATTGGAGGTCGTTGGATATGGCGGGGGTATAAAGTGTAGGGCATGCTCCGTATGGTAGCGGGTTGGAGTTGAATTGAGAGGGGGCAAGCCCCGCCCGTACGAAGAGAGTATTGAGGAGTCTGAGGCATCACCAACCCTTACCGTCTTTGCAGCTGGAGCGAGCCCCTTTCTGAAGCTTCTTCATTGTCTCTCTCTCCGCCTCTTCAGCGATGCCCAGTTGGCGTTCGGCTTCTTCGCGGCTCATCTTTGGCTGGTTGCGGTTGGCCTTGGATTCGCCGTTCTGACCGGCTTGTTGCTGCTGCTGTTCTTTCTGGTCCTGAGGGTCACCGTCTTGTTGCTGCTGGTCCTTTGGGTCTTGTTGCTGGTCGCTGTCACTTTCTTGGTCCGAATCTCCCTGCTGCGGGTTGTCCTGGCCTTGCTCCTGCTGGTCGTTCTCCTGGTCCTGATCTTGAGGGTCACCTTCCTTACTTTCCTGATTTTCTTGCTGCTGTTGCTGCTGGAGGCGGCGGATAGCCTTGCTGAGGTTGTACTTCGTCTCCTGGTCGTCCGGGTTAATGCGTAGGCTCTGTTTGTAGGCTTCCACGCTCTCCTTATAGTTTTCCTGACGGTACTGCGCGTCGCCGAGGTTGCGGTAGGCGCTGGAGGTAATATCAGGATCTCTGCTCAGGCTAGCGGCCTCTTCATACTTCTTGGCGGCCTCCTCATAGTCTCCGCCTTCGTAAAGAGCGTTGCCAAGGTTGTAGTTGCCCTTGGCGGAATTATCGGACTCGAGCGCGCGGTTGTACTCCGACTTTGCTTCGTCGAAGTTTTTGTCTTTGTAAGCCTTGTTGCCGCTGCGTAGGGCGCGGTGGCTGGTTTGAGCTTCAGCGACGCTTAGTGTCGCTAAGGTTAGGAGTAGGATTAGTAGGTAGCGCATGGTTTTCTGGTGGAAGTCAGGGAAGACCTCGGACTTCGTCCGAGGTTATCTAAAGAGAATGTCGCTTTGCGACTATAACGCGAAGGGCCGGTTAGATTTCTAGCTCCGCCGCCCGCTTCCTGTCCTTTCGCCCGATGGAAAACTCGAAGAGAAGCAGGAGGATCGCCGGAGCGAGAAACCAGTAGAAATAACTGTCGTAGGTAGAAAAAGATTGGCTTTCGAACTCTTGTTTTTCAATACCGTCGACCTTCGCCTTAATGGCTTCGGCCAGATTTTTACTGTCCCCAGAGAGGGGAAAGTAATTGCCTCCGCCGGCGGAGGCGATGGCCTCCAGCGTTGCGGGATCGGCGTTGGTAGTGGCCGGACCGCCGCCGTTTTGGCGAACGTAATCTTTACGGCCATTCGGTAGGTCCAGCGGCATGAAGCTACTCTCTTGCTTACCGACGCCGATGGTGTAAATCATCAGGCCCGCATCGTGGGCACGGTTGGCCGCTGCAGCTGCGGAGCCGTCGTGGTCCTCTCCGTCGGAGATAATAATGAGGGCGCGGTGATTGGCGCTGCCTTCTTCATAGGCTTCCTCGGCCCGGTCAATGGCTTCACCGAGGTTGGTACCCTGAGCAGAGATCTGGTACGGCCCGGCGGCGGAGATAACGGATTTGATGAAGGCGTAATCGGTCGTGAGTGGCGCCTGCATCAAGGAGGTGCAGGTGAATAGTTCTATGCCAATGTTGTTGCCCACCAGCTCGTCCACGAGCGTAGTGGCAAAGTAGCGCGCCCGCTCCATCCGGCTGGGTTGTACGTCTTCGGCTAGCATGGAATTAGAGACATCGAGGGCGAGAATCACATCGATACCCCGTCGCTTCACCTCCTGCCGTTCGGCGGCCCACTGGGGGTTCGTCATCGCGACGGAGAGTAGGGGGATTGAAATTAACAAGAGTATGAACTTGGTCCACGGCAAGCGGCGGTTCATTCCCGGAGCTAATTGCTCCATCATTTCCCGGTCGGCGAAGCGGTCGAGCGCAGCACGGCGGCGGTTCCAGTACCACAGGAACAAACCGATCAGGATGGGAACGGCTAGAAGGAGGTAGAGGTATTCGGGGTTTTGTAAGCGGAACATTTAC
>JAPKCQ010000079.1 GCA_026421165.1 Lewinella sp. | reverse complement strand
GCGGCCTGGCGTTTTTGTTCCTACGTTCTCAAAGAATCCTTTGCGTAGTCTTAGCTACGGAAATAATTTTCTGTGAGCATAAGGGCAAAATAAGACGGCCGAAAAGCGACAATTATTGAATTGGCGTTCCTTAACACCAGCCCTTTTTCTTAACCCCGTGTACCATTTTGGTATAGCGGGGTTTTTTCGTAATTTCGAGGCGCGGGCGCAGGTGCAAGGCGAGGATGAAGAAGCATAGTTTGACCTCTAGGAACACAGTACGGTAACTCAGTGACTTACTAACTCATGCTCTGCACGCGCGTCCGCACCCGTAACCAAATTCCTTAATTCGTCATTCAGCTAACATTCTATCTTTCAGAAGCGCTCATTTGTCGAAAAATCGTTTGTTTAGCCAACGATCTTCCTTTTGTGCGGTTTTGCTAGAAAGGACATCTTTAAAACACGCCTTGTTAAACTACGTAATATGCTTTTCAAAAAAATAGGAACACTCTTAAGCCTGTGCTTATTCGCTATGGGGTTGAGTGCCCAAACTAACATCGACTTTACCAAATACACCCTAGATAACGGCCTAAAAGTTATCCTTCACCAAGACGCCACGGCTCCAATTGTTGCCGTTTCCATCATGTATGAAGTTGGCGGTAAAGATTCTTTCGAGGGCCGCACTGGCTTCGCCCACTTCTTCGAGCACCTCCTTTTCGAAGGCAGTAAGAACATCAAGCGTGGTGAATACGCGAAGTACGTTGAAGACGCGGGCGGTGTGCTCAACGCCAACACCAGCCAGGACCGTACCTACTACTACGAAATCCTGCCCAGCAACAAACTCGAACTCGGCCTTTGGCTGGAGAGCGAGCGGCTGCTCCACGCCGTCGTAGACCAGGAAGGCGTAGAAACCCAGCGCAGCGTGGTGAAGGAAGAACGCCGCCAACGGATGGACAACCAACCCTACGGCAACCTTCAGTACGAACTCTTCAAGCGCGGGTTTAAAGAGCACCCCTACAAAGACCCTAACATCGGCTACATGGAAGACCTCAACGGTGCCCAGGAAGCTGATTACAAGCGTTTTTACGAAACCTACTACGTACCCAATAACGCCATTCTCTCCATTGCTGGCGACCTAGATATTGACCAGACGAAAGCACTGGTTAAAAAGTATTTTAGCGGTATTCCCCGGGGACAGGAAGTACCCCGTGTAACCATCGTTGAACCAGAACTGGTCGCGGAAATCCGCGACACCGTCTACGACGCCAAAGCCCCACTCCCCGCCCTCGTGATGGGCTACCGCACCCCCGCACTTACTCACCCAGACTACTACGCCATCAGCATGCTGAACCAAGTGATGAGCCAGGGACAAAGCTCGCGCCTCAATAAAGTACTGGTAGACGAAGAGCAGGTAGCCGTACAAGCAGGCTCTTTCCCGTCTGGAAGCCAGAACCCCGGAATTTCCATAGCCTTCGCCATCCTTAAGCCCGGAGGCGATCTCGGGAAAGCTCAGATGTTCTTCGACCAGGAAGTGGAGAAGATGCAAACCGACCTCATCAGCGAGAAAGAATTCCAGAAGCTGCGCAACCAGGTGGAGTCCGACGCTATTTCTGGCTACAGTACCATGGCCGGAATTGCCGAAAGCCTCGCCAATTACGAAATGTACCAGGGAGACGCTGACCTTATCAATACGGAAATGAAGCGCAGTATGGCAGTTACCCGCGAAGACATTCGCCGCGTAGCCAAACAGTACTACTCAGAGAACAACCGTGTACTCCTCTACTGGATGCCAGGTGAAAAGCCGAGTAAGTAAGTCACCTAATCACCGCCAAAGGCAGCCACGTAGTCAAATAAGTCGTACAGACTCACGACGGTGGTACATTTAAGGTCCTTAAGGGATCAAATCGTTTTAACTCCAGACGCAGCGAGGTGCAAAGCAGCAAGCGAAGTCAGGGGATTCACAACCCAACCAAGATGCAAAAATTATTTTTGGGCCTACTAGCCCTTCTACTGGTCGCAGCCTGCTCCACCCCGCAAGCGACCTCCGATAAAATGGCCGAAAAACCAACGGCCGTAACGGAAACGATGAAAGACGACTTCCGTGCCATGGCCCCTAAGGCCGGGCCGGCTCCCGAGATTAAAATCGGCGACTTTCAGGACTTTACCCTCGACAACGGCCTGCAGGTCGTCCTCGTCGAAAACCACAAACTGCCCCGCGTTAGCTACCAGCTCTTCATAGACGTCCCTCCCCACCTAGAAAGTGAGTACGCCGGTACGGGGCAGATGATGGGCCAGATGCTTCGCCGCGCTACTTCCACCAAAACTAAAGAGCAGATCGACGAAGAGATCGACTTCATCGGCGCCTCTTTGAGCGCAGGTGGCAGCGGAGCCTTCGGTGCGACCATCAGCAAGTATAAAGAGCAGCTCATGGGCATGATGGCCGAAGTGGTGCTGGATGCGCGTTTCCCTGAGGAAGAGTTCGCCAAAGTACAAAGCGAAGCAGAAGCTGGCCTCCAGTCAGCACTCGGCAACCCGGGAGCCATCGCTTCCCGCCTACGCCAACGCGTCACCTACGGTACTGACCACCCTTACGGTGAACTAACAACGGAAGCCTCACTTAAAAACGTTAGCCTCGACGCGATAAAGGAGTACTACGAAACCTACTTCGTTCCTAACCGTAGTTACCTCGTGATGGTAGGCGACCTTACCCGAGCTGAAGCTGAGAAGCTAGCGAAAGAGTCTTTCGGTGCCTGGAAGAAAAAGGACGTACCCGCTCCATCCTTCGAGATGCCAAAAGCTCCGCAGGGAATAACGGTCAACTTCGTGCCCCGTGCCGGAGCCGTGCAGTCCAACATCATCTTCTCCAAGCCAGTTGACGTGAAACCTGGCACAAAGAAGGCACTTCGTGGTTCCATCGTCAACCGTATATTAGGTACCGGCTTCAATGGCCGTCTCAACCAGAACATCCGCGAGAAGAACGCCTTTAGCTACGGTGCTGGCTCCAGTGTGGATGCCGACGAACTGGTGGGCAGTTTTTCCGCTAGCTCCGACGTACGCAACGAAGTGACGGACTCCGCCGTAACCGAATTCATGACTGAACTGGTGAAGATTAGTACCGCCCCCGTCACCCCAGATGAGCTAAACCGCGCCAAAAGCCAAATCATCGGCTCCTTCGGTCGTGCATTGGAAAGCCCTCAGCAGATCGCCAGTTTCGCCCTAAATACCATCCGCTACGGTTTAGATCGTAACTATTACCCCAGTTACCTGCAGAAAGTAGCTTCCAGCAGCGCCGACGACCTGTTGGAAGTCTCCCGTGAGGTAATGTCTCCAGAAAACATCAACATCATCGTTGTTGGGGATAAAGCCGTTGCGGAAAAGCTGGCTAAGTTCGCTACCAGCGGCAAAGTCAATTACTACGATGTCAATGGTGAAACGATGAATATGGATGATATGGCTGCGCCTACGGATGTTACGCCCAAGCAAGTCATCATGGATTACACAAAAGCCATTGGCGGGAAGGCAGCTATCGATGGGATCACGTCCTGGTCTCAGGTAATGGAAGCTAGCATTCAGGGCCAGACCGTAGTTCAAACTATGTACAAAGAAGGTGGTAACAAATCGAGCACCCAGACCCAGATGATGGGTATGACGGTGGGAGACCAGCGCTACAACAACGGTCAAGTATTAATGATGCAACAGGGGCAGAAAATGGCCACCGACGACGAGATGGTTGCAAGAATGAAGGAGCAGGCAGTGCTTTTCGCTACGGTAGCCCTAATAGACAAAGTTGATATGATTTCCATCAGCGGAACGGAAACTATTAACGGTAAAAAAGCGATCATACTTGACTTAAAGACAGAATCCGGAAAAGGTGACGCCCAGATGTACTTCGACCAGGAAAGCAAACTGCTCGTTCGCCGTGTAAAGAAACAAGGCCCGACTACCTCTATCGTCGATTACAGTGATTACCGCGAAGTAAATGGCGTCATGATCCCGTACGAGATGACCATTACTGGTGCAATGCCCTTCCCTCTTAAATTCGCGACTAAAGAAATGGAACTTAACGCTGATATTGATCAGAGTTTATTTGAAATTGAGGAATAAATCCTTCGTCTTTCATAAAATCGCCTCTCTAATTGGAAAGCCCGTTCCCGCTGTTTGCGGGGCCGGGCTTTCTAATTTAGATTAAGTACTATACTACTGTCGGGCACATGAAGTAAAAACGCAGTGGTAAACGCGACCGCGATAGATCGCCCCTACTGGCCTCGCTTGAGAAGGGCCGCGCTCGCTTCGCGAACACAGGATCACCTCATGTAACCGGCGGTAGTACAGTACAGAAGCAACCGGCTCAAGACAAGAGCGTCTCGGCTACGCTCGACGACCGGCAAGTCCGGTATTATCTCTCCGTATTCCCTGAGGCAGGATGGAGAGATTTCGATAAGAGACGCGAGGCGCTGATCGAACGTAATAATTATTTATGGCATAGGTAAGTACCTATGTTATTATTCTAAACGGTCTAGGCACCAAGCCCAAACTTGACGATACAGTAGATCGCCCGCACCCCGTCTTTCCACCCAATTTTTTTTCCCTCTTCGTAAGTACGGCCGTAGTAGCTGATACCGACTTCGTAAATGCGAACGTCTTTGATACGGCTGATCTTCGCCGTCACCTCCGGCTCGAAACCGAAGCGTTTTTCCGTAAGCTTCAGTCCTTGAATGAGGTCGGTACGGAAGAGCTTATAGCAAGTCTCCATATCCGTCAGGTTCAGGTTGGTAAATATATTAGAGAGGGTCGTCAAGAACTTATTACCGAGGGTATGCCAGAAAAAAAGAATGCGGTGCGGCTTACTACCCTGGAAGCGGCTACCGTACACCACGTCGGCAAAACCGGAGAGCACGGGTTTCAGTAGGTCGTTATACTCCTCGGGGTCGTACTCCAGGTCAGCATCCTGAATGATCAGGTATTCGCCGATGGCTTTGCTGATGCCGGTATGCAGGGCAGCACCTTTGCCCTGGTTCACCGGATGGGCATGGTACTGTATATTTAATTCGGGGTTCGCCGCTCGATAACGCTGGATGGCGCCTTCAGTATCGTCCGAAGAGCAATCATTTACGATGATGAGCTCTTTTTCAATTCCACCGGTCAGTTGTACGTCACGCACCTTATCTAAAATCAGGTGAATGGTACGCTCTTCGTTGTAGGCGGGAATAATGATGGAGAGCTTGGAAAATATTGGCATCAAAAGGTCTTCTAGAGGGATCGTTTGCCAGACTTGGCGCGTTTTCAAGGCACAAAATTAACCCTCCGTCGGCACTATGTACGTACCTAGGGAAAATATCCCTCCAATGGTCGTTTTTCTTTCAGTTGTCCTTACTGTCATTATCACGTTTCTAGGGCTGGTGTCTTTCTACTAAATAGCCGGTGGCATACGGGCGCTGAAAGGTACCAGGCTCCCACCTGGCTGTGCGGAAAGGTGTCTTCAGACCAGAACGCTAGGCCGGCTTTCATGTGCGGTAGCGCGGTAAATCTATCATTTCTATTAATCTACCCTTCCTCCTCCTCAATAATAGCCTCCGCAAGCGTAGGCGCACGCCATTTTTCGTACCCAACCGGCGCCTCATCCACTTTACGGAGGGCAACAGAAGTACGGTTCTTATCCACCACCATGGCCAGCGTCATGATCAGGCTCGTACCGATAATAATAAACAGCAGGATACCCGGTTCAAAAGCCTCCACATGTACCTCCTCCGGAATGGCATAAAACAAGAGAACCGTAATGAGACCACGCGGTGCAACGAAAAGCTGTGGCAGAATATCGGAGCCGATAAAAATGCGCAGAATCACAAAGCGAATCACGTAAATACTCAGGATAATCAGGATACTCACCATAGCTACATTCCAGCTGGCAAGCGAAGAGAGAACGATCGTGAGGCCAAAGATGACAAAGAAAAAAGTACGGACAACAAAGGCCGTTTCCATCGTCACGACGTGCAAACCTTCGTAAATGTGCATGGCCTGTTTGTAGTTCAGCAGTTTTTTGAGCGGCCCCTGGAAGAAGAGGCGCATATTGGCAATCATCAGGCCGAATACCAAAATGATGATGAGCGAGGAAAGGTGAAATTTTTTACCAATACCGTAAAGCAGTAACAATACCGCAATCAGCAAAAACAGCTTCACATGGCTCTTGATCCGTTGAAAGATCAAGACAATTCCGTAGCTGGCGACCAGAGAAACCACAATGGTAATAAGAACTTTGATGCCGTAGGCCAACGCTCCGCTGGAGTGTTCGGCCGTCTCCGCTAAATGCCCATCCAGGCCAAACTCACCGGTTTCCCCGTGGAGCTGACTCGTCAAAAAATAGAACAGCATAATACCCAGGATATCGGAGAATGTACTCTCGTAGATATGAAACTCTTTCTTATCTGCTTTCAAGCCAGCAACGCTGGGAATAATGATGGCACTTGATAAAATAGACAGCGGCGTAGCGTACAGCCACGCGGTAGCAGAATCCATTCCCTCCACAAAGTACTCAAGGATTTCCGCCGCTGCCCAGGTCGAGAACACAAGCCCCAGTAAGGCGATCAGCAACGCCTTGCCAATGGCCAGATATTTGTCTTTCTCCAGCTTCAACTCCAAGGCAGCCTCAAGAACGATCATGATTAGCCCCACCACCCCAAGTACTTCCAGCACCGGTAGAAAGTCGACGTTGCCCATGACCCCCACCGCATCCATACCGAATTTCAGTAGAATACCAAGGATGATCAGCATCAGTACCGACGGCACGTTCGTTCGCTTAGCCACCTCCCCAAAAATGAAGGAAAAAATAATGATGACCGACGCCGCGATCAGCAAGGTGTTTGTATCTAAATATTCCATTCGCTAAAACTGAAAATTTTAAAAATTCTTATTCTGCCTTATCCAGAGCGGTATTCGGTTTCGCCCGTTAGCGCAGCAGTAATATCATACCTGCCTCCTGCGGTAGCAATGTCTAGTCTACCCAGTGCGCGATAGCAACTCAGCAACTCACTCACTACCGCTTAGCAAGCGTAGCGGGATACCCCCACTCCTCCATAAGCTCCAGCAACATCCGCAGGTGTTGCTCTTCACGCACGGAGACGCGGGCGTTAATCTTATCCTTACGCCCTTCGGCAAAGGCGAATTCCGGTTTAAACGTGCGGTCCAAGTACGGCACACTGAGAAATTTATCTGCAAGCTCCCGCAGGCTGTCCGTAGGTTTCTGGTCCTTTTCAACTTTAATGTTTAGTTGGTAGTAGCCACCGACTTCCTGCCCGGTAGAAAGCGAATAGCCTTCGGTAATCAGGTTACTATAGTTGACGAAGTGGAGGCTGTCGCCCGTCTGCAGGTACAAGCCGATGCGGCCGATGCGAGAGATCACCCCGGTAGCCTGGGCCGTTTTCATCCTTTTGCCTTCCGCCACCAGCGTAGTCGCGAGTATGATCCGGCCACTAAGGTAATCCCGGACACGGCTAAAGCTAGCTACAGTGAGCAGCAACAACAGCGTACCGTGCATCACCGGGTTAATGAATAGAAACTCAAACGTGAGAATCATGATAGTAATAGGCTCGTACAGCAAGAGGAAAGTCGAAATTATATTAACGATTGGTTGCTGAAACCTACCGAAGAGTACGCTGTTCCGCATTCGCCGAAGCAGCAGCACCAATAGCCAGTACACTCCCCACAGCAAAAGCGCCGCGGTAAAAAGATTAGCCCAAGTAAAGTAAGGTTGCAATAGCGCTTCCATACGGTTATAATTTTACTCGCCGGTTTACGACGTAGGATGTTTTAAAGCTCATTGTTCAGGTAACCGTTGTTCTCTAGCGCCCGACCAACATCGGTTACGACGCTTTCCCGGATCGAGAGCCAGCCATCGATGGAGCGGGTCAGCAGCCCTACCCGTAGCAAGCGTTGCAAGACACTACGGTACTGGCGGTCAAAGGCGGGGCCGAACAGCTTGCGCAGGTGGTACTCGTTCGTCCGTCGTTCCAGGAAGATGGTGGTAAGCAGTAGGCCGGTATCCGTGTTCACGAAAGCCGGTAGCCGGTGCCGACTTACATTACTCGGCGTCACGCTGTTCTCATCGCAATACTCCATCATAAAAGCCCAGCGGTTGAGCGTATCGCCAACGTTACCGTAGCCGGCGCGGTGAAGCTTTTTCACCAGGCGGTTGAAGGTCAGTTCGCTCAGGGGTTCCCCGTCTGCGTCTACCAGTTTCTTGTGGGTAGCTCCGTGGCGGATACGAATAGCTCGTTGCATATCCTCTAACGAAAAGTCATCGAGATTCACCTCCGCCTGAAAAATCCGGTCCAGATCACGGAAACGGTTGAGGTGGGCGTAAACGGCGTTGGTGGTAGCAACGAGGTAGAAAATTTTAGCGGAGTAATTATCAATGTGGTCAGAAAGCGCCGCTACGTTCTCCGCCAGAGAAGTATTCTTGTCCCACCAGAGTTCCAGGTCATCAATCCAGATCATCGGCCGGGTTTGGATGGTGTATTTCTGAACGAAGGCAAGCGCTTTAGCCAGCTGCCCAGTAGTATGCATCCGACGGCCCTCTACGGAAATCACACCGTTAGGTACCAGGCGGATGACGTTGTTCGGGAAGATCCGGTTAGAAATCATCTCTCCGAAAAGCGAACGGCCAGACAGCCGGCGGCCCGTCAGTACAACGGCTCCCCGGTAGTTTTGGCGCCAGTCGTTTACCAGTTGTTTCAAGTGAGCGGTTTCCTCCTCCCGGCCCACCAGGAAAGATTCGCCGATGTAGCCCTTGGTCATCACAATATTGGTGTACTCGGCGTTGCTACTGGTGACCTGGCGTTGGTTGACGACGCGGACGACCTTTTCGGAGATGCTCATTTTATCTTCACGCGCGGCGACGCCGCGCCACCGTTCGAACCCACGAAAGGTAGCCCCCAGCCATTCCTTTACCGGTGTCAGCCAGCGGCCCTGGCGGCGGGTAAATTCGTTAAAGCCAGTCTGCAAAGGCAGCGGTAAAAAGCCCAGTACCGGGCGGTAAACGCTCGTAAGCTTCAGGTCGGTATCAATGATGTCTACCAGCCTCTCTTTAATGGTACCGTATGCTGCTTCCGTACTTTTAGTTCGTTCCAGAAAGTCGTGAAACGGTTGGCTCAGATCTTCAATTTCAAAGTCGATCTTATGGCCGGCCCGTAATTCGTTATTGATGAGTAATGACCGGTTGCGGACGTTGTTGACCGCCACCTCCAGCCCGCCCACTACCTGCTGGCTCAGCTCCCAAAGTTTATATAATTGGGGCAGTACTTCAGCGGATATCCACTGGTTGGTAGCCCGTCGGAAGTTCACATCTTTATATTGCATCAGGCCGTGATCCGCACCGACGGTTACCCGGCAATTTTCCACGACTTTTGCGATGCGGGCGTTCAGTTCATTGGTATAATCATGAATCTGTGCGGGCGGTTTCGCGTCAGAAATGTACTCCTCGAGCAGAGAGGCAATCTGGCCAGGGCTGACGTTCTCTTCGTCCTCGCTCTTCACGATAAAAGCTGCGATGCTTTTTGCTTTTTTGGTGGCTTCCGATACGGCGCTGCCGGCTGCGGCGATACTCTCGTGCAAAAGGCTTCGGATGCCGGCGAAAATATCTACCTGCTTACTTAAAACAGCAACCTCTTCCGCCAGTGCGCCGGCTTGTTCTGCTAATTCAACAAACTGGGCCCGGTAGCTAAGCCAAGGATTGTGCTGGAGCTTCCAGTGGGCTAGTGTTTTGCGGCGAAACGGCTCGTTACTCTCCAGCCGTTGGCGGATCTTGGCTACTTCGGTCTCCCATTCTTCCAGCGCGGTGGTGAGGGTCTGACGGGAGCGGTCGTGCAGCTGCGCAACGATGGCGGGCTGGGCGATGCCATCGGCCACCATCAGGTTGGCCGTTTGGAGTTGCAGCTGGACATTACGGTAAAGAACGAGAAAATGCTTGGCCCGTTCAGCCCAAACAAAGTGAGTCACACGGCAGCCAAGGTCGTCGTGGTTTTCGGCATCACCAACGGGGCAGGTGTCACCGTGGGCAATTATCGCCCCGGCGAGTTCGCGGGCCCTTGCAGCCAGGTGATTGATGTCTTCCGAGAAGGAATCATCAGGGGTAGCAACCTGCAGTACGGCTTGCCGCAGAGCCTCGGCTGTATCGGTATCTTGCTGGGGGAGTGGTATATAGGCTGCCATGAGAAGGTAATGTACGAAACTTCGAAGGTCTGCTGGTTCTTGTGGGCGCAGTCGCGGGATGCAGTACGCGGTTTTGAGGAACAATGTTCGCTGGTCCGCTTATTTCACGGTGACAACCTTAGGCTAAGGACTTCGAACAGTACTTCTTCAAAACCTTTTTTTGCACCTGCTGCCGAGCCGAAAAAAAGTAGTGCAGCTGAGACAATCACACGGGTGCTTACTCCTACCGCACCAAACCAATCAAACTACGATAATCATCAAAGCGCGCATCCTCCGCACCCGGCTCCAGCAGGGAGTCATGGTCGAGGTCGAGGTACAAATCCTCCAACTCCCCCAGCGTGTCCTGGCATCGAACCTCCACTACACCGTCGTGAAACTGCTCCCAGCGCCAGTTATAGGTCGCCCGGACTTTCTTCAGCGTTTCCCGCTGCACCACTACGGCATCGTCCGGCCCGCTCACCGTTTCGATATTGGCAAAAGCTAGCTCATTGCGGGCGATCATGAGCGCGTCGCGGATCACGAAGTAGGCGGTGTGAACGACGTCTGACGGACGCTCTTTGTCCTGGATCGCAAACTCGGCGTAGAGACAAAGTTGTACGTCTTTTGCGTTACGCAGTAGGTTTTTAAAAGTTGTTTTGCCCCGCCACTTTAAGTCGACGATGGCTACTTCAGCGCGGCCATTGCGCTCACGCTCCAGCACCAGATCGGCGCGGCCTTTGACCGGCTGACCGCCCATCGGAACCAGTTCACCCTCCAGTGTTTCCTCAGATCCACGGATGTTCCAGCCGTTTTCCTGTAGGTAATGCACCAGCGACCAGGCGGCGTAATGCATCGTGCGAATGAACTGTACCCGCTCCGGTTCCTGCCCGTATTCCAGCAGTACGGCACCTTCATTCTCCATTAGTTTGTGCCCGTTGTCGTTGATCCAGCCATCTACCATTTCACGGGTATAGGACCTGCCGTCAGCCTTGATCTGATTAAGCAACCGTTCGATAAAAAGGTGGCCGAGGTTGCCGCGCAAACGGTTCTCTCCGGCGATGCTCAGGATAGGCGTACCCTTCAGTTTCAGCTGGTGGCGGAAGACCCATTTGTGCGGGTAGTACAGTAGGTCTTCGAGCGCCGTAGGCGTTTCCGGGTCGCGCTCGCGGATGGCACCGGGACGGTCTACTTTCAATTGGGCAACGGGGCCGGCGAGTAGATTTATCGCTACGGGAGCAAAGCGCGGGGCGTCTTTTCCGGCCAGTACGGCAGGGTCTTCACCGGCCTCGTCGACGTTGACGGTGATGGCGTCCAGTGCTCCGTCGGGAAAGGCGGCTTCCAGGTCGCCAAGCAGTAGATGAGCTTCGACGAGGCTACCGTCCACGAGCTCGGGCAAACAGAGAACGAGTTGGTTGCGGACGTGTAGTACCGGGCGCAGCTGCGTCCAAGCAGACAGCTCGTTTCGCTCGTCCGGGCCGTTAAGGGCAATGCCTTTCCCTGCAAGAAAGGCAAGTTCCTCCGGGTAGTAGCGGCTAAAGAAATAGTCGGGTTCATGCTCGATAAAATCCCACCAAATCAGTTGTTCCAGTTCAGGGCCAGCGGATATTTTTAGCGCGGACGCGGGTGCAAAAATAGTTTCCAAAGCACCGTTCTCCCGGTGTTGAAACTGGGTCGGCGCGGGCTCGTACACCGTTCTTACCAGACGTTCGACCTCGAGGTAAGAAAGCTCGGTTTCCGGCTGTGCATCGAGCAATTCCATCGCGCGGAGGGCCTGAGCGGCCAGCACCAGCAGACCGCTATTCTCAACGTTCTTCTTCTTCAATTCCGTAAATTCCTCCAGCGCCCATTCGCGAAGGCTGTTGAAGAGGTCGCGCAGGTCGAACTTCGGCACCTTGGCCTCGCGGTCGAAGGTTCGGCGACGGAACCACGTTTCGTACTGCTTACGGGTAGCTTCCAGACGGGTCTTCGGCCAGTTACGGTCTTCTTCCATCTCCCGGAAAAAGCCCTCCAGCATGACGAACCAGCGCGGACCGAACATCCCCGGCGTATCAGCCAGGAAGACGGCGATGCGGTTGGCCAGTCGCCAATCCAAAGGCTTCGTTACGAGGCTGACGAACTCCATCACCCGGTCAATTTCCATCGGTTTCCAAAGGAAGGTGGTCACGAGCTTCAGCACCTGTAAACTCGGTCGCGCAAGGCTTGTGGACGGTACACCAAGGCTAGGCAATCCTTCGAAGAGCAGGGCATTATCCAGCGTCTGGTTTCTCAGGGTTAGTAGTACGCCAGGCTTCCATTCCAGGTTGTTCTTCAGCAGCCTGGCGAGGTAGGCGGCGATGTGGGTTTCGCGACGGGCCTTCAGGATAATGAGGCTGCCATCGCCCTTGAGAGATGTCTGTGCTTTATTTTTCTCCCCGTTACCAGCATCCAAAAGAATTTGCTGCCAGCGGCCGAGGTCATTATCCGTAACGGGTGGCGCAGGGTCGGGCAGCGAGGCCACGGTATCACCCAGAGATTCGAGGGTCTCCAGCAAACGACGAATGCCTGGTGAAAACAAATGCCGTGGTTCGTTGAGCCAGATGGTTAGGCGGGGGTGGCGGTCTTCGGGCAGAACGCTTAGCAATAAGCGAAGGCGATCGGCTAAGCCCGGCAGCAGGCGGAATTCGTAGCGGTCATCGTGCAACAACGCTTCCAGTTCGTGAAGGATGGCGATGCGATCTGGGATTCCCTCTCCTACCTCCTTATGAAGAGGATAACCTGCGTCGACCAGTTCGTCGCGGCGGCTGAGTAGTTCTTCGGCGGTGGCGGTCTTATCTGCCTCGAAGGAAGCTTTATAGAATGGATCTTGACCAGCCTCCGCTTCGATCATGGTCAGGTGCGCAGTGATCAGCTGCCGGTACTGCTCATTGCGCAGAGCTGCCCGGTTAATGGACGGGGCACCCAGGGCGTAGAATCCTTCCAGGTGGCGGAGTAGTGCGGCGGGGTTTAGATAGGCGCGGTCTGCTGTGTTTACAGGGGCGGCGGGTAGGGTTTGTGGGTCGGAGAGGGTTTTACCTAAGAAGATTGTCATCGAGATAGAGGGCTTGGGGGTGGGAAGATACCGCCTTAGGAACGTCAATTCAATAACTGTCGCTTTTCGGCCGTCTTATTTTGCCCCTACGCGCACAAAAAATCATTTCCGTAGCTAAAGCTATGCAAAGGATTTTTTGAGAACGTGAGAACAAAAACGCCAGGCCGCAAATCGGACAGTTATTAAGTCTTAGGGACGTGAATTAAATAAACTATGCTTATTGCTCGGCGCCTTGACGCGGTTTTACACCCGATGAACTTTTAAAACTGGGCCATCGCCCGTTTGAAAAGTCACATCGAAGGTGACCATGTAGTGACAGCGAAGCTAAAACTACTTGATTATATACTGCTGTCGGGCACATGAGGTGAAAGCGTAGTGGCAAACGTGGCCCAGTAGAAGCGACCGCAAGGACTCGATCCTACTGGGCTCGCTCGCTTCGCGGGCACAAAACAACCTATGTGCCCGACGGTAGTACAACAACGGCTGTTTGGCCGCTTGGCCACGTACGACAGTCTAAAGGCTTTAAACTAAATGTTTCCTTACTTCACAAACTCCGGCTTAAGCCACTCTTTGAAAACCTTCATCACCTTCTCAATCTTAGGTCGGCTAACGTTCTGGATGTAACCCTGGTTGGGGTTAGAGAAGTCTTCGTAATAATCCTGGTGGTAAGCTTCGGCGATGTAGAATTCGCCCGGTTCTTCGAGAGTGGTTATGATGCCGTTGCTGAAGGTGGACTTATTGAGCTCAGCGATCTTAGCTTCCGCTTTGGCGCGCTGATCGGCGTTGATCGGAAAAATGCTGCTGCGGTACTGGGTGCCGCGGTCTGGGCCCTGGCGGTTAAGGGTTGTGGGGTCGTGGGCTACGAAGAATATGTCGAGCAACTCATCGTAGGTACGCACTTTGGGATCGTAGTAAACGACAATGGCTTCGGCGTGGCCGGTTATTCCGCCGGCAACCTCTTTATAAGTCGGGTTGATCTCCGGACCGCCCGCGTAGCCAGACCATACTTCCTCTACCCCTTGAATCCGATAGAAGGACGCTTCCGTACACCAGAAGCAACCGCCGGCGAAGTAAGCCTTTTCGAAGCCTTCATAGCCAGAGTCCAGCTCTTCGATGGTCACCCCGGCTACTGGCTCAGGATTACCCTTGGTCATTGCCTGTTTTGGCGTTGCGTTTGCGCTTACCGCAGCCTCTGAATTAGTCTTCTGGCTGTCGCAGGAGGCGGAGGTGAAGATCAGGCAGAATAGTATGGCCAGGGAGTAAAGAGGGTATTTCATCGGAGGGAGATATTTTGTGGTTCCTATTGTAACACAAACTGAGCGGTCTTGTTATGCCTATCGGCGACGTACCAGAGGAAAGGCCTCAAAATAAATCAGTTCAGAGCAGGACACTCAAATAGCCTACGCTCCGTTTTCAAGGCCTTGAAGTACCAATTTACCTGAGGGTGAACGTACACAAACAGCAACACCGCCGCTGGCCTTAGCCAGTCGACGGTGCTGCACAAACCGTGGCTGAGCCTATTTTTTTCGCTCGTAGTAGGTTACAATACTTGCTTTAGCAATTGTATTGTTCCAGAGGTAATAGCCTACGATCGCAGGGTTGGTATTTTGATCTAATCCCAATTTATCCACCTTTAAGGCATGAACGGTAATCACGTATTGATGAAACCCGTGATTTTCGGGAGGGCAAGGACCGCCGTATCCGGGAACGCCGTAGTTGGTAATACTTTGAATGGCTCCTTCGGGCATTAGCTCCTTTTCAATATTGCCTGCGCTTTCGGCCAAGGCACTTACGTCATGGGGAATGTCAAACACAACCCAGTGCCACCAACCACTCCCCGTAGGCGCATCGGAATCGTACATTGTTATTGCAAAGCTTTTTGTCCCCTCGGGTACATTTGACCAAGACAGCTGGGGAGAAACATTTTCTCCGGTACAACCGAAGCTATTGAACTCCTCTACACTTGTGGCGGATCCGCCCAGCGTCTCACTTGCTAAAGTAAAAGTGGCTTGGCTTTGGGCGCTTAAGCTTAGCACTAAGCTCAGAGATGAAATAAAAATAAGCCTCAACATAACATTCATTTTTGATTATTTTGATGGTACAAGTGTCAACCTATGGCCCTCGCCTAAGGGACGCGAATTAAATAGAACGTGTTTCTTGATCTGGTGAATTTTGACTGCTGGTGAGGCAAAAAACGTAGAC
>JAPKCQ010000078.1 GCA_026421165.1 Lewinella sp. | reverse complement strand
CTAATCTAACCAACATTTGTTTTATTTCAAACAAATTTTGTACGCGATAAATTGACATATTGAATTAAATCGACAAAAAGTGAAAATATATTGCTTTTCAATACGCAAAGTGTTATTCGGTATTGTTGAAGTGTTTATATTTGTGTCATCGCAAAACAAAACAAGTTCTTTTAAACAGCAGCTATTATGGCAAACAAAGAAAAAGATACCGCCGCAAAACTGAAGGCGCTCCAAATGACGATTGACCGTCTTGACAAGGCCTACGGAAAAGGTACTATTATGCGCCTTGGTGAATCACAGGCAGCCAATGTGGAAGCCATTCCCACGGGCTCTCTTGGTCTCGACGTAGCCGTCGGTATCGGCGGCTTTCCTAAGGGTCGGATTATTGAGATCTACGGACCGGAATCTTCCGGTAAAACTACCCTGGCCATTCACGCCATCGCCGAATGTCAGAAGCGTGGTGGCATCGCTGCCATCATTGACGCTGAGCACGCATTTGACCGCTTCTACGCAGAGGCGCTTGGTGTAGACACCGACAATCTTCTCATTAGCCAGCCCGACAACGGCGAGCAAGCCCTGGAGATTACCGAAAACCTTATTCGCTCTGGCGCCGTAGATATTATTGTTATCGACTCCGTTGCCGCACTCGTTCCCCGCGCCGAAATAGAAGGCGAAATGGGCGATTCCAAAATGGGCCTCCAGGCCCGCCTGATGAGTCAGGCTATGCGTAAGCTGACCGGTACTATCGGTAAAACAGGCTGCTGCTGCATCTTCATCAACCAGCTGCGTGAAAAGATTGGCGTCATGTTCGGTAATCCAGAAACTACCACTGGTGGTAACGCACTGAAGTTCTACGCGTCCATGCGGATTGATATCCGCCGCTCCGGTGCCGCCATCAAAGACAAGGAAGGTAACGTGATCGGTAACCACGTAAAAGTAAAGGTCGCCAAGAACAAATTGGCAGCACCTTTCCGCATCGCTGAGTTTGACATCATGTACGGCGAAGGTATTTCCAAGACCGGCGAGATCGTCGACATAGGCGTAGACCTCGACATCATCAAGAAGTCCGGTGCCTGGTACGCTTACGGTGATGCCAAAATCGCCCAGGGCCGTGAAGCCGCCAAAACCTTCATGGTGGATAACCCTGAAGTAGCCGCTGAAATCGAAGCCCGCATCAAAGCCAAACTGATGGGTACTGATGAAGAAAGCATCGAAGTCGATCAGGCTAAGGATGCCGTTGAAGCTTAGGCCACAAGCTTAGCCTCTCCAGCCCAAGAAGTTTTATTTGTTTATCGTTTTAGCGACGATGATCCCTGAACTGAAATATGTGCCCGTCTCTACTTGTGGAGGTGGGCGCACTTTATTACTGGGGGTTGTCCCGGATTCCTATTATTTACCTGTGTCTGACGGCCATCAGGGGTTCAGAAATTCACTTACTTTAGTGTCTTCACGTATTCATTTAGTCTTCACTGTTGCTACGAAGTGGCACTTGTGAAGACACGATAAATAACATCATCTAAAAAAAAACAAGTAAACAGACAACTAACCCTCCCTCCCAAGCCTTTAGAAAAGGCTGCTACCGAAGGTAGCAACGCAGATAATCCCCCTACTGAATGAACGGAGCTTTCCGCGATACCTGGACCAAACTTTCCCCCACCGAACGAGACGTAGTCACTGCCCTGAGCATGGTATACGAAGAACGTTCCGTGCTGGATCTTTCCCGCTTACTGAACAAGATTGGTTTGCGCCCGCCTGTGGGCGAAAACCGCTTTACCCACGCAGATACGGAAGTCATCGTACACAAACTTCACGAGCTCGGCATTGCCGTAAAGCATGACGACCGATCGTGGCGTATCAATACCGACGTCTCCGAAGAGATAATGCGTCTGGCCCATCGCCGGCCAGACTTCGAGCACCTTCTCAATGAGGTTCGTCGGGAGTTACCGTACAAAACCTACTGGCAGCCTTCTAGCCATCTTGCCCTCATGCGGGAGATTCGGATTGCTTTTTACCTGCAAAACGAATCCAGTTTTGAACGGCTGCAGAACGAAACGGAGACCTTCTACCCCGACAAGGCCAAGACGGGAATTTTCATCGACCCTCTTTTCGGCTTTTTTGAACCGCGCTGGGTGGAACAACTTCCTCCGGCCTGGCAGGAAATCAACGTTCGCAAAGCTTTTCGTCAAGCCATCGCGGAGATGGAACCCTTGGATTCGCTCGTCGAGTTCTTGGAGCAGCACGAAAATATCCGTGAAGGAGTCGCCGGACCCCTACGTGAACTACTAACCGAAGCTTTCGTGCTCCAGGGAGCCTGGAGCCGCCTTCGCCTTTGGGGTGATTTGGAAACTGATGAATGGAGGAAAGCTGCCATAAGCCTGATCTATCACGTACTGCGTGATGACGATGAGGGCGCAGCTGTTTTCATTGAGGATGTCCGTAAGGGCTACCGCCGTGATTACGAAGACAGATTTCCCGCCCACCTTTCTGGTTATCTCTATCTGCTGTCCTTACTGCGTAACGGTGGGGTGAAAAGCGCTGAAGCAATTGGTAAGCACCTGGAGAACATAGAGCCGACGGACAACCTGCGGCTGGGAGGTAGTTACCTCGTTTTTCAGGCATTGTTTGCTTACCTACGTAACGACGAAACCGCACAGGTCATCGCTGATGACGGCCTGCTCCGTACCGAAAGGAATGCCTTCACGGTCACTTTTCACGCCTTGTACCGGATGTGGACCGACAGCTCCACAACTCCGGCAACCGAAGAATATATTGCTGAACTCGATGTGCTGCGCGATAAGGCCCAAACGAATGGGTATCGCTGGGTGGAAATGGAGCTCACCCGTGTTCTTGCGGCCCGCCATCCGAATGAGAAAGCCCGTAGTGCCTTCAGCGAACGGGCGGAAGCCCTCAGCCAGGAGCTACACATCTATTCTCTAGCCGATGCGATGCCCCGCATCGAGCCATGGGAACGCGCACTGGAAGTGCTCGCCAGCATGGGTAACCTAGAACAACGTGCTGAAAAACGGGCCAAAAAGACCGCCCGCTTCGTATGGTTCGTAGACTTCGACAATAAGGAGCTGGAACCACGTGAACAGACGATGGCTAAGAACGGAACCTGGTCGAAAGGCCGTAAGATTGCACTCAAAAGAGTGAAGCAGGGCGAAGTGATTGGCATGACACCTCAAGACGTCACGGTAGCTCAGGCCATCGAGGAAGACTATAGCAAATACCATCCCAACGGACACTTTAAAATTAGGTACGAGGATGCTTTGTTGGCGCTCGTTGGCCATCCTAATCTTTACTTGCAGCAGAATTCGGAGGTGGGTGTAGACTTGGTCCGTCGTAACCCGCAGTTACTGATTGAAGAGGGAGACAACCGCCTCTACCTTCGCTTCGCCCAGGAGTTTGAAGGAACGGGTGTTCAGGTCGTGAAGGAAACCCCGACCCGCTATCAGGTCATTGAGGTGAACGATAGCCACGACAGTATTCACCGGCAAATCGGTGATGGACTCGAAATACCCAAGCGAGCCCGCCACCGCCTAACCCAGGTCAGCCGGAACCTCAGCAAGATTGTAGAAGTACAAAGCACCCTCAACGGTGTAATTGATGATGTAGACGAAACCAGGGCGGATCAACGGACCTACGTCCACCTGCTCCCCATCGGAGAGACCTTCAAGGTGGAGTTCTTCGTAAAGCCACTCCGCGAAGAAGACCAGTATTTCAAGCCGGGTAAAGGGCGCAATAAAGTAATCGGCGATACCGACGGTCATCGCCGCCTCGCAGAACGGAGCTTATCCGGAGAAATTGAAGCGGCCGAAAACGTAATCCTCGCCTGCCCAACCCTGCAACGCATCGTCCACCGCGACTACGAATGGCAAATTGATGAAGTAGAACAATGCCTGAGCATCCTGCTGGAACTGCAGCCCATTCGCGCACTTGATCAGATTGTGCTGGAGCATCCTCGTGGAGAACGCATCCGCCTCGTCGGAAGCGTCGACTTCGGAGACCTTACGCTTGGCGTAAAAGAAAAAGCCGGTTGGTTTGACGTTGAGGGCGAGTTGACCGTAGACGACAACCAGGTGGTCAATTTCCGTGAGTTGATGGAAAAGGTCGCTGAAAACGAACAGAGTAAATTTATCCAGCTTAGCGAAGGGCAATACGTCGCCCTCACCGAAAACCTCCGCCGCAAGCTGCGCGAGATGGAGGGCTTAATGAGTAAGGGCAAGGACGGTATCCAGCTCCACCCACTCGCCGCTGGTATTCTCGACGATATAGCTGACCAATTAGGTGGTTTCGAGGCTGATATAGCCTGGCGGGAAAGCCTGCAGCGCATCCAGAACGTAAACCGAACAATTGCACGCGTACCTTCCACCTTCCGGGCGGAGCTGCGGCCTTATCAGCTGGACGGCTTTCGCTGGCTGATGCGCCTGGCAGATTGGGGCGTCGGAGCTTGTTTGGCGGATGATATGGGTTTGGGTAAAACCATCCAGGGCCTCGCCATGCTACAAGCACGCGCAGAACTCGGCCCCGCACTGGTCATTGCACCTGCATCCGTGACTAGAAACTGGGTCCGGGAAGCCGCAAAATTTGCCCCTACTCTTAATTCTGTCCTTCTTGGCCAGGGAGACCGCAAAGAAGCGATTGAATCCGTCGGCCCCTATGACATGCTGGTCGTCAGTTATGGCCTTTTGCCCTTCGAAGGTGAAGCCCTTGCGGCCAAACGCTTTGGTACCATCATTCTCGACGAAGCCCAGGCGATCAAGAACCGCGGAACGAAACGAAGCCAGGTGGCGATGAGCCTCCAGGGCGACTTCCGGGTAGCGACAACAGGTACGCCGATCGAAAACCACCTTGGCGAGCTATGGAACCTTTTCGAGTTCCTGAACCCGGGCCTCCTCGGCGGTTTCCAGCGTTTTAACGAGAAGTACACTGTACCGATCACGAAGAATAACGACAGCGAGCGACGCCAGCAACTGCGCCGGCTCATCCAACCCTTCATCCTCCGGAGACGGAAAGAAGAGGTACTCGAAGAACTGCCACCGAAAACCGAGGTTACCCTCACCGTGGAGCTCTCCGACAAGGAACGCGCTTTCTACGAAGCCCTCCGCCAGCGTGCCCTCGAAAGCATCGACGACAGCGATGGCCAGAACCGCCGCTTCCAGATCCTCGCGCAGCTCATGAAACTCCGCCAGGCCGCCTGCCATCCGCAAATGGTGGACCCTAACGTCGACATCGGTAGCTCCAAACTGGAACTGCTGTCCGAGACCGTCCGGGAAATTACCGAGAGCGGCCACAAGGTGCTGATCTTCTCCCAGTTCGTTCGCCACCTGAGACTAGTGGAAAAATGGGTGATAGAAGAAGGCATCGAGTACCAGTACCTCGACGGCAGTACGCCGGGTAAGAAACGCGACGAATCTGTCCAGGCTTTCCAGCGCGGTGAAGGAGATGTGTTTCTCATCAGCCTCAAGGCTGGTGGTACAGGTCTTACCCTCACTGCTGCCGATTACGTCATTCACCTAGATCCCTGGTGGAACCCAGCGGTGGAGGACCAGGCGAGTGACCGTGCGCACCGTATCGGACAGCAACGTCCGGTTACCGTACTCCGCTTCATTAGTGAGAATACCATTGAGGAAAAGATCGTACAGTTACACGCGAAAAAGCGTGATTTGGCGGATAGTTTGCTTGCCGGTACGGAGCAGAGTGCTTCGCTTTCTGCTGATGATTTGCTTGACTTGATTAAGCAAGGGTAAGATTTGGCGCGTCGGTTTATTTCGCTTCCCGTCAATTTATTGGTGGCGCGGTCGCAGGTGCAGTGAAGGTTGAAAGGCAGAGTGGCCTGATAGACCACCAGCACTGAAGTGGTTAAATGTCGGTAACCCGGGACACAACGAAGCGGAGTCCCGGGCTTATTGATGGAGGCTAGTTTCAGCCAGCGGTGCCCGAATACGCCAAACCCAAATGGTATAAACATGAAGACCACCGACGGAGACCTGATAACTCTAGCTTTAGCTGGAGAATCCGACGTAATGGTTCATGGCTGTAACTACCACTGTAATATGGGGGGGCTTGCGAAAACGATAAAGTAGCAATTCCCCGCAGCTTACTGGGCTGATTTTACGACGGAGAAAGGTGGCTGTAATAGGCTGGGAAACGATAGTCGTGTGCAGTTGGGTGTCATTGACTAACCACTGGTTATCGTTAATGCATACACTCAGTATAACTGGTGGATAGAGCATTTTCCGAATGTTAACCAAGAAGCTATTCGGGCCGTATTTCGGAAAGTTAAAATCGGTTTCTCAAGAAAACGGATTGGATACCTGGAAATTGGTGCCGGCTTGGTGGGAGGTGATTTTAGCTATCATCATGGAGGAGCTTATGGAGGAGAATCATACTTTTTTGCGTTATCAGCCGCAACGTAAAATAGCGGATTGGTTTCTACTTGACTTTCTTTGCTCTTTCATCCCGTACTTTGCACCTGCGGCCGCGCCACTAATTCCCAAAAAGGGCTGAAGCGGCCCCGAACTGAGTTTGGGCCCCCAAAGCAATTAACGAACCAGCTTACCAACGAACTAACATATGAATAATCCTAACCTAAACGTATCAATAAACGGCCCCTCCGTAGCTCGCGCTTTCGCCGACCACCTAGTGGAACGCCTGAACGAAAAGAGAGAAGGCCCGTTTTTTCTGGCACTTTCCGGTGGCAGTACACCGAAACTATTGTTTAAAATCCTTGCCGACGATTACCAGGAAAAGATCGACTGGAAGCGCCTCCATTTCTTCTGGGGAGACGAACGCTGCGTTCCACACGACGACTCCGAAAGTAACTACGGCGAAGTAAAATCCTTGTTGTTCGACCACGTTCCCGTAGTCATGAGCCAGGTACACGCCGTAGACACAACCAAGTCGCCCGAAGAAGCAGCTAAAGCCTACGGCGAACTAATGATGGAATTGCTGCCACGCAACGCCGACGGCTTGCCCATTCTCGATCTGAACATGCTAGGCATGGGCGGAGACGGACACACCGCCTCCATCTTCCCCACGAATATGGATGAGTTGCTGACCGATAAACGAATCTGCGCCGTAGCCACCCATCCTGAATCTGGACAAAAACGGGTGACTATGACCGGCCCGGTCCTGAACGCATCCGAAGAAGTAGCCTTCCTTATCACCGGAAACAGCAAAACCCAGCGAACGGCTCAAATCCTGAATAATGAACACGGCGCGGAAAATTTTCCCGTCGCCCACATCAAACCGACAAGTGGAAAATTATTTTGGTTTTTAGACTTGGCCGCCGCTGACGAAGTAGGATATTAGGAGGTAGAAACTAGATTGCTAGCCTCCTGGTTTCTAATCCCTAGTTTCTAATTATCTTTGCACTCCAAAAGAAAATAACATGGCTACTACAGCAACCAAACCTTCTACCGGTAAATACTGGCTTTACTTTCTGATCGCCTTCGTCATCTTTATGTTCATGCTGATCTTTATGAATCAGTGGTTCTGGGTATCTATGCCGTTCATGCTTACTTTTCTAGTGATGGCCTTGGGCTTCATGTAGTCTTCAGTGTAAGCACGAAATAGTACTAAAATAGAAACAGCCAATTGTCGGAAGGACGATTGGCTGTTTCTATTTTAGTTTGTGGGAGGTGCTGACTTCTTGTGGTATGGAAGACAACTGATCGAAGCGGAGAAGTTTTCCACACCACGAGAAGTCAACATCTTATACATCGACATTGGCGTACTTGGCGTTGGCTTCAATGAAAGCGCGGCGCGGTGGTACCTCATCTCCCATCAGCATGGAGAAGACGCGGTCAGCTTCGCTTGACTCATCGATTACTACCTGCTGCAGCATTCGCGTATCCGGGTCCATGGTGGTTTCCCAAAGCTGCTCGGCGTTCATTTCACCAAGACCTTTGTAGCGCTGGACCTTTACAGAACCGTCGTTTTCAGACTTGCTCAGGCGCTGCATTGCGGCGACACGCTCTTCTTCGTTCCAGCAGTACTGGAACTGCTTACCGCGGCGCACTTGGTAGAGCGGCGGCTGGGCGATGTAGATGTAGCCGTCCTGCACCAGCTTGTGCATATAGCGGAAGAAGAAGGTTAGGATAAGCGTCACGATGTGGCTACCGTCAACGTCGGCGTCACACATGATGATGACCTTGTGGTAGCGGAGTTTGTCGAGGTTGAGTACCCGTTCACCGTACTGGTTTTCCTCAATGCGGACGCCGAGGGCGGTAAACATGTTCTTGATCTCCTCATTCTCGTAGATCTTGTGCTCCATGGCTTTCTCTACGTTGAGAATCTTACCACGTAGCGGTAGGATGGCCTGGAAGCTGCGGTCGCGGCCCTGTTTGGCCGTTCCGCCGGCGGAATCTCCCTCCACGAGGTAAATCTCACAGGCAGTGGGGTCTTTATTGGAGCAATCGGACAGCTTACCGGGTAATCCACCGCCAGCCAGTACGTTCTTGCGTTGCACCATCTCACGGGCTTTGCGGGCGGCGTGGCGGGCGGTGGCGGCGATGATCACCTTATCGATGATGCGGCGTGCTTGGGTGGGGTTTTCCTCTAGCCAGTGACCGACGGATTCACCGACGCAGCGGCTCACGATGCCGGTTACTTCGGAGTTGCCGAGTTCGCCTTTCGTCTGCCCTTTGAATTGGGGCTCGGGCACCTTCACTGAAATGACGGCGGTGAGTCCCTCGCGGAAATCCTCACCGGCTATTTTAAACTTCAGCTTCTTGAACATGCCATTGTCTTCGCCATACTTCGTGAAGAGGCGGTTCACGGCGCGGCGGAAACCGTTCACGTGGGTACCACCCTCGCGGGTTTTGATGTTGTTGACGAAGGAGTAGAGGTTCTCCTGGTAGGTCGTATTGTACTGCATGGCTACTTCCACCTCTACGTTGTCTTCTTTGGACTTTACGTAGATGGGCTTTTCGATAAGGTTGGGTTTTCCTACGTCGAGGTATTGTACAAATTCGGCCAGGCCACCCTCGCTGTAATAATCTTTGCGTAAGAACGTTCCGTCCTCTTCCTTCACCCGCTCGTCAATTAGGCTCATTTTCAGCCCGCTGTTGAGGAAGGCGAGTTCTTGAATCCGGGTGGCCAGGGTGTCGAATTTATAGACCGTAGATTCGAAGATGGTGGCGTCGGGGGTGAAGGTGATCGTAGTTCCCGTTGCGGTGGATTCACCGACGACGTGTACCTCGTTCTGCGGAATGCCTTCGCTGTATTCCTGCATGTAGGTTTTGCCGTCGCGGTTGACCTTGGCCTGCATGTAGCTACTCAGGGCGTTCACACACGAGACACCTACCCCGTGGAGACCACCAGATACCTTGTACGTGTCTTTATCAAACTTACCGCCAGCGTGGAGGACCGTCATTACGACTTCCAGGGCGGATTTTTGTAGCTTTTTGTGCATGCCAACCGGGATGCCCCGGCCGTCGTCCGTAACGGCGATGGAGTTGTCGGGTTTAATGACCACATCAATGCTACTACAGTAGCCCGCGACGTGCTCATCAATGGAGTTATCAACAACTTCCCACACGAGGTGATGGAGGCCTTTGGCATCGGTACTGCCGACGTACATCCCCGGCCGTTTCCTTACCGCTTCGAGGCCTTCGAGGGCGGTGATATTGTCTGCGCCGTATTCTTTATTCGGCGACTGATTATTGGTATCTGCCATAGCTGCAAAAGTACGGAAAAAGGGTGGGAATACCTAGTGTTTTCGGGGGGGTGAGTTAGTGCACTTTAGCGCCACTGAGTCAGCTGCCGCTGTGTCTATTCGCGGCGCTACGCTTGCTTACTTTTGGTAAACGAGCGTAGCGAAGTGAGTGGTAAGAATAGTAGCGAACTCAGCGACTCGCAAACTCAACAACTCACTACTGATTAAGGGCGCGCAAACGCGGGTGCAATGGGAGGATTAAACAGCAGAGGGAAGAACGGTTTTTGCACCTGCAGCCGCGCCAGATCACCCCAGCCACCCCGCCACCATAAAGCCTAGATAAGTCCCCAACCCATTGCCCAAAGAGCCAACGAGGATACCGGGTAAATACAGGTCCATCCGGTCAAGACTTTTCGCTAGTGCGAGGGCCGACGAAGAGCCACCGATGTTGGCCTGGGAAGCCACTGCTGCGGTGTCCCAATCGAGTTTTCCAATGGCCGCTACGCCGAAAACCACCGCGCCGTGTACCACGACGATGGTCGTCACTAGCGCCAGCAACCGCCAGGCTAGTGCGCCAATTTGCCCCAGCGCCGCCAACTCGCAAAACGCTCCGATGACCGCCAGAAAGAGGTACACGCAGAATAAGCCGATGACCTGGCCTCCGGCCAGGCGGTGAAATACTGGGAATTGCGCCAGTACTAGGGCGATGGTCGTCAGGATTAGGATAGAAGGTACTACCAGGCCCATCTCCCCCAGCCAGCCGGCTAGTAACTGGGCCACGAATAATGCTCCTAGCCCAACGCTGAGTAATACACCCAGTGAAATGATGCTGATGCTTTCGTACTCCCTTTCCACACCATCCGGTACGGGAGCGGCGACTTTCTTTTTAGTGCCAACAGCGCGGCGCAACAGTAACGGAACACCCAGGGTCACGACCATCCAGATGGCCGTAATGATGTTGTCGACAGCGGTCATACCGGCGTAGAGGGCACCCTCCTCCATCATATCGTAATGGATGGCCACCGCATTGAAATTGACGCTGCCGCCGGAGTACGTCCCCGTAAACATCCCGCTGATGGCCGGGTACAGGTCCCCAAAGTGCGTTGCCCCGTCGATCAGCCACATACCAGCCAGGACGCCCAGAACGGTACCGATACTCCCCATACCGAACAGTAGTAACATTGATACTCCTGCCTTGCGAATACTGGCCAGGTTTACGTCCAGCAGTAAATAGAAGATCGATAAGGGCGCCAGGTAGCGAAAAATACCGGTGTACACCACCGAGCCTTCCGAGGCGGATGGGAGTAGACCTACGTTGGCCAGCACGGCTACGAAAAGAATAACCACCAGAGCCGTCCCCAGGTGTTTCAAAAAGGTGCGTTTCACCAGCCACTCGGAAGCGACTACGCTGAGACAAAGAATTGTAAGTACGAATAAGGGGGAGAAAAGCATGGCCTAAAGCTACGGAAGAAGGGAATAAATAAATATGCACAGCTTCTAATACGCGGTAGCTATTTAATTACTTCTCATTCTATTATCCTATTGATTACCGTCTTCGTTTGTACGGCGTCCTTAAGTTACGACTAGTAACCACGACCGCGCCAGAAATTCACGCCTCTATTACTCCGCTACCCCGGCCAGCAAATCTTCCGCAACCCTCTGTAGCGCCCGGTAATGTTCCTGCTTACCCGCCCCTGGTTGGACGACGTTGAACTGCCAAAACCGCCACGAAGCCATAGCTGCGGCTGCGTAAATAGTAGCAGGAATTATTGATTTTTCTTCGGCTTCTATCAGCGGCGCTACCGAATTATAGCCGCGTAAAAGTTCTTTTCTAGCTAGGGCATTGAACTGCCCTCCTGGGTAGCAGGTACCCACGATTGCCATGCCGAGGTCGAACACACGGTAGTAGTTCGTGGCTTCTTCGAAGTCCATGATCACCGGGCCGTGGTCGGGCGAGAGGATAAGGTTGTCGGCAAAAATATCGGCGTGGATCAGTGCTTTGGGTAGGTCTTCCGGAAAATGATCCTTCAGGTACTTCTCTATTTTTTTTAGCCAGTCTAGGAATGGGTGTGGCCCGCCAAAATTTTGCTGCATGGGGCTGAACGTCTCCCGGCCGTAGGCCAGCCGGGTCGGCAGGAAGTCAGGAACAGGGACTTGGTGTAAACGGGCCATCGCTTGCCCGAGCGGTTCCATCGTCGCGGGCGGCAAGGGGTCGATGACGGTGCCAGAGAGATAGGACTTTAGCAGCAGTGGTTTGCCATAAATCGCTGCCTGCGTTGCACCGTCTGGGGTGGGAATGATCCGAGTCGTCTGAAAACCATGTGCCTCCAGGTGGCGGAGTGTGTCGACCAAAGTCTGGGCCTCCGCCGGCGTTTTGTTTTCGCAGAGGGTGAGTGCGTACTCCTGCCCGCCTGCGATCAGGTGGTAGTTGGAATTTTCTTGTCCGCCTGCGAAATTGCTTATCGAAGTGATCTCCGGTAAGCCAAAGATGCTGGCGATCTGCTTGAGGTCTGCTGTGGTTAGTTCTGTATAAACGGCCATAGGATGGTTTTTAGAACTGATTGGTCATGACGGTCCGCATCACCCTGGGCACCTCTTGCTGCATATTGGCGAAGTCAAAAATGTATTTTCGTTCTCCGGCCGACCTGGCGGCTTCCAGAGAATCGTGGCACCCCTGTGCCGGCAACTCACCGATAGCGAGGCGAATAGTTTCCGGGAATTTAGAAGGGTGGGCCGTTGCGAGGCAGACGATGGGGCCGGAGATTTGCGCTCGGTAATGCCGCGCCGCCGCTACGGCTACTGCGCCGTGGGGATCGAGGAGGTAGTTTTCCTGCTGCCAGAGACTGCGGGTCGTAGCGAGGATCTCCTCATCGGAAACGGTGTACGTCCGGAACCCGTTGCTGAAAGCTGCGTGCTCCGCCGGAGAAAACCGGACTTCACCCTTAAGCTCGTAGGTCTCCCAAGCTGCCCGGATCCGGTCGGCGTCTCCATCCAGGCTGAAGTATAGGTGCCGCCAGAAATTCATCGGTATGGAAATGTCGATGGCAGAGGCGAAGGTGTTCTTGATGTCGATTTTAGCGAAGACACCGGTTTCCAACGCCTGGCTTAGGACGAGGTTGGTGTTGGTCGCAACAATCATCTCTCCTACCGGAAGCCCCATCTGGCTGGCCATCGAGCCGGCGCACATATTGCCGAAAGCACCGCAAGGAACGGCGAAATTCACGAGGTCGCCGACCTGCTTTGCGTGGCGGAGGTAGCCGTAGAAATAGTGCACGGTCTGCGTCATTACCCGCGCCCAGTTGATGGAGTTGACGCTCGAAAGGTTCATCTCTTCGCGAAAAGCATCGTCGGCGAAACAATGGCCGATCAAGGTGTCTAGGTCGTCCGATCCGTTCCGGCAGTTATCGATGGCCACTGAATGGACGTTGGGCACCAGAATGGTGGTCATCTGCCGTGCCTGCTCGTCGGTGATCAGGCCAGTGGGAAAGAACAGCCAGGTGGAAAGGGAGGTCTTGCCGATGGAGGCATAGGCGGCTGCGGGGCCGGTATCTCCGGAGGTCGCTACCATCAGGGTGCGGCGCTCGCCGCGCCGCCGTAGAAAGTAATCGAAGAGATTAACGACGAAGCCCATAGCCACATCTTTAAACGAGAGCGTGGGCCCATGGAATAATTCCTGTACGTAGCAATCGTCCGTAAGCGGCTGGTGGGGAATTACCTCGGGGTGGCTGAAGGTGGAAAAACTTGCGTTGATCAGTGTTTTCAGGTCGGCTGAGGGCACGGTCATCTCATCTATGAATAGGGAGAGGACCTTGTGGGCCAGCTCGGGGTAACTGAGCTCTTTCCAGTCTTCCAGCTGCTGATGTGTGACCTGAGGAAACTCAGCGGGTACGTACATACCGCCGTCGGGGGCAAGCCCATTCAATACGGCCGTTTCAAAATCAACGGCGGGTGCTTGGCCGAGGGTACTGTGGTAAAGCGTCATGAGGTTACTTATTTAGTTCGCTGAGAACGAGTTCGGAGATCAGCATGTCTTGGGTGGCTATGCCGGTGAGGTCGGCAACTATGATGTTGTTGGGAATGCGGTTAAAGCGCTCTTTGGCCATCAAGACACCTCCGATTTCAATAAGCTGGTCTTCGTGTAATAGCCCATCCGCCCACGCTTTATGAATTTCTCCGTGGTGGCTACACTGGCTGTTGCTGTCCAGAACGATTAGGTCGGCATTTTCAAGGATGGTGACGTCTAGTTCTTGCTTTCCAGGGGTGTCTGCTCCCATCGCGATGACCAGGGTGCCCGGTCGGAGGCCAGCAGGCAGGATTGGCTTTTTACTTGGGGTTGCAGTAATAATGAGGTTGCAGGTGGCGGTGAGGTCCGCCGCATTCAGGGTGGTGCTGACGTTGAAACCTTTGGTTTCCATATCGTGGCGGTAAGTTTCTACTTTTTCCGCCGAGCGGCCCCAGACGATCACCTCGCGGCAGTTCGTCACCTGAGCTATTTGCTCCAGTTGCATTCGGGCCTGGAGGCCGGTACCAACGATACCGATACGGTCAACCTGCGGCGGGGCGAAGTGCTTTGCTACCACAGCACCAGCCAGGGCGGTGCGGAGGTCCGTTAGGTAGCCTTCGTCTAGCAGAATCGCTTCTAGTTCACCGGTCTCTTGCCGGAACACCAAGTTGAGACCATTGCTACCGGGGAGGCCGATCTTTGGGTTGTCGTAGAAACCCGAGGCAATCTTAATGACGTAATAAGGGGATGTGGTCAGGTATCCGTATTTAATGTGAACGCCACCGGGCGGTTTCTCGAATTCTAAAGATCCAACGGGCGGAACAGTCGCTTCGCCGGAAGTATAACTGGTGAAAGACCGTTCCATAGTGGCCATTAACTCCGCATGCGAAATGCGGTCCAGTACTTTGAGGATGTCGGTCTTGTTGATAATGTTAGGCATGGCGTAAGGGTTGATCTACCGCGCAAGGTAGCGTAATACTGTTAATGTTAACCTTGCGTCGCACCTGCGTTCCCGCTCAAATTTCGTTTCTTGTGCCTATGGCCCGACGCCCCAAAAAAGTACACGAAAGAAGAGACCAGCTAAGCTTTGGCGACCTGACCGTGCCCGTACGCCTCATCGTGGAGCGGGGTCGCTACAACGCCCGGGCTTCCCTTAGCCAGAAGGCACTCATCATCCGCGTGCCCGCTCACGTAAACGAAGCGGAGCGCACTAAAATGATCCGGGATATGGTGCTGTGGGCCCAAGAATTATACGCCAAAAAACCGGAAGCCTTCGCACACTACCGCAAGGCTGAACTGGCCCGTGCGTATGCTTTCGATATTCGGGATCAGTATTATCTGATCGACGTGGACACGCATGGACTTAAGAGCCACCGCATCATCAAGGTCGCTGACGATAAACTCGAAGTACGTCTGAACCCAGAAGACGCCCGCGCCGAAAACGGAGAAATTGTCGGCAAACTACTGGCTAAATATTTTGCTGGTGTTTACCTATCCGAAGTGACTTGCCGCGTGCACGAACTTAACGAAGCGCATTTTCGGAGGCCGATCAATCACGTAAAACTGTCCGACACCTACTCGCGCTGGGGAAGTTGCTCGCATAAAGGGAACATAAACCTAGCGACGCGCCTGCTGCTTGCCCCTTCGGAAGTACTGGACGCGGTCATTATTCATGAGCTCGCCCACCTGGTGGAGCAGAATCACTCGTCTCGTTTCTGGGCTCAGGTAGAGCGTGCACTGCCCAACCATAAAGAGTATGATGTTTGGCTGAAGAAGCA
>JAPKCQ010000077.1 GCA_026421165.1 Lewinella sp. | reverse complement strand
AAGGCCGTCTAAAAACGTAGCGTCTAACCTATCTTCGCGGTATGATCTGGAGCGACAAGAAAATCCTAGCCGCCATAGCGTGCGATGAAATTGTAATTAAGCCTTTTGACCGGGCCAATCTCGGTACCAATAGCTACGATGTACACCTCGGCAAGCACATTGCTCGCTACAAAGACCATATTCTGGATGCGAAGGCCCATAACGAAATCATCCACGATGAGATTCCGGAGGAAGGTTTTTTGCTACATCCTAATACGCTTTACCTTGGCGTCACGCTGGAGTACACGGAAACCCATAGTTCTGTGCCGTTTCTGGAGGGCAAAAGCTCCGTCGGTCGCCTTGGTATCGACATCCACGCGACTGCGGGTAAGGGTGACGTCGGCTTTTGTAACCACTGGACGCTGGAGATCAGCTGCACCCACCCGGTTCGGGTTTATGCTGGTATGCCGATTGGTCAGCTCATCTACTTCGGTGTAGAGGGAGACATTGAGAACTACTACAACAAGAAGGCGAACGCTAAGTACAATAAGGTAACTGACCGCCCGGTGGAGTCGATGATGTGGAAGAATAAGTTTTAGACGGGCTATTCACCGTTAGACGGCCTTCTACTTTTTAGACGCTACGCTTTTAGTATAAGGAGTAAATCAAACCTTGCGAATGACTACGGTTGAGCTAACCCAACATATCATCGATGAATTAGCGCCACTGCATGGTCTGGGCGAAGCGACGTCCGTTTCTCGGCTGGTGCTGGAGGATCTCTTCGGTTACCGCCGTGGCAGTCATCCACGAAAGCTGGGCCAGGATGAGCAAATCATGGCCTGGGCGACCATTAATCGCCTTAAGGCGGGTGAGCCGGTACAGTACGTGACGGGCATCGCCGACTTTTACGGCTTGCAACTGAAGGTGAACCCGGCGGTGTTGATCCCTAGACCGGAAACGGAGGAATTGGTGGAGTGGATACTGGAAGAGCATGCGGCGGGCACGCAGGTGCAATGTTTGGATTTTGGCACCGGATCGGGTTGCATCCCTCTCGCTCTGAAGGCTAAAAGGCCGTTGTGGACTTGTACCGGTGTTGATGTGAGCACGGATGCGCTCAAAGTCGCAAACGGTAATGCTAAAATATTAAGCCTCAATGTGGACTTCAAAGAACTGGATGTTCTCCAAAATCCTGCCTTGCACTTGCGTCTTGCCAACTACAACATCATCGTCTCGAATCCTCCCTACATTCCTCCATCGGAGCGCGACTTGATGGGCCCCTCCACGCTCGCTCACGAGCCAGAAATCGCCCTTTTCGTACCGGAGGGGGATCCGCTACTGTTCTACCGCCGTATCGCTGAACTGGGTAAAGACTTACTGGCGAACGACGGCCAGCTCTACCTCGAGACTAACGAATTCAACAACGATGCCGTGGTTTCTCTGCTGGAAGAAATTGGCTACACAGATCTGGAGCGGCGTAAAGACTTGCAGGGTAAATGGAGGATGGTGAAAGGTAGACATGCTGCGCAATTTTAGACACGATGTCTTTAGTGGCGTCGAAGCCGTATGGTAGCCCAAAAGCGAAGCGTCTAAAAGCTAAAAAGCGTCTATCTTCTCCTCCAGCCACGGCCGCGAAGCGACGTACTTCTTCTCCGCAAGATCGGTCTTCAACTGCTCGAGTGCTTTTTTATCACCGGGTAACATCCGGGTAAGCCGGCGCGTGAAGGTTACTAGGTTCCGGTAGGCGCGCTGGTTGATGTCGGGAATCTCCTTGTGGCGGTTGAGATAGGCGGTGACGGAATCGAAAAGTGAGTCTAGGGCAGTATCCGCGCCGGTTTCGTAGTAGATCGCCAGAAGCATCGTTTTAGAGTTCAGGTTGTAGGTGGTGTTCTCGTACTCTACGTCGCGTAGGAAATTGAGGGCTTTATCGTAGTTTTCCTGGTAGAAGTATAGCGTGGCCGAGTTGTAGTTCACGGCGTTAGAGCGTTGCTTTTCGGGTAGGCGGTCCTGGTAATTTTCGATGTAGTGCTCCGCCCAGGTGTAGTCTCCGTGGCGGAGGGCTATGAGGATGGTATTCCGGAACTGGAGGGGGTCGAGTTTGCCGTCGTCGTACACGAGGTTGTGTTCCAGTGCGTAGCGGTAAATTTCTAGGTACTCCGCTAGAAAGTCCCGGTTGCTCTCGTTGATTCGGCGGCGGCAGTAGTTCAGGGCGGGCTGGAAAAATTCGTAGGCCTGGTCGCCGACCATGCTGTCCGTATCCCGGATGATGATGTCTTTGTAATGGTAGTAGGCGTCGTGGTCCTCGGATTCCGTGAGCATCTTATACATGTAGTAATGAATGGCTACAACGGGGTGGTCGAGATAGGTCCCGTTGGTGTCCAAAAAACGGACAATATCGGGGATCAGCTGGAGATCATATGCAGATTGATCGGTTTGTATACGGCTGTGAATATTAGCAGCATGGCGCAGTTTCATTACAATGTAGTAGACATCTAAGTTGTTGCTGATGGCTTCTACGTTGGCGCGTTCGTAAGGGCGGTGTTCGTAGTTGAGCAGGGAGTATTTCCTTTCTTCTAAAAGATGCCGGTATAGGTAAGCGCTGTGTTCGTAACTACCTTCCTGCCCGGCAATTTCTTCCCAGTTTCGTTCCACCCCTTTGATCAGTTTATCAGGACTTTGCTTTTCTAGCGCGGAGAGGTAAAGGTAGTTTTTGAGTTCGGGCTCCTCTAGCAGCATTTCTTGGGTGAGAAATTCCTGGATTTGCTTAAATAAATCAGAGGTAAATTTCCGAAAACGAACATCGTTGAAGGGCTTAGACGGGCTAAAAATACTGGCCCATACCTGCCGTTTATCGAGGCTCTTCCCCTTGTCCAGCCGGCGGGTGATTTCGTCAAAAAACGCAAGTAAATCTTCATTACCCGAAAAGTAGACGGATTGGATGAGTTTACGGCATCCACGCCTCTGGGGGCGGCCCAGACTGACCAAAAGGCTAATTAACTTATTAGATTTTTCATTCATTGTTCACAAATTTACGCGCTAAATAGCTAGCGTTCAGTAAATAAGTTATTTTTTTTTGCTTTATTAATTCACACGTGTTTAGCAAAAAATAGGGCCAACGCAACGTTAGGTCAGTCCTTATTACTATATTGTGGTCTTAATAGATTTAAATTTTATCCCCCATGAACTTACGGCAGCTAAAATTGGTATTGCTGTTTCTTCTAACGGTCGTCTTTTTCGACGTTTCCGCTCAGGGGTTCGAGGATTTGCAGACGGTCAAGAACCAGCCTGCCATCTACGAGTTTTTTTCCCGCTTCGAGCCCGTAATGGGGCGCCAACCGGAGCACGGATCAATTGGCTTGGAAGAAGGACCAACTTCCTTCTACACGCTAACTTATACGCCGGATACTGATTATCTTGGTTCGGACGATATGCTGCTCGTCAGCTTTCCTTTCCAGGTAAATGTGGCCTTTACGGAGTTTAGTATTAGTGTGGATGAGGCCAAGATTAAGGCAAACCACGACTTAGCCTCTACCGTTGCGGGTACGCCAGTTTCTATTCCTGTGCTCGAGAACGACACTTCTAATGTAGGTGAGATTTCTCTTGTGTCTGTTCCTGTTACCAACGCAGGAACCTCGGAAATTATTGGTGATCAGGTAGTATTTACCCCGAACCCTGGGTTTTCCGGACTTACCGATCTCAACTATGTGATTTGTACTTATGGTGTTTGTGACCTAGGAACCGTATCCATTAATGTTACCCCTGATGGGGCGGACGCTGCTGGTGATACCATTCGCGTCTTTACCACCCGTGACCAAGTTCAGTACATCTTTGCCCCTGTTGACGCTACGCCAGTGGGTGAACCCGTCTTTGGCTCAATGGTCTTCATTGAAGGTGTAATGGCCTACCAGCCAAACGAAGGCTTTACGGGAGATGAATACCTAGCGTACACTTCTCCCGGTGCCACGTCATCAACAGTCTTTCACATTACGGTGCTCGATCTGGAAGTGAACGAATTTGCCGTTGAAGACCGCGCCTATGCTCCGGTTGAGGGCGCCACAAAACTGAACGTTCTTCACAACGATCTTTATAATGTACTCGCCGACTGTATCAGCTTCGGTGCGCCACAGTTCGGTACGTTAACTGAAACGAGCCGGAAAGGGGAAGTGATTTACTCCGCTCCTGAAGGTTGGTCCGGCGTAGACCAGTTCACTTATTCCTCCATGCCTCCCGGCTGCGAAGGTGAAGCAGAACGGCAAACGGTCTACGTTTTCGTTTCCAACTTCGCACCTGCTGAAGACGAAACTACCCTAACTACTCCCGCTGGTACTCCGGTTCGCCTAACGTATGACGCGGACGGCGGTGCTGCTACCTGGAGTGTAGTAAATCCACCAAGCTTCGGCACAGTCATCACCGACCCCATCACCGGAACGCTGAGCTATTTGCCCTTGGCCTCCGCCGTAGACCAAACCGATGAGCTTACCCTGGCTTACTGCCTTAATGAAGATGCCACTGGTAACTGCCAGTACACTACCGAAGTAACGGTCTTTATTAACGTTACCGCCGAAGATGCGAACGCCTGTATCGATGAAGACTGTGTGTGGCCCGGTGATACGAACAACGACGGCGTTGTAGATGTAGGTGACCTTCTTCCCATCGGCCTAGCTATGGGTAGTAACGGCACCCCGCGCCTTTCCGCTAATCCTTCCGGTTGGTCCGCCCAGTACGGCGAAGACTGGAATACTGACTTTAACGGGCTCAATCATAAGTACATCGACGCCAACGGCGACCAAGTCATTAGCTCCCTCGATACTCAGGTGGTGATGGAAAACCTCGGCCTTCAGCACCGTTTGCGTGCCGAACAACAGACTTTCACGACCTTCGAACTCAGCCTCAGCGGGCCGCTGGATGCCGAACCAGGCGACCACGTAATCCTAGACATTAACGCTGGTAATAATGTCGTTATCGTAGAAGATGTCTTTGGCTTCCGCTTTTCTTTCGATTACGAAACGAATTCAGTAGATCCCGCATCCGTAGGCATTGAATTTGACGAAGGTAGCTGGATGAGCTACGACAGCCCCATCCTGTCCCTGACCAACAACCGCCAGGCTGAAGGAACGATTAACACTGCCATGACCCGGACGAGCAGTAACGGGATCAGTGGATTCGGTAAAATTGGTACGCTCGGTGTAGTTATCGTAGAGGATGTATTCGGGTTCTTCGGCGAATATGAAGGCCCTGAATCAAATACAGCAGGCGACATCATCACCACTTTCGGTAGCGAAGAGAATGGCATGGCCATGAATGCCGCTGGTCATCTTGATGCCGTACGTGTAGCTCCCTACCAGCTCACGATTAAGCGCCGCCCGGCTACCGAAGTCGGCGAATTCGCACCCACTGAAGCCAATGCTTACCTCGATAGTAAGCTTCTGGCCTACCCCAACCCTACCGCCGGTCAGTTGGTGGTACACCTCAATGGCCAGCAGCAGTTCACCGCTCTTCGGCTTACCGATCTCACTGGCCGCGTTGTTCGCTCCGAGCAGGGCCTCAGCACCAACCACCGGGAGCTTGCGCTTGCCAATCTGGCAAGTGGTATGTACACCCTGACGATTACTACCGATGATGGTGTGGTTAACCGGAAGGTTGAGGTATTGCGGTAATCCCCCGGTACGATTACGATGGGTTGCACCCATCGCTACGCTAGGCGTCCCTCCGGGGCTCCTCCCGTCACAACAGAATAGATATTATCAGTACGGGTGCTCCTTGCGGGCACCCGTACTGTTTTATATGATATTACGTTCGCGAAGTGAACGATGGGGTGAAGTGTTAACTTAGGCCGCCAGGCCAGACATTTCGGATTTAACAACTATTGCTACCCATCAACAAGCCCGGACCCGGTCACCACACTAAGCGGCAACAGCTGGTACCCGTCAAACTCCGCAAAGAGCGACATTGGTCCACCACCACTGATCGCAAGAAGGGTGTAAAAGTTCTGGTAACCAGCGTGGAAGTGAATTACTTCTCCTTCGGTGTCGAGGAGGACCTTGTCGTGACCGTGCTTTACCGGTCGAACCTCCTGAAGGTAGACGGGGTAGCTGTATAACCAGGGGTTGAAAGTGAGTGCTTTCTGGTAATTGGCCCGCATATTCGTAAAGGAGGTGTAGCCCACCAGCCCGTCGTAAGGCCGGCCACCGGGGACGGGCTGGGGGAAGATGGTACGCTGCGGATAGCTGCCGGGATAGTAATGTACTTTTCCGTCGAAGGAAGTAGCCAGGGGCCAGGCACGTTCGAAGGGGCGCTCTCCGAAGGCATAATCGACCAGGAGGGCGAAGCGTCGGCTTTTTTCGCCCCGCAGCCATACGCGGCGGAAGCGAAGTTTTTCTTCCTGTCCGTTCACTACGCCCATTACTAGCCAGTGGTCCTGCAGGCCGGGCTGTCGGAGGATGTCGTCTTTGCGGGTGGTCATACCTGCAAACTGGAGGAGCTCATCGTGTTGTTTGACGGAGAGTTCTTCTTTGTGCTTCCAGGCGCGGATGAAGAGGTAGAGGTCTCCGAGGGCGCGGGCGATTTGGGCTTCGGTTCCATCGGGCCCGAGGTTGGCCAGCCGCCGGAGGTGGCCGGCCGGACCAGGTAATTTTGCGTCGGTGAGCCGGGCGGCAGCGGCGCGGAAGAGGTCTGGCCCCTGAGCGAGGGTATCGGCGATGCCGCGGCGGGCGATATCGAGTAAGCGAATTTCAAGTTCTTCGACGCCGCTGGTCATCAGGGCCAGGCGTTCCTCGAAGCGGTCATCGGCGGCTAGGACGTTGGTTACGGGCTTAGCGCTCTTTTCTGCCAGTAGCTGAACCGACCTTACCCAAGCCGGGGGTTGGGCTACGCTGATGCGCTCCTGGGCGTTCTTAAGCATCAGCACCAGGGCCAGGCCGTGGGCGCAGGGGCGCTGGCGTGCGCGGCAACTGCAGACGTATTTTCCGGTAGTAAGCTTTACGGCGGATTCGATGGCCTTACCCATTGGGGTAGGTTCGTAAACGAACTCTCCCCAGAGCCACTGGCCGTCTCCACCCACGGCTCGCCAGCGGCGGCTGTAGAAGAGCTTGCGGCCAGCTTCGAGGGTTTTGGCGTCGGGGGCCAGGCGGAGTAGGTCGTCAGGTGTGGAGATCACTTATTTGGGGTTTCTCCCCGGACTTTGTCCGGGGTTATCTGAAGGATAATCGCCTTGCGATACATGCCCGCCATGGTGCGATAGGCGTTGTAGCGATCGAGCGATGTCTTAAACTTTTTTTGCACCTGCGGCCGCGCCCAAAGGCTTCACTAGCGGAAGTAAAGAAGGTAAGCTGCGGCAAAGGGTACCACGAAGATAAAGGCATCGAAACGATCGAGTAAGCCACCGTGGCCGGGCAGGAGGTTGCCGCTGTCCTTTACGTCGACACTGCGCTTGAGCATGCTTTCCACCAGGTCACCCAGGCCACCAAAAATGCCGACAATCACGGCGAGGCCGAGCCACTGGGTGACGGGGATGTCGTCGAATAAAAAGCTGAGGGCCCAGCCAAAAAATAAGGTGGTAACGAGGCCGCCGATGCTGCCCTCCCAGGTTTTCTTAGGTGAAATACGCGGGAAAAGCGGTGTTTTTCCGATCATACTGCCCGTAAGGTAAGCGCCCGTATCGTTAACCCAAGTGAGTACCAAAAGGCCGAAAACGATGCGGTTGCGGAACTCGTCGCCATCAAAAGCGATGAAATTTACAAGCGCGAACGGGATGCCGATATAGAAAAGCCCCAAAATCATGAACGCGATGTTGGCAAACGGCTCTTTACTATTGCTGTACAGTTCATAGATGAAAATGGTGAAAACGAAAGGCGAAAACATCAGCGCGGCGATGGTGATGAAGGCTTCCGGGTCACTAATATGTAGAAGCTTCAGGACGGTGACGAGCACGAAGGGTAAAAGACCTAGAATTACACCGAAAATCTTACGGATTTTGTCGCGCCGCGTGTGTAAATCCAGCGTAAGCCCCAGGAATTCCCAGAGGCAACCGGCCGCGATGATGAGAAATAATGTGGTAAAAGTATAGGGCCCAGTGAGGTGCCCTGCAGCCATGATAATAACGAAAATTACGGCGGTAACGAGCCTTCTCCAGAGTCCTTGCATGTACGTTAAGCTGTTAAAAAACTAAAATTCTAGTCGGGCAAGATAAGCATGGAGGATGAAACAAGCTCTGAACGGCAGTATCCTGACTTAAAGGTTACTGTTTGAGCGTACTGGTGAGTGGCCAATTCCGTAGACAGGGCGATAGTAGAGGCGGAAAGAAACAGCGAGAAGGTGAGCACGAGGTGTTTACCGGGTACAACAGCATTTTTTCTTATTCTTCTTGGATGTACCCTCAGACTTTTTTTGACGGGTAAACCCAATCCGTAGGGCTTGTGAGTACTTTCAGCGTAAAGGATTATTTCTCAAATTACCTTGACTTTGCCCTGATCGGTGGGATCTAGTACAAGTTCTCTCTACGTTTATCCGGATGGGTTTCGGTATTGTCAACGGTGGCTACGACTTATTTCTGGAAGCCCCCCGTTGGCATTGAAATCCGTTATTCCCTAAAATAGCCTATCTTTTGGCGGTAAACCAAACACCTATCCGCCATGGCCAGGGCCAAACTCGACAACTTAAAACTCTATTACTCCATCGGCGAAGTCGCCGAAAGGTTGGGCGTCAATGCCTCCCAACTTCGTTTTTGGGAATCTGAGTTCAAGCACATTAAGCCCAATAAAAATAGCCGGGGAGAGCGGCGCTTCACCAAAGATAATATCCGCCAGCTGGAAGAAGTAGAGTACCTGCTGAAGGAGCGGGGCTTCACCATCGAGGGGGCCCGTAAGGAAATCACTCAGGCCAAAAAGCCCGTAGTAGGTAAGGAAGAGGTCATCAATCGGCTGAAGATGGTCAGGGAACGGTTGGAGAAAATTATTAGTAATTAGTTTTTAGTGATCAGCATTTAGGTTGCCGCACATTATTCAAGAGCCTAAATACTAGTTGCTATACTACCGTCGGTCACATGAGGTGATTTTGTGCTCGCGAAGCGAGCGCGGCCTTTCCCAAGCGATGCCAGTAGCGGTGACCTTTTGCGGTCGCTCATACTGGGCCACGGTTGCCACCACGTTTTACCTCATGTACCCGACAGCAGTATAAATCCTAAACACTCCTTACCTTCGCCAACCAATGGCCTACCTGTTTTACTACTGCATCCTGTTGCCTATCAGTTGGCTTCCGCTCCCCATCCTCTACGGCATCGGCCGGTTTTTCTACTGGTTGGGGTACCGTATTTTAAAGTACCGCCGTGAGGTGGTGTACGGCAATATCCGGGGCTCCTTCCCTGACTGGACGGAAGCGGAGGTCGAAGCACAGGTAGAGAAATTCTACCGCTACTTCTTCGATAGCCTCGCCGAGTCGATCAAAATGTTCTCGATTTCCGAGGCAGAGGCAGTCGCTCGGTGCCGGATCGAGAACCCGGAAATATTGGAGCCTTACGCCGAAGCTGGCCAAAGCGTGATCATCTGCGGAGCACACTACTCGAATTGGGAAATCGCAGCCATTTCCTTCCCGTCCCAATTTAAGGAAATGACCGTTGCTGCAGTCTACTCTCCCCTCAAAAACGAAACCCTGGATGGCCTCATCCACGGTAATCGGCGCCGGACGGGCGTTCACCTTATTTCCCGCCGCGCCGTCGATGAATACTTCGAAGAAGATCCCGTCAGCCCCGCCGTTGAATTTTTTGTGGCCGATCAATCTCCCAGTAACGCCGCCTGGAATAAGGTTCATTGGACGCATTTCCTAAGCCGCACTACCAGCTTCGTAATGGGCCCCGAGCGCTATGCCGTTCGTAATAACCGCCCGGTTTATTACGTGGTGTTGCGGATGGTAAGGCGTGGACATTATGTCGCCCGCCTAGTTCTCATCACTGATGATCCGCGAAGTACCGAACCCGGCTTCATCACCGAAAGCTTCGCCCGCCGCCTCGAAACCGAAATCGAACGCGATCCAACCCCCTGGCTCTGGACGCATCGACGCTGGAAACGCGGCGTTGCGCCCGAGGCTACTGCTGCGCTGGAGGGGAAGGATTGGATTGCGGGGGAATATAGTAGGTAGCAGAGAACGTAAGGTTCGCAGCCCGGACGCTCACCACGTAGCAACTCCGAAGGAACGGTCTGCGAAAACACTCGCTTTACTCGCGTTTATCGGAACGAATCCGAAGTGAAGATAAACCTTTGAGCGTCCGGGCTCTAGTAGCGACTAAAATTGTCCCTCGCGGGAGCCTAAATGCTCTACTGCTTCCGTGTCCGCTCCCAAAGCTTCTTCCTAAACTCTCGCTCAACATCGGGTAGGCGAAGGACCTTGGTGGCGGGAAGAATTTCAAGGTATTTATTCTCCGCCTCCAGGCTAAGGGCCATGATTCGCTTCTTTTGGGTACGGCGTTCAAGAAGCTTGGTACGTGCTTCCTGCTCGGTCAATTTTTTTGAAGGCTGGTCGGGGCGGTTACGACGGGCGATATCTTTTTTGTCTTCTACCATGCGCTGGTCAAAGTCCCAGTAAACGGGGAAGAAGGCGGCGGCTTGTTTTTCGGTTATTTCTAGTTCTTCGATGATGAAGGCTTGGCGTGCGGCTTTGATCCGGGCGAACCGCTTGGCGTGCTGTTCTGGATTTATTTGTTCGGCGCGCTCTTCACGCGGATGCCCCTTCTGGTTCGGCTGGGCAAAGAGGGTAGTGGTACAAAATAGAAGTAGTAGAAAGAGTAGCTTATTCATTGGGATAAAAATTAGAGAACTCCGTGGCGTAGAGTTCGGTCTCAAAGTTGTCGAGGTTGTCTGCGATGTAGGCTTCGATGTCGGAAGCATCGATTTCAGCCAGTAGCGCTTTACTCGTCGGCTGCTGGCTTTCGTTGGCTAGCGGCCTGTTGTCTGCGGTATCGGGCCAGAGCAATACGGTGGTGATAAAAAGGAGGACAACTGAGGCCGCCAGGCTCAGCCACTGCCGGTTGGTGCTGATGGTGCGGGCGGGTTGCCGCCCGGCTTCAATGCTTCGTTCGGCGAGCGCTTCAAAATAGTCGGGTGCGGGCGTCCGGAAACCGTCGCCACGTCGTTGCAGATCGGCCAGGGGGCCGGACAGATTGGGATCTTTATTACTGGACACAGGCTTTTAATTTAGATTCTATTTTTTTAACGGCCAGGTGGTAGCTGGCTTTTAGTGCGCCTTCGGAGGTTCCAGTGATTTCTGAGATTTCGCGGTAGGGCAAATCATCGAAGTACCGAAAACTGAAAACGGCGCGTTGTTTGGCGGGCAAGGTGGCTAAAGCACGTTGTAGGTGCGCCTGGGCGGCGTCACCGTCGAAATAAGCATCGGCTTCAAGGTGGCGGCCGGCGATGGTGCCGGGCTCTTCGGAGCTAAAGCGGGCGTTGCGGCGTTGGTTGCTGCGCAGCCAGCTCAGGGCTTCGTTGGTGGCGATGCGGTAGAGCCAAGTGCTCAACTTGCTGTCGCCACGGAATTTTGATAGGTTGCGGTACGCTTTCACGAGGGTATTTTGCAACACGTCGTCCGTATCCGCGCCGGAGTGCAGCATTCGCAGCAGGTGGCGGTGTAAGGCGGGGCCGTAGTTACTCACCAGCTTACAGAAAGCGGCGTCGCGTTGGCGCGGATTGTTCAGCTCTCCGAGGAGAGTCGCTTCTTCGGTTGGTGGGGTCATTTGCTGAGTTGGACGCTTTGCTCAAGGGTAAGGTTTATTTGGTGGAGAAGTTTTTTTCGGGCGCGGGCGCAGGTGCCGTGGACGGTTTTTGTCCAGGTCGAGACCTTTTATGCCGAGTTTCCGTGCGAGCGAAGCGAGGAACATTCAGGAATACTCGTCGCTCCGCGAAATGAACTTGGCCTAGAATGTCTCGATCGGGACGGTGTTGGTCCGTAGGAGCTGTGTCCTTTAACCTTATTGTACTTGCTTCCAACGCAACCTCTCTGGCATGGTAATTGTAAAGGATAAGTAATCAATCCATTACCATTGGTCCAGACAAAACTAGCCAAAGCCCTTCTTTCTCCCCTTTCGCTGCTCTACGGCCTGGGCGTTAGCTTTCGGAACTGGACCTACGAGCGGGGTATCCAGAAGAGTATTTCTTTCTCCGTTCCGGTCATCAGTGTCGGAAACCTGACCGTGGGCGGTGCCGGTAAAACACCTCACATCGAATACCTGATCCGGGGGCTGGAGCCTTACCTGAACATTGCGACCCTGAGCCGCGGCTACCGCCGCAAAAGCAAAGGTTTCATCCACGTTCAGCCGCATATGGACGCCAACATGGTGGGCGATGAACCGCTACAGTACGCCCGCAAATTTCCTAACCTTACCGTCACTGTCGCCGAAGAACGCGCTTTCGCCATCCCGGAAATCATGGCACGCAAACCAGATACCCAACTGGTACTGCTCGACGATGCCTTCCAGCACCGTACCGTAAAACCAGGTCTGAACATCCTACTCACCACCTTCGATAATCCCTTCACGCAGGATTACCTCCTGCCCAGCGGTCGGCTGAGAGAGTGGCGCTCTGGGTACGAACGGGCCGATATCATCATCGTCTCCAAATGCCCCAACGATCTAGACCGCGCTACCGCCGACGCCCTGATCGAAGAGATCGAGCCGTTGCCACACCAGCGCGTATTCTTCAGCTACTACGATTACGCTGCACCGTATTATATGCTCGACCATCGTTACCGCCTGAAGATGGAAGAAAATGTGAGCGTCCTCCTCATCTCCGCCATCGCAAATACGGATTACCTTCTGGAGCACCTGCACCGCCAGAGCCCTCACGTGCAAACCCTCGACTACGAAGACCACCACTACTTTGACCGCCGTGACCTTGGTAACCTGAAGCTCCGCTTCAACGAAATGCCCGGGAAACACAAAGCCATTATCACCACCGAGAAGGACGCCACCCGCCTTGAGCTGCACCGCGACTTCATCATCAAAGAACAACTGCCGATCTTCGTACTTCCCCTAGCCGTACGCTTTCATTTCGGTGAAGGGCCGGAGTTTGATACACTGGTGCGCGATTATTTGCTTGAGTTTCAGGCCTAAATGGGCGAGGGGCTGTACCCTGGGGGGGAGACTGAGCGGTAGCGAGGAGCTTGTATCATACTTCTCGCTACCGCCCGGGCAATATCGGGGCACAACAGCCTTTCGCCTTTACTATCTATTTAGCTACATTTGCCCCATGCTACTCCGTAACGCAAAAATCATCGACCAAAGCGGCCCGAACCACGGTAAAACCCTGGACGTCCGCATCAACGACGGCCTGATTATCGAACTGGGCGAAGACCTGAAAGCAAAGAACGGTGAAGAGGTGAAAGATCTTCCCGGCCTTCACTTAAGCCCCGGCTTTGTCGATCTTGGCGCTTACCTCGGTGACCCCGGCCACGAAGAACGTGAAGATATTGCCAGCCTTCGGGCTGCTGCTGCTGCAGGAGGCTATACTTCCGTCGCGGTCTTGCCGAATACGGACCCCGTTCGCCAGTCTGTAGCCGACGTAGTTTACTTGCTGCGCCAGAACGGAGACCACCCGACCGACCTGGTTCCCCTGGTCGCCCTGAGTAAAAATCTGGAAGGAAAGGACATGATCGAAATGTTGGAGCTCAACGATGCCGGCGCTCTAATCTTTACCGACGGCCCCAAGCGCCGGGTTTCCGGCAGCCTGCTGAAGCGTACACTTGAATATTCTAAGGTGCGCGACCTCGTCGTGATGGTCTCTCCGTACGATGAGACGCTCGTACCCGACGGGCAAATACACGAAGGGGAAGTAAGCACCAGTCTCGGCCTGCGGGGCATTCCCTCAATGAGTGAGTCTATCCCGTTGAAGGAGGCGCTGGACATCCTGGAGTACACCGGCGGTATTATGTACGTCCATCTGCTGTCTACTGCAGCGGGCGTTGCTGAAGTGAAGCGGGCTAAGGCACTAGGAATGGACGTTTTCGCCACCGTGAGTGCTCATCATCTTCAGTTTACTGCGGAGGAACTGTCTGGCTTTGACTCCTGCTTCAAAATGCTACCGCCACTGCGCGACGAAGCCGACCGGATCGCGCTGATCGAAGGCCTCAAAGACGGTACCATCGATGTCATCGTGAGTAATCATGTAGCGCGGCACGGCGAAGAGAAAGACCTCGAATTTGCCTACGCAGATTTTGGAGCACTAGGCATACAAACGGCATTCCGTCAGGCACTTTCAGCACTAAAGGGGCACCTTAGCTTGGCCGAGATCGTGAGTAAGTTCTCCGCTCATCCTACATTGCTTCTTGGTTCCGATCCCTTGCACCTGCGCGCCGGCGCCCCCGCCAACCTTACCCTCTTTACGCCGGACGGGGAGAGTGAATTTACCGCTGTGGAACTGAAAGGTAAAACCAACAATAGCCCGCTGATTGGAAAAATATTGCCGGGGGCAATTCTCGGGGTCGTAAACAACGGTAAGGCCTACTGGAATAATTGATCTGGATAGCCCGCCGGAGAAGCAGCGGCTTAACGAACCAATAGACTAATACTACCTTTACTGTATGGACATTAGCGTCGTAGTACCACTATTTAACGAAGAAGAATCCTTGCCCGAACTCACGGTATGGATTGATCGGGTGATGAAAGCCAATAACTTCACCTACGAAGTATGGCTTATTGATGACGGGAGTACGGACGGCAGCTGGAAAGTGGTGCAGGAGCTGCGCGATAAAAATCCCAACATAAAGGCTGTTAAATTTCAACGCAACTACGGTAAAAGCCCCGCACTTTACGTCGGCTTTAAGCATGTCAAAGGGGATGTTGTTATCACAATGGATGCCGACCTTCAGGACAGCCCCGACGAAATCCCCGAACTCTACCGCATGGTGAAAGAGGGTGGATTCGACCTCGTCTCCGGCTGGAAACAGAAGCGGCATGACCCGATGGGTAAAACCATCCCTTCCAAGTTTTTTAACGCCGTAACCCGCAAGGTGAGTGGCATCAAACTGCACGACTTTAATTGCGGGCTGAAGGCCTACCGCCGCAACGTTGTCAAGTCCATCGAGGTCTATGGAGATATGCACCGCCACATGCCACTGCTGGCCAAATGGGCGGGGTTCAACAACATCGGTGAGAAAGTGGTGGAACACAGGGCGCGTAAATACGGATACTCCAAATTTGGAATCTCCCGACTTGTTACTGGCTTTCTGGATTTGCTTTCCCTGATGTTTGTCGTTAAATTTGGTAAACGGCCTATGCATCTTTTCGGCACACTTGGCACGCTGATGTTTCTCGTTGGCCTGAGCAGCCTGCTTTATATCGGCGGCACTAAATTATACGCGCTGGCAAATCAGGATCCTCGTATTCTTGTGGTAGAAAATCCCTGGTTCTACATCGGCCTCACCAGCATGTTATTGGGTACTATCCTGTTCGTGACCGGTTTCCTGGCCGAGCTTGTTTCTCGCTCTGGCTCTGACCGGAATAATTATTTGATAGAGGAAATAAGT
>JAPKCQ010000380.1 GCA_026421165.1 Lewinella sp. | reverse complement strand
AAGGCTTATCGGTTAAATCCGATGGCTTTTTTCGTAGCAGCATCCGTAAACGACCGCTCTTTGTGGTTGTAAAGTTCAGCCAGCGTTCTTGCCTCCGGTAGCTCATTTGTGGTCTTGACGTCAAGTAAAGCCATTGCCTTTTTCACCTCCAGTTCTTCAAATTTATAAAATGCGATCATCCGTCCTTTACGGAAAAGTGCTTTATCAATTTTAGAAACATCTGTATTGAAAGTGCAGATGACTTTGATGTTAAGATAGTCACTAAAAAGCCCGTCGGTGATCTGCAGAATGGTAGAAACGATCGATTTATTCTGGGATTGATCCCGCGCCATGATCACCGATTCGGCGTCTTCGATAACCAGGATCGAGTTCTTTTGGGTAATTAGGAAAGTAATAAAGTCCGGTTTCAGCATCTCATCAACGAAGTCGTTGGGAATGAAGATGAATTTCTCGTCCATGTAGCGGGTTAACAACGTCTTGATGTAGGACGTCTTTCCCGTACCCGGAATCCCGTGAAGGAGAATCAAGCCTGATTGCTGTTCTTCGATGGAATTACGAATGATCCCGTCTACCTCCACCAGACTGTCGTTGTAATTTACTTTTAAGTCAATGTTGGCATGATCGATATCGACGACCCTTGTTCTGTAACCGTCTCTACCCTTTGTCAGCACCCTGAATACCGGGTTTACGGGTTTTCCGAATTTGGCCCTTAGTTTATTGATTTGCGCGAAAACCCATTCTTCCAGCCCTACCTCTTTCTGGTCGTAATAAAATTCAACGGAGGCGTATTCCGGGTAAGTCTGTACATCCATACAGATGCTTGCCGAATCGCTACTAAAAAAAACATACTTGACGTAGTCGTCCCCAGCTTTCACATCAGACTGTTTTGCGATATTCCATTCTTTGTAAACCACTTCAATGTTCCAATCATTAATGCTTAGCTCATCGAGCACCAGCTTCATTATTTCCTTCTGCGGCTTCAGTTGAATTTCAATTTCTGCGGTTGTCGCGACGTGGTCGTATTTTATCGTAAAATAACGGTCTGCAATCAGGTCTCCGTAGTCATCGAAAGCGTTGATAAGGTGGTTAGAATCTAGCATATCAAATAGTGATTTAGGTTACGGGGAAGAAAGGCATTATGGCGGTCAATAGTTTCAGATAACGTGTGAAGGTGCTGTGCTTTTTCAGGCGCGGCCGCAGGATCTAGGGTGGGCTATTTAAGCGCAAAGGGACATCCGCTTCGGGCGATTTTTCGGGAGCCACGTTCTGTTGTCTCCGCGAACAATCCCCCCACCCCAAAATTTCATCAGCCATGTAGTTTAATCCCTCCAGGGTTAGATACAGACGTTCTTTCCCTGCTCCTCAAACTTCCCCTGCACCCGCGGCCGCGCAAAAAAAGTCTACGTCCACAAAAGGTTTCGTCATTATCTGCGACTAAGGAACGCGAATAGAATAAAACCAGATTTTCTGACCTCCTGAACGCCCACGAGGCCATCCTCCAAAGGGTAAGCCGGATGTACACAGAAACCCGAACGGACCGCGAAGACCTCCGCCAGGACATCACCTACCAACTATGGAAGGCTTGGCCTAATTTCCGGAGAGACCGTAAGGCCAGCACCGGGGTCTACCGAATAGCACTGAACACGGCCATCAGCCGCGTTCGGAAGCGAAAGCCATCAACTACTGCATCTGGCAGCGGCATTTCCGTAAACTGGGGGAGACCCTGGCAGAGTTGGAAGAGTGAACTTCAGGCTTACGGCACACTCTCCCTGACCAGGCTTGTTATCTACGCGCCGCGCCCTTATCCACCTAACAGTCCGAAGCCATTCTTATCTTAGTGCCATGAAGCACACCTTATCTCTACTCTTACTATTTGTCGTAACCACCCTATCCGCCCAAACCAAAAAAGCCCAACCCATCTTCAAAGACGGCGAAGCCCAAACCGTCCCTGCCTTCGCAAACGCTGAAGACTGGATTCGCCATGACCTTTTCGTAGAAACCACCTTCGATACCGACGGCGACGGCAAGATGGACCGCATGCACGTAGACGTTACCCGGCCGAAACAAACCGAAACCGAAGGCCTGAAACTGCCCGTAGTGTACGCCTCCAGTCCCTACTACTCAGGCGTCGCCAGTGGCGGTAACGAGCTGTTCTGGGATGTAAAACACGAGCTTGGAGAGGCTGCTCCTGCCGACCACGTTCACCCCGAGGTAACCCACCGGAGTCAGCGGCCGATCATCTCCAACTCTGAGGTAAAAAAATGGGTGCCGCTCGGCTACATCGTCGTCCATTCCTGCTCGCCCGGAACGGGCTTGAGCCAGGGTTCACCCACCGTCGGTGGCGAAAACGAAAGCCTCGCCCCGAAGGCCGTCATCGACTGGCTCAACGGCCGCGCCAAAGGCTACACCGAGGCCACCGGCGGCGAGGAAGTCAAAGCCTACTGGACCACCGGAAAGGTCGGCATGACCGGCACCTCCTACAACGGCACCCTACCCCTGGCCGCCGCCACCACCGGCGTGGAAGGCCTCGAAGCCATCATCCCCATCGCACCGAACACCAGCTACTACCACTACTACCGCTCCAACGGACTGGTGCGCAGCCCCGGTGGCTACCTCGGCGAAGACCTCGACGTGCTCTACGACTTCATCCACAGCGGCGCCGAAGACAAACGAGCGCGCAACAACCGCGTCGTGCGCGACACCGAAATGAAGAACGGCATCGACCGGATCACCGGAGACTACAACGACTTCTGGGCCAGCCGCGACTACCTCAACCACATGGGCCCGATGAAGGCTGCCCTGCTGATGAGCCACGGCTTCAACGACTGGAACGTGATGCCCGAGCACAGCTACCGCATCTACGCCAAAGCCAAGGAAATGGGCCTCTCCACCCAGGTGTACTACCACCAGAACGGCCACGGCGGGCCGCCGCCCATGAAGATGATGAACCGCTGGTTTACCCGCTATCTCCACGGCGTAGAAAATGATGTGGAGAACGATGCGGAAGCCTGGATTGTCCGCGAACGTGACGACCCGCAGAAGCCGACCGCTTACGACGACTACCCCAATCCTAAGGCGGAAGATGTGACGCTCTACCCCACCGCCGGTGCGCCCGGGCATGGCCGTCTCGGCCTCTTCCAAACCCGGACCAGGAAGCAGGAAACCATCACCGATAATTATTCCTTCAAAGCGGCCGCGCTGGCCGACGCCGAGTTCACAGAACATCGACTGATGTATGTTTTACCGACACTGAAGGAAGACCTCCACCTTTCCGGGACCCCGCAGGTGAGCGTCCGCATGTCTGCCAATAAGGCCCGCGCCAACCTCTCCGTCTACCTCGTCTCCCTACCCTGGGAGGAGGGTCGCCGCACCGTCATCACCGACAACCTGATTACCCGCAGCTGGGCCGATTTCCGCAACCACAAAGACCTCCGCAAGGAGAAAGACGTGAAGCCAGGAGAATTCGTCAACGTCTCTTTCGACCTGATGCCCGACGACCAGATCATCCGTGCCGGCCAGCAGATCGGGTTGATGATTTTCGCCAGCGATAAGGAGTTTACGCTCTGGCCTCAGCCTGGCACCCAGGTGACGGTTGATCTTTCCGGCACCTCCATTAGTCTTCCGGTTGTAGGTGGGCGCGAGGCGCTGGAGCGTGCCCTTCCTGCTGGAGGGGATAACTGATTTATCGTCCGTTAAATTTCTCACCCAGCCACCTCAGTTTTGGGGCCGGTATTGGCGGGCTTGGTGTTCGGGATGTGCTTAATAACGGTGGTGAATAGCTAAGAGACGCCGCAGGTATGGTGCAAGTATTAACCTGGCTCATGTCTACAGCTATAGCTTTAACCCTATAAGCCAGCCTTAGCAGAAATCTCCAGCATCCGGTCAATAGAA
>JAPKCQ010000379.1 GCA_026421165.1 Lewinella sp. | reverse complement strand
TGCATAGCCGTAGCTACGGAAGTACTTTGGCAACGACGGTAGCGTGCGAAAGACCAAGCTTAACGGTAACGATATTTACAGGGTGGCCCACTAGTGTCTAATACTGCAGGTAAACCACCGCCTTCTCCCCGTAAAAAGGATGGCCTGGAAAAATTTTTGCAATCGAAAACTCCTCTAGTGCACCTTTAGGAAAAGCAGCCATCTCTTCTTCAAGACCAATGCCTTTCAGGGCCAGAATGCCGTTGGGCAGCGCGTGGCGTTGCTTCTGAGTAATCAGCCGCATACTCCATTCTGCAAGTTTTTCCATCTTCGCTACGGCGCGGGTAACCACGAAGTCATAGACCGGTGTCTTGATCTCCTCTGCTCGTTTCTGCTCCGCTTTGCAGTTAGTGAGGCCAATGCCTTCAATCACTTCGTTGCAGACGCGGACTTTTTTAGCAATACCGTCCACGAGATGAAATTTGGTCTCTGGAAAGAGGATCGCCAGGGGGATACCGGGAAAACCGCCGCCACAACCCAGATCGAGGATGCGCGCTCCTGGGAGGAACTTTACCACCTTAGCGATGGCCAGGCTGTGCAACACGTGGTTGACGTAGAGGTTGTCGATGTCTTTCCTGCTAATGACATTGATCTTCGCGTTCCAGTCGCGGTAGAGGGCGTCCAGAGCGGTGAACTGCTCTTTTTGCTTGTCGGTTAGGCTGGGGAATTGCTCAAAGATTAGGTCTGCGGTCATTGCGGGATTCGTTTGAGCGGCAAAGGTAGGGTTTAGTGAGATACTCTTGCTCCGGTGCGCCGCGCTAGCAGCGATCAGTAACGCGTAATCAACCCGGGACGACACTACGCTTCGTCCGGGGTTACTATTGTTGAATCCCTACGGGATTATTCCTACGTCTAAACCATCTCCCGAAAAGCATCCCAAACAGCACCTTCAGGTAGCGGTGCAACGTACTCTGTCCGCTCTCCGGTAACGGGGTGATCGTAAGCAATTTTATGGCTGTGCAGATCGATGTTGTTATCCGGGTTAGCGCGCTTAAAGCCGTACTTGGTATCTCCGCGCAGGGGACAACCGATCGCAGCGAGCTGGCAGCGAATTTGGTGCTTGCGGCCGGTTTTTAGCGTTACGGCCAGCAGGTGGTAGCGGTCGCTACTGCCGAGGTACTTATAGCTCAGTTCGGCGAGTTTAGAACCCTCGCTGGGCTCCTCATCGATGGCAGAGCGGTTGCCGGGTGCGTTACGGAGGTGGTGCTTCAGCGTATCCTCATCTTTTTCAGGGCGGTTAGCAACGATGGCGAGGTAATGCTTGCCCATGGTTCCGGCCTGAAGCTGCTTCGTCAGAGCGGTCTGGGCGGATGGCTTTTGGCCCATCACCACTACGCCGGAGACCGGGCGATCAAGCCGATGGATCAGGTAGAGATCGTGGCGGACATAGGCGGCGCCCATGCCGAGTAGGCTGGAATCTTCCGTTTTGTCGGGCTGTACGCTCAGGCCGGCGGGCTTGTTGAAGACGATTAGTTGGTTGTCCTTGTGTAGGATCCAGTCGCTGATTCTGCCGTTGAAGCGGGTGGGGTCTGCCATGGTTGTGTTCTTTCTGGGGGCCGTGGGTGGCCCCGGACTTCGTCCGAGGTTAACTAAAGAATAATCGCTTTGCGGTAGCCCGCCTTAGAGGTGTGGTAGGCGTTACGTGCTCGGCGAAAATGGTCGTACTGGATTATTTGATTTCTTCGTAGTCGATGTAGTCGTCCTCACTGCCGGGTTGGGCCGGTGGGTTGGCAGCCAGGTCTTCCTCGTTTACTTCACGGGGCTGGCCAGGGCCGTTCACTTTGTTCTGAATCGTGGTGTACCACTGGTAGCCGCGATAAGCGGCGTAGACTAGGCCTAGAGTGAAGAAGATATCCATCTTGCAAAGGTAGAGGTTAGTATTTTAGTTCGTTGGTTACTTAGTATTTTGGTTCGTTTGTACCCGGGCTTGCCGTGTAGCAAAAGACCAACCGGTCACGTTCTAAAACGTCCCGGCGGCATCCCGGTACACCACGGCGGTGACTACCTGACCTACGGCCCGGAGGGTGTTTTTATCAATAATGTTCATACCGTCGTTGCCCGTGTGCCAGTGGTCTGCGAAGCCACTGTTGTCGAAGTTTATAATATCAATCATGGGAACGCCCCCGTCTCGCATTACGAAAAAGTGATCATCAGTGATTCCCCCCACGTTTTGGTCGAGGAAATAGGCATTTGAAAAGGGTATACCGTGGGCCATTTTCCACACTTTTTCCACCAGCTGAGGAGCGTTGCGTACGGACCAGCCCTCTTTTGAAAAGCGCGCATCTTTTGCTCCGACCATGTCCAAAAGAATACCGTACTGCGGCTTAGGAGCTTTCAGGTTCTTGGCGTAATGCTGTGCGCCCAGGCCGTAGCTATCGGTATTGCTTTGTTCGCCATAGTCTTCAGCGTCGAAGAAGACAATGTCTACACCAATGTTGGGGGTGGACTGGCCGAGTTGGCGAGCGACTTCAAGGAGGACACCTACGCCGCTGGCGCCGTCGTCCGCTCCTTCCACAACTGCATTAGGGTCGGTTTCTTTATCACTGTCGGCCACGTGGCGGGTATCCCAGTGGGCAGCAAGCACGATACGGTACTCCATTTCCGGATTGTAGCGGCCAATGATGTTGGTACTTTTCAGCGGAGTGCCGTCGTAGGCGATGGTCGTAAATTTTTGCTCTTCTACTACCGCTGCGAAGGACCCCAGTTTTGCTACGAGCCATTCGCCCGTAGCGTCGTGAGCGGAAGTGTTCATTACCCGGGGGCCGAAGGCGACTTGTTTGGCTACGAAGGCGTAGGCACTGTCGGCGTCGAAACGGGGAACGGGTTTTGCGTTCGGGTCAATTTCTCTTGGCGCGATCGCAGGTGCAGAATTGGTTGAACCCGCAGAGTCTTTGGCGTCGTCTCCACAGGAAGAGAGCGCAAGCATGCTGGCAAGTGCAATCATAGCGACAATGAACGGAGAAAGGATTATACGCACGGTATCAATTTGAGTTCTGAAAATCAGGGGGAACACAAAGGTAGTGGTTCCCTGCTTTCAAAAAGGCTTTCTTTGCACCTGCGGTTGCGCCCCTATTAGTCTTGCAGCACGTCTAATATGCAGCAGCAACTAAAAGGTTAACGAACTGAAAGATCCAACGGACTATTTCCCGTCCATGCCCCCTTTAATCAACTCTGCATCGATGAGCACATACATCAAACGGTTGATGTCGTCGCTATTGAGAAGCAGTTTCCCGCGGAGTTTCACGCGGTCGGTGCTGTACTTTACGGGTTCTTTACTGGTTACTTCCATCACGGTTTCAGGGCCGGCACCGCCGCAAAAAAAGCACATATTGTAAGGGTAGGCGCTAAAGACGAACTCGGTATGACTCTTATAGCCTTCCACCGGGACGATGTAGCCACTCACCTCTACGATCTCACCTTCAAGCGTCTTAATGCCTTCACCAAAAACCGGTACGTCGACCTTAAAGCCGAGTAACTCGTCAAATTTTTTCTCGTAGGTGATCTTGGAAAGCGTTTTCCAAAGGTTGGCATCCTGGGCCTGAACGGCGGTACCAGAAAAGATGAAAAAAGCACAAAAAAGAAGTAGGGTGCGCATAGCGTAGTGGTTTAGTTGGGTAAAGATAAGAACGTAAAAGGTGGGCAAAGGATGCATAAGGTTCTGTTAATCTGTGGTGAGCGAATCAATCCTGCTTTGCGCCAGTAGTACGCTCGTTAAATAGACTTATGAAATACTGCGACGCAGACGTGGAATTGTTCCGGTCCAGCGTTTCAATATAGTTTCGCAGTTGGCCTCCCCTTTTAGGTATGTTTTGCCGATCGCGCTGAAGGTTGTTTAGCAGCCTGTATGCTTTTGCCCGTTCACCAAGG
>JAPKCQ010000378.1 GCA_026421165.1 Lewinella sp. | reverse complement strand
CTTATGGACGACGATGCCATCCGCAAGATCAAGGAACTTGCTGAAATGAAGGCCCAGAATATCATCACCGAAGAGGAGTTTGAGGTGATGAAGAAACGAATTATTGAAAGCTAGGAATTAGAAATTAGAAGCTAGGAACTGGAAAACTATACTACCGTTGGTTACCTGAGGTGATTTTGTGCTCGCGAAGCGAGCGCGGCTCTTCTCAAGCGAGGCCAGTAGGGGCGATCCCTCGCGGTCGCCCGTACTGGACTACGTTTTCACCTCCTGTGCCCAACAGCCGTATAGTTCCTAGCTTCCTAGTTCCTAGCCTTCTAGTTCCTAGCTTCCTAGTTCCTAGCCTTCTAGTTCCTAGCTTCCTAGTTTCTACCTTCGTGCCTCAATGAAGTATCTACCCCAACACATAGAGGCCCTCATTTTCGCCGCGCCTACTCCCGTTTCGCTCGAAGAGCTGCAAAATGTTTTGCTGGACAACTTCGGTGTCCGCTTCGCACAGAAGGTGATGCTGGAGGCCATTGATGAGCTAAAGGAACGCTACGACTTCGACGGCCACAGCTTCGAAATTATGGAGGTAGCCGGAGGCTACCAATTCATGACCAAAGGGGCTTACCACGAGACGATCGGTACGCATTTGCGGATGCAGTCCAATAAAAAACTGAGCCGTTCCGCCCTCGAAACCCTGAGTATTATTGCGTACAAACAGCCGGTGGTCAAGTCTGAGTTGGAGAAAATTCGGGGTGTTTCCTGCGATTATTCCATACAGAAGTTACTGGAAAAAGAACTCATCACCATCTCTGGTCGTGCCGAAAGTATCGGTAAGCCGCTGCTATATTCGGTAACCGACCGCTTCCTCGACTATTTCGGCATTAAGAGCCTCGACGAGATGCCGGTGCCGAAAGACTTCGCTATGCCGGATACTGAAGTGGGGAAGCAGGAGGATATTATGGTCAAGGAGGAGGAGTAAGAAAGCATTCAGCGCTTAGTATTCAGGGCGCGGCCGCAGGTGCAGAGAAAGTTTTTTGCACAGCTCGAAATCCTAGAACGTCTCCAACGCTCGTAGTACCTTTGGTGCATACAACGCCTATTATCGTAAAGCGATGACCTCAGACGAAACCCGAGACGCGCACTCCATTCTCCATCAGAAGAAGACGCGGGAAACCACTACGGCCCCTAAAGCGTTCTTCCAAAAAAAGAAGCCATGGCAGAGACCCTAATCAACAAAGTAGCCAACTCCAGGCTAATAACCCTAAAGCTCGAAGATTACTGGCCCGCCGCCCAAATGGCCACCTTCGACCTGAAGGACTACCTCTTTATGGAGCTCATCCTCAAGGAAAAAGACTTCCGCGACGCCATTAAGGCTCATGATTTTAGTCAGTATCAGGACAAAACCTTGTTAGTATTTTGTTCCGCCGACGCCATCATTCCCGCTTGGGCTTACATGTTGGTAGCCGCAGCGGCGTCTCCTTTCGCTATTGATATATTCCAGGGAACAGCGCCGGAGTTTCTGAGCGCCTATTACCGCCAAACCATTGCCAGCCTTGATCTTGAGGTCTTTGTGGACCAGCGCGTGGTCATCAAAGGATGTGGTGAAAAAGAAGTGCCTGCCTCTGCTTATCTCGACGTTACCGCCAAATTACGACCGGTAGTAAAGTCCATTATGTACGGCGAACCGTGCAGTACCGTACCGGTCTTTAAGCGACCGATGACGCGGAAGTAGGAAATGTGCTTATCTTGGGCCATCCCAATTCCCGGATGAATATCTGTTCCGGTAACCCTGATTACAGCATTAACCGCCCGCCCATGCGCTGCAGCCGCTTACTTTTTTTCCTCGCTTTCGCCCTGAGTACCTTCTCACTTGGCGCGCAAGACACCCACTTTACGCTCCACAATTACGCCCCGCTGTGGGTTAACCCCGCCAATACGGGCTCATTTTCCGGCTCCATCCGGGCGGGAGGCGTTCACCGCGGACAGTGGTTTGGTATCAACGGTATCCAAACGTCTAATATTTACGCAGATGCTCCGCTGGCCTTCGGTCTGCGTAAGCAAGACTGGATAGGCGTTGGCTTCAACTTCATTACCGACGATGCTGGAGAATTTGACATTACCTCCACCTTTTTCGGCTTTAGCGGAGCGTACCACCTCTCTCTTGATAAAAAACGGACCAACATCGTGACCCTGGGCGTTCAGTACGGTAGTACTTCCTACGGGATTTCTCCTGATAAAACGCTCGCTCAGCAAGCAACCTTTGATACGGAGATCGGTGGGCTAAGTGGTGTGGCACAGCCTGAGCTCGTAGGGATGGGTGGCGATGACAATGGAAACGACAACAGCGCCAGCTACAACGACCTCAACGCCGGACTGAAGCTCAAGATGCTACTGGATAAGGAAACCGGCAACACCTTCGAAGCAGGCGTATCGCTACTCCACCTCAACCGAGCTAAGCGGAATACCCTGGCGGAGAATCAAATGCCAATGGATACTATGGTGGGTAATCCGAACCCGCCCGTTATCGTCGGCCAGGACAGCCGCCGCCGCCGAGGAACCATCCACGCCCACGCTCGCCTCGATATGCAAATGAGTGAAAAATGGCGCTTCCAGCCAACCGTTTTCTTCCAGCGCAGCGCCGGAACGAGTTCGCTCTCTCTCCAGACCTGGGGAGCCCGTAAACTAAAAAAGAACCTCGACCTGCGCCTCGGCCTCGGCTACCGCACCGGAGACGCCGCTAAGGTGATGGTCGGCTTCGATACCGACCGGTTGCGCACCGCTCTGGCTTACGACATTACGCTGAGCCAGGCCCGGAACGCGACAAGCTTTCAGGGGGCCTTCGAAATAGGCCTCGCTTACATTTTCAATATCTACAAGAAACCGGAGGTGACGCCTACAATTCTTTGTCCGCGGCTTTAACGACTTGTTTAAACGCCAAGGCCCGATCCCAGCGTCTAAAAAAAGTACATTCTCGTCTCCCGCCCTCCAACTACCATTAGCATCCTCCTCGATGAAGTATATTTTTTCCGTTCTCCTGCTTTCCATTTTCATTCTTCCCCTAGCCGCTCAGCCTTTGGCCGGAGCTTCCAATGAAGAAAAAGTACTGGCTGCCGCAGACAGTGCCCGCCGTACCAACAACTGGTTCATCGCACTGGAAAATTATGAGATCGCGTACGACCAGAACGATGAGTTGCCCCTGCGGCCGGACATCGCGCTGATGAACCTCAAGTTGCGCGATATCAAAGCGGCAGTACGGAGTTACGTTCAGGTATTCCGCCGTGCTGAATCTAGTGATACTACGAATAATATTCACCGCTACCATTTCGCTCGCGCCCTCAAGATGGATGGGCAGTACGACGAAGCACGAACTTACTTCGAGAACTTCCTTCTCCACAATACCGACGAACGGCTGCAGCAGTTTGCCCAAATGGAACTGGAAGGCATCAAGCTTTACCGCGACATGCCAAAAGAGACCAGCGAAGTCGCACTGGAAGGCCTCGACCGAAAAGTAAACAGTTCCTTCAGTGAGTACTCCCCGATACTTTCTGGTGACGGATCAACGCTGTACTATTCTACCTGGAAGGCAACGGCTGCGGTTCCGCAGACAGATGCTAACGACGAAAAAAGCTTCAGCCGCATCTTCATGTCAACCCGCGATGAGAAAGGGTGGGGGAAGTCCTCGGTCTTGGGTAAAGAAGTTAACCGACCTGCTTACCACTCCGCCAATCCGGCCCTTAGTTCTGACGGACGCCGTCTCTACTATAACCGTATCGAGATGGCAAGCAATAAGATCGTTGAAGCAAAGATCTACATGTCCGACGTAGAAGACAACGGCTGGAAAAGTGGTAGCCCGGTCTCCGGTATCAATGCGGACGGACGACTGGCACTGCAACCCGCTCCCGGCGAACTCTTCGGCGGTGAGGTACTCT
>JAPKCQ010000377.1 GCA_026421165.1 Lewinella sp. | reverse complement strand
TTTGAAATCAACGTTGCCAAAATCTCCCGATATTTCTAACTTAATGGCATTAGGAAAGTCACCAGTAGGGTCTTCGTTTCCTGATAGAGAGTTATTCCAAAACCAGACGGAATAAATTTCCGTGACTCCATTAGTTGGATCACCGTCAGTATCGGAAAAGGCGTAGAGCTCATCTTTGACTCCTATGCTGAATGGCTCGCCCGTAGCGTAAGTTAGTGTTCCACAAGTATTACTTGAGCATCCCACGATTTCAGGGATATTGGAAGAGGCACTCGTCATTTCCTGGATGGAAATCACTTCTCCGGCGTTGTGCCCGCCTGCTGGAGGAGTGTAGGCGACCAGGCTTTCTCCCGACGAGAATTTATTGGTAGAGTTATTGTACTCGTCCTCCGTAATGTATACTACATCAAAGATAGTTACGTCTTTGGTACAAACGATAGTGTAACCATCCCTACCGTCTTCGTTTCTTCCCACGATTGCCCATAATTGGGCATCGAGGCTAAGGGGCCATAATTGGGCGATAATTATAAAAAGAAGGGTGAAGTTTGCTTTCATGACTGTGTATCTAGGTTATTATTACATAATGACCTGATGGTCATCGTACTGCGATATGCAGCTGAAGAATGAAGAGACCTGTGATTACAGTTGGGTAATTGAAGTATATTGATTAGCTGTAAAAACGAGGTAAAGCGTCTGGTATTGCAAAATGTAATGTTTTCAATTGACCAAATATATGAATATTAATTAATAGATTTTACGTTTCGCGCATATTATTCCTGTAACCTAAAAGTATGATGAACTGATTATATACTTGCTCAGGGACGTCTTATAAATAACTTATGCCTTTTGAGAATTGGCTCCTCGTTTTTCTGAACATCCAGATAGAGTGTAACTTTTGCCTGGTCTTGCTCAAAATGTACAGCAAGCAATCGGTAGTAATCACCCCGCCGCTGGCTCCTTCCTAATTACCATGATCTGACAAGTGCTCGTTGATCAGACCTAAAATATTGTGCTAACAACGATAGTACCCGTTTATAAAACGATCCATAACTTTACCTCATGAAAAACACAGCTCTATTCCTGCTCCTGATGGTGAGCAGCTTCACCACCGCCTTTGCCCAGGAAATCGACAAGACCCTCCCTGAGTTCTCCTTCAACGAACTGGAGTTAGCCGGGCAAATGCACTTTCTGGCCTCCGATTTTCTCGAAGGTCGCCGAACGGGCAGCCGTGGTAACGTCATCGCCGGCCAGTACATCGCCGCCCAACTACGCGCCTTCGGCTACGCCCCGATCAACGGCGACAGCTACCTGCAGCCCGTACCCCTGATGAAAACCGCCGCACCCAGTACCGGTAAACTGATGGTAGACGACATGGGTTTTACCCAGATGGGCGACCTACTCATCATGCGCGGCCCCGAAGCCAGCGTTGAAGGTTCCGTCGTGTTCGCCAACTACGGTTGGGTGGATGCCGAAACGGAGCACAACGACTACGAAGACATCAATGTACGCGGTAAGATCGTGATCACCCGCGCCGGCATCCCCGGAGACGTGAGCCAGGCTGGCGTCTTCAAGGGTGTGCGCGAAAAAGCAAAGATGGCCGCCGAAGCCGGTGCCGTCGCCATCTTCGAAATGTACTCCCTTCCGTTCCCCTGGGGTTCCTTCAAGGGATACCTCGGTAGCGAACGTATGGGCCTCGATAGTGGCTCAGAATCCGCAACTATCCCGTATGGTTTCGTGAAAGTACAAGACGATTTTGTGGGCCGCCTAACCAAAAAGAAAAAGGGCCTGAAGGGCAGCATGGCCAGCTCCGGTATGCTGATCGAGCGCATGTCTAGCTTCAACGTAGGTGGCGTACTGGAAGGTACCGATCCTGAACTCAAAGACGAGTACATGATCGTCACGGCCCACTTCGACCACGTCGGCGTAGGCAAACAGGGTGGGGGAGCCTTTACCGAACAGGACAGCATCTTTAACGGTGCGCGCGACAACGCCTTCGGTACCATCTCTCTACTCGCCAGTGCGCGCGCTTTCGCCGAGCGACCAACCCGCCGCCCCGTCATCATTCTGGCCGTCACCGGTGAGGAAATGGGACTGCTCGGTAGCCAGTGGTACGCCGAAAACCCGCTCATCCCGCTCGAAAAAACCATCTTTAACTTCAATACCGACGGTGCCGGCTATGACGACATTACCGGCATCAGCCTGATTGGCGCTAACCGCACGGGCATCGATCCTCAGGTAGAAGCCGCCGCCAGCGCCTTCGGTAAAAAAGTAATCAATGACCCCGCTCCGGAGCAGGGATTGTTTGACCGCTCAGACAACGTGAGCTTCGCAGCTAAAGGCGTTCCCGCCCTGAGCTTCAGTCCTGGTATTACCGGTTTCTCCGACGAACTCTTTAAGTACTACCACCAGGTAACGGACAACCCCGAAACCATCAACATGGCCTACCTAAAAGAGTACTGCCAGGCCTTTACCCTCGCTGCCCGCCTGATCGCCAACCGCGATACCCGCCCTTACTGGGTCGATGGCGATAAGTACCGGGAAGCTGGAGATAAGCTTTATGGCGTAAAGAAGTAGGAGCTAGAAACTAGGGAATTAGGGACTACACTATACTAGTTCCCTAGTTTCTAATAAATAAGCAATGGACAAGTAACACCAGTACTCCCCCCGTGGCGTACGGTTACACAATCTTATTCCCTAATTTAGTCTTATTTTCGCAGCCATGCCTACTAACCTACTTGACGACCACAGGGTCCCAACTGACTTCGCGGTGTACCAGCGTTTCAACCGAGCAGAGGATCTGCGTGCGGTAGTAGCAGTGCTGCAAAAAAGCAACATTATCGTTCGTACCTCCGGCGAGGAAGCCGGAGAATGGCGCGAAGCCACCATCATCGGTTCTCCGCTACAACCAAAATTCTGGATTGAAATTCCTTCGATACAATTTGAGAAGGCCAACTATATGCTTCAGGAGGCTGCGGAAGAAAGCCTCTCGGAAGAAGACCTTGATGCCCATCCTTTTGCCGACTATTCCCGCAAAGAACTGGAAGATGTCCTCTTAGAAGAAACAGCGTGGGACGCTGAGGCGGTCGTCATTGCCCGTCGGTTACTACTACGCCAGGGATACGATGTTGACCTCGGAGAAATCCGTCGTCAATCCCAGGAACGGGTGGCCCGTGCGTACGAGCCACGCTCCGGCACGCGCTGGGTAATGATTTTGTTCGCCCTTTACGGCGGCTTTGCGGCGATGGCGGTCTGGATCGTTAGTATTCTCATTTCACTGGGCGTCTTGCTCTATTATGTAGTCGGTTCGCGGCGCGACCCGAAAGGGGTGAAGCACTGGGCTTATGATGGTACTACCCGTCAACTTGGCCGGGTGGCCGTTGGGGCGGTAATCGCCGGTCTGGCCTTCGGGGTGGTCAATCTGTTTTATCTGAAATTGGTCCAGTTTCCGCCGATTGACGTTTGGTACTGGTTGTGGTTTTAGGGGGACAGGTATTTCGTGCTTTTAGAAGCTGGTGACACGTTGAAATTGTGTGCTAACTGCCCCAGTAGCAACGCGCAGCTAGATGCAGTGGCCCTTAGGCCATTAGCGACTGTACTACCGTCCGTCACATGAAGTGATTTTGTGCCCGCGAAGCGAGCCCGGCCCTTCTCAAGCGTGGCTCAGTAGGGTTGATCCCTCGCGGTTGCCCCTACTGGGCTACGTTTGCCACTACGTTTTTACCTCATGTGCCCGACAGCAGTGTAGCGATTGTTGAGTGTTCAACCGATCACGTTTCTTCGTAATACAGCAGGGAGAGCAGTTAACTGCTCTCCCTGCTGTATTCTTCACGAAGCCTAAGCGGAAGCTTAAAACGACTGATCCCGCGCTAGCGGAATAGCGAAGGACGCGGCACTTTTGGTTGGAAAACCACAGCA
>JAPKCQ010000376.1 GCA_026421165.1 Lewinella sp. | reverse complement strand
GGGGCCAGCCCGAAGACTTCAAGGGGCCAACGGTTCTTCTCGCCAGCTCTGCTGCGGGCTACGTTAGTGTTGTTGTTTTGCTGGTTGATGGAGGTTGGATGGGGGTCGTCTTTCATTCCCACCCCATAGTTCTTTAGGTCGATATCTTTTAGGGCTACTGCATTTTATAGGTGGTTCACTAGCGTCTTACCCACTACCTTTGTCGCTAAGAATTGATCAGGATGGACACTCAACACACTAGCAGAATAACCAGCGAAAGCTACGCAGTGGCCATGACGGCCGACTGCGCCATTTTCGGGTTCTCAGGAGACGCCCTGCGGGTACTTCTCGTCCGCCGTGCGGTGGAGCCCTTTAAGGGCGTTTGGTTGCTACCCGGTGGAGCCATGCAGCCCGACGAAACTCTGGAGGATACGGCGACCCACCTGCTTCGCAACCTGGTTAACGTGGAGAACGTCCCGATTCACCAGGTAGCTACTTATAGTTCTCCGGACAGGCACCCGGTACGGCGGGTAATCACGACCTCCTACTTCGCGCTCGTCAGCCCGGAAGACCATGACCCAATTGCACGCGAGTACCTCGACCGGGTGAAGTGGTGCCCCGTGGAACAACTACCCGAGCTCGGTTTCGATCACCGCCTTATCCTGCACGATGCCTACGAAGCGCTCAAAGATGAACTCCGGCAACAGCCGCTGGCCTTTCACCTGCTGCCGGATAGTTTCACCCTGAAGGAGGCGCAGGAAGTTTATGAGTCCATCCTCGGCGAAGAGCTGGACCGCAGAAACTTCCGCCGTAAAATTCTTGCTTACGATTTCCTGATCAATACTGAACAGAAGAAACCAGGGGTAAAAGGGGGCCCGGAGCTTTACCGGATTGATGATGCTAAGCTGGGCCAGTATTTGCAGTAGGATGCAGGGGCAGGATGCATCTTACAGACATCTACGCGAAGGTTTATTTTTTTGACTGGCACTCCAGAGATGGTCTTCAGTACGTTCTGACGCCCGGATTTCTTGACAATTATAGGTGCAGTATAATTTTTTTACAGCTGTACGCACAAACAAGCCCGAAAGGCTAAACTATTTTTCGAATTCCGAGTTTAGCTTTAAAACCATTCTATTCTATGAAGTACCTTTCTCTACTCCTCCTCGCTACAGTGATGATGTTCTCTTGTGGCGACGCTGCAACAACTACTGAAGAAACCACTGCCGAAGAAACCACTGAGGTTGCTGCACCAGAAGTATCCGCTGAGGTACCTGCTGAAGTACCTGCCGAAGTGTCGAGCTCTATACTGACTGCTACCATTGATGCGGTTACGTCCGTAGGTGGTGACCTTACCGCCCTTCCCGCAGCCGCCGCTGTTTCCAACATCGAAAGTTGGATCACTAAACTCGGAACCATGGAAGGAACCGAAGGTATGGTTGCAGACCTGACTTCCCTCAAAACTGAGCTTGCTGCCGCTGAAATCGACGGTGGTAAAGTATCCACATTGCTCACTTCCCTCGCTAGCCAGACCAAAAGCATGGCCGACACAGCACCCGGTCTGGGAGCTCTCGCCGGTGCGCTTCAAGCTGGTGCCGATAAGCTGGGCGGTAAGTAAACTCTGACCCGTACAAGACACTACAACGGCCTGCTCAGTTCGTTCACTTTTGTGAGCGTGACGGGCAGGCCGTTCTTTTGTGCCGCAGGGAATACTTCTTGCTTTCAGGGCGCAAACAAATTTAGTTTTGCCTTGGGTAATCGCAGGCCCCGACGTTCGCGATCAGTAGCCGGTAGGCTTCGAACAGCCGATCACGAGTAATGATCTTACGATGGTCCCGGCTTTGGCTTCCAATGGCCAGCCTCACCAGCCAACTTCTCTTTTGGTTGTTGTCCACAGAACACTAATATCCCCGCCTGGGTACAAATGAGCACCGCCCACCCGCTGTACTGTCGCTACGTGGTACCGGAACACCTGGTTAATGGAGGGTTTGGCTTCCGCTTCCCGGAGCTGGCGGGGGCTTTGGAGAACTTGGTCTGAAAATAAGCAGTACGCGAATCAATGGGCTAAAACGACCCAGATAGGAACACTTGAAGGTTACGACTGCCAAAATTACTTCGTAATTCAGTTGATCGAGACGTTCTGAGGTCCTAGCATCGTCCCTCGTTCGTAAATCTCACCCCAAAGCCATTCGCTTTGCGGCCGTGTCTCCCATTAAAAACTATGGTGCAAACTAAGCTGCGTCTGCCCCTTCGCCCAGTTCACGGTTGTTTGTTGCATCCATCCGGCTTGTACCCGCAGGTTGTCGCGTAGGGCGTAGCCCAGACCGATGTACGTCCGGTTACGGTCGAAAAATTGGACTTCTCGCCCGTTTCCAATGTCTCGTTGACCATTGATAAATAGTTCGTTGTACAGTGCGAGGTAAACCGTTTTCTTCACCATTTCATCCTTATTGAGCAGGATGTTTACGAAGAGGTTGTAGCGGTAGCGGGTCCGGAAGTCCTGCCCTTCTACCCACCGTTGCTCGTAGCGGAAGCGGTGGGTGAGCTGTACTCGCTTGCTTAGCTGGTGGGGCAGCAGGGCCTCCTGGTAAATACGGTTTTCTCCCGTGGTGACGTCGCTGTCGCCAAAGGCGCCGGTTGTGATGTTGGCGTAGCCCAGCGTGAAGAGCGCGTTGACGTCTTCCGGCCGGTAGGTCGCGCCGCCGCGGAGCAATAATTGCTCCAGGTCGCCGCCCGTATCCCAGGCGCGGTACTGGAGGTCTCCTTGTAAACCGAAGGGGCCGTCTCCAATTTTCTTATTGAAGAAGTACATGTACCAGCTGCCGAGCTGGTCTTCGTCGGGGCCAGTCTGGGCCGAAGCGGAATAACCGGTTAAAATAAGGGCGAAGGCCAGGGTAAAACGGATCATCTGGTTGGGTTGAAATGGTGAAATTAGTGCGTCTGGACAACAAGGGAAAGAGGGATCGGTTGCATGGCTCCCCAGACTTTCCACGGCGATTTTCGTTTCCGCCAACAACCCAAACCAGTACACCAATGGTCGAGGAGCTGCGCTCCGAGGGATCCCAAGCGGTAGCGAGGAGCCGATTTTCGTTTCCACCAACAATCCAAACCAGTACACCAACGGTCGAGGAGCTGCGCTCCGAGGGATCCCAAGCGGTAGCGAGGAGTAAGACATAACACTCCTCGCTACCGCTCGGGCCTCCTCGGAGCGCAGCTCCTCGACCGTAAACCTCACGCTCAAATCCGGTGCTAACCACCAGGACCAACTTCCGCCTGCCCCAGCGCGACCAAAGTATCCAACAAACCTTCCGCCTCCGCCAACTTCTTCTTAAGCTTAGGCTTGAAGGCCGTAGCCACGGCCGCCAGGGAAACACCCTCGTCCACAACTGCCAGTAATTCCCGCAGGGCAGTAGCCCGCTCAGCCAGGGTAGGGGGCCACTTCCGCGCCTCAACCACCACTACCGCAGCAGCTTCAGCACCCAGTTCCATCTCCGCCTGCACGCCCTGCACCTCGTCCGGCGCCTGGTACTCGGGCCGCAGCCAGCGGACCTGCCCGCGCGCCTCCTCGGCCGCCCGCTCGGCGTTGAGGTCTACGAGGCGTTGCAGGATTTCTTGCTCCGGTAAATCCACCGGCCAGCCGTACGCCCCGGCCACCGCCGCGTCCAGCTCATCGTGGATCTCCCGCAGGATGCCGACGAGGCCGTCTGCGTTGAGCTGTTTCTCCTTCTCGTTCAGCGGCTCCGCCTTGCGGAGCTTCTCCAGCACGTTGTACATCCCCGTCATCGTTAGCTTCGGGTGGAGGGATTGTTGGCGCTTGCGGTGGGTGTCTAGGCGCTCTGCTATTGAACGAATGGCTGCTTTTTTCGAGGGTGTTGCTGGGGGGAAGGCGTAGTTTTCGGCCTGGGCTTTGGCCCGTTCCATGGCGGTGTCCCATGCTTT
>JAPKCQ010000375.1 GCA_026421165.1 Lewinella sp. | reverse complement strand
ACTGGTGGGTCACGCTGGTAGGTAGGTTCGATAGGTCCACGGAAAGAATTCCGTCCTGACCTTTCTCCGCCACGACGTAAGCATGTTCACCATAAGTTTTCATATCGCGCCAGGCAGAATTAGCACCGCTGACCGAAGCCACCTCAACAATATTATCCGGGTCGGCTAAGCTAACAATGGACAGCCGGTTGTACAAACCGACGAGCGCATACTCCGTACCATCCGGGGCAACGTATCCCCATACATCGTTGAGGTCGTCAGCGTAGTCCAGGTTGTCGCGTAGTGCGGTATTAAAGGCATTCTGGGCGCTGACGCAGGTGCAGAGGAGACTAATGAGGAGCAGTGTGGTGGAGAGACATTTCATAAAAAAGGAAGTAAGCAGGCAGACAGACAGACAGAGAATCAAAGCAAGTGCAATGCAAGCACTATTGCACTCAATTTACGTCAAAACGGGTTAAAACCGTCCCCTCATCAGGTTGTTGTCGGAAGCCTTACTGCAATTTCTATTAAAACCAAAAGCGCCGCACCCTCCAGAAGGAAGATGCGGCGTTTTTTAGTCAAGCAATCAAGCAGTCAAATAGTCTAGCGTGACTACTTGACTATTTGACTGATTAGTCACGGCGCGGGCGATCACGGCGATCGCCACGGTCACCACCACCACGGCGATCACCACGGTCTCCGCGGTCACGCTTAGGGCGGTCTTTAGTGGCGTTGCGCTCAGCTTCGAGCTCTTCGTCGGTTGCGATGGTTCCGTCGGCGCGGGGCATGATGGCTTTGCGGCTGAGGCGAAGCTTACCGGTGCGCTCGTCGATGTCAACGATCTTGAAGGTAACCTCGTCGCCTTCGCTGAAGGCATCCTCAACGTTGTCGATGCGGGTGTGGCTCATTTCTGAGACGTGGAGCAGACCGTCCTTTCCGCCTTCGAAACCAACGAATACACCGTATGGCATAATCGTCTTGACGGTACCGGTGTACACGCCACCAACTTCAGGGGTGAAGGTGATCTTCTTGATCCGCGCAACGGCGTCGTCAATTGCAGCTTTATCGTTGGAAGCAATGGAGATGTGGCCCTTACCATCGACTTCGTCGATGTTGATGTTAGTGCCGGTCATTTCCTGCAGCTCCTGGATGATCTTACCGCCGGGTCCGATTACGGCACCGATGTAAGACTTCTCAATGATCAGCTTCACGATCCGTGGAGCGTGCGGCTTGAGGTCTTCAGCCGGAGCACCGATGGTCTTAGCCATTTCGCCGAGGATGTGGAGGCGGCCTGCGCGCGCCTGATCCAGGGCCTGTTCGAGTTGCTCGTAGGGAAGGCCGTCGATCTTAATGTCCATCTGGCAGGCCGTGATACCCCGTTCGGTACCGGTCAGTTTGAAGTCCATATCACCGAGGGCGTCTTCGTCGCCGAGGATGTCGGAGAGGATGGCAATTTTGCCACCTTCAGCCACCATACCCATAGCGATACCGGCTACGGGGCGTTTCAGTTTAACACCACCATCCATGAGGGCCATGGAACCGGCGCAAACCGTTGCCATAGAGCTGGAACCGTTAGATTCCATAATGTCGGAAACGATACGGATGGTGTGGGTCATCTCATCAGGCAATACCTGACGGATAGAACGCTGGGCTAGGTTGGCGTGACCAACTTCACGACGACCAGGACCACGCATCGGCTTCGTCTCACCTACGGAGTAAGCGGGGAAGTTGTAGTGCAGAATAAAGTCTTCAAAGCTGTTCTCGAAAGCCACGTCAACCATCTGCTTATCGGTCTTGGTACCGAGCGTGAGGCTGGTGAGGGCCTGGGTTTCGCCACGGTTAAAGATGGCAGAACCGTGAGCGGATGGGAGGTAGTCGATTTCCGTCCAGATATCACGCACCTGATCGAACTTACGACCGTCAAGACGGACGTTTTCGTTCAGCATCAGATCACGAATGGTCTTCTTCTGAACCTTGTCGTAGGCGGCAGACAGCTGAGACTTGTTCTCCTTCTGCCATTCTTCGCCTTTCTCTTCGAGCACGGCGGCTTTGTAGTCCGTCTTTACTTTCTTGAAAGCGTCCTTACGCTGCTGCTTGTTGAGGGCCCCGCGGGCAACGTCCTGAACGGCGGCTTTCACCTTGTCCTCGACGTAGCTCATGATGTCATCATCAACACCAGGAATGTTAACTTCGCGGTTGGTGGGGTTCACCAGGGCGCGAAGTTCAAGCTGAGCCTTACAGTGCACCTTGATGGCTTCGTGACCAACTTTAAGGGCTTCGATGATCGCTTTCTCATCTACCTCTTTGCCTTCACCTTCTACCATCATGATGTTGTCTGCATCGGCAGCAACGATGAGGTCGAGGTCAGCTTCTTTGAGGGCCGTACGCTCTGGGTTGACAACGTACTCACCGTTGATACGGGCTACGCGACACTCCGAGATGGGGCCTGAGAAGGGGATATCAGAAACCATCAAGGCGGCGGAGGCAGCAAGGCCGGCCAGCGCGTCGGGCATCACCTCGGGGTCGAGGCTGATGAGGTTGATGATCACCTGCGTATCGAACATGTAGCCTTTCGGGAAGAGCGGACGGATGGCCCGGTCGACGATGCGGCTGATGAGGATTTCGTAGTCGTTCAGGCGGGTCTCGCGGCGGAAGAAGTTACCGGGGATTCGGCCTGCAGCGGCGAATTTTTCCTGGTAATCCACGCTAAGCGGGAAGAATGACTGGCCCTCGCGAACACTGGTTCCGGAAACTACGGAACAGAAGAGCATGGTTTTTCCACACTTTACGACGACAGATCCGTCGGCCTGAGTGGCCAGTTTTCCGGTCTCGATGGTAACTTCGCGGCCGTTAGGCAAAGCGAAATTCACCATCATTGGGGTCTTATTACCCATGGTTATATATGACTTAGGTTAGTTATTCAAAGTAGTAGATTAGTGAATCTAACAGGTCGCTAAGTTGCTACCGCACGTACCGTTCGCGGGGCTACACTTGCTTACTTTCGGCAAACAAGCGTAGTGCGGTGAGTAGTAATAGCAGCAGCAGCGAATCAGTGACTCACTAATAAAACGGCCTTGGAAAGGGGAGGGAGAGTGAACGCGTAATCGCGTGTTTTGCGCTTTCGCGCATCATTGTCTACTTCCCGCCGGTGGTCCGCTTATCGGAATCTTCAAGAAATCCCTTTGAACCGGCGGCGGCTACACGTTTGTGGCCTCAATCTTATGGTCCTTTTGTTGCGCCGCGAAGGTAGGAAATTTTCGGTGCAAAATTATCACTTAAGCTGGTTCCGCAGCGCGATCATCGTGCCTAGGTGCATCGCCTCGTGCATATTATTGAACCCCAGTGCATCGTCCACGCCTCCTATTGTCACGCCGAAGCTCGTAGGATACTCCTTATAATTGCTAAAGTCTTTGGCTTCAAGATCTTTGGCCAGCAGGTCTACGCCCTCAAGAAGTTTGGCAGCAATCAGGTCACACGCTTCCTGACTTACGGGCCCTTCCGGTCGGGTGCCCTTGCGGTAACGATCGGTGAATTCACGGCCAGAGGGTGTTTGCTGACCGGCCAGTGCGTAAACCAACAGCTCCATGGTAGCAACGACGTGGCCAGCGTTCCAGACCAGGTTATTGTTGAATCCGGGAGGAATTTCGTTGACTTGCTCGAGGCTGTGCGCCTTGAAAATACCACGTATGTTTTTGCGGGCCGCCAGCAGCAAGGCCAGCGTATCTTTGGTTTGCTTGCTCATTTACGCAAGGTAAAACACTTAAACAGAATTCTCTTCTAGTGGTCTGTCAATATTGAATTTGTGGGTAAGGTGCTGATGAATTTTGGTGTTGAATGAGGCAAAGGATTCCTTGCATAGCCGTAGCTACGGAAGGAGTTCTTCAACGAAATTCAGCACCAAAAGGCATCGCAGATTACCCCAATATTTAATGTTGACAGGCCACTAGTCACTAAAAATGAACCTGAGGAACAATCAACTTCCGATTACGATTGAG
>JAPKCQ010000374.1 GCA_026421165.1 Lewinella sp. | reverse complement strand
GGTACTTCGCTAGCGCAGTACGGCCCCTTGAACGCATGGCCGCTTGATGAAGCCTACGTCGGATTACGCCGAAGGTGCAGCGAGCGTTGGAATCTTTAAACGCTATGACCCTCGTGCCAACCATCTACTAACCTGTCGTTACACGATATGGGAGAAAGCCTGGCTGATGACTCTTCTGAATTTCTCGCGAGTGGTCGGGAATGGCGAGCCTTGTTACTCTGGGGAGTTGGACTCTTTGAGGCCGTCAATAGACACACCAGCTACCTCCACGATGGCCGGGTTCGTAACTTCACGGAAGCCATCATCTGGCATGATGGTGAAGCCAAAGCTAGTAGGGACCGTTTTCTCGAACTCAGCGAACAACAACGCACCGAACTTATCACCTTTTAAACGCTCTTTAATGAATACGCTAAATACTATCCGGCTTGTATTATTGACAAGCTTATCCCTTATTCTCTTCAGCTGTGGTAAATCAGCGCCAGGCCCTGACCTGTCTGATCCTAGGGGACAACAACTTAGGTCGGTCTATCAAAACGGAGTGCTGCCAACGCATGCTGCTTTTGTTGACGCTAGCGACGACTTATACAGTAGTGCTGAAGCCTTTTCGCTTAACCCCTCCGAGGAGACGCTTGAAGCATTAAGAGCGTCCTGGAAGGCGGTGACTGAGCACTGGAAACGCTGCGAAGTCTATGACTTTGGTACCGTAAGTAACTTCTTCCTGCATACGCGTATTCACCGCTGGCCAGTCAATATTGATGGACTGGAAGAAAACATACGCACGGAAGAAACAATCAATGAAGACTTTATCAATAGTCGGGGGTCTTCCATTGTCGGCCTGGCCGCACTGGAATACCTGCTCTTTAAAGATGATCTCGCAACAACTCTGCAGCAGCTGATTTCCGATGATGCGCGCACGGCTTACCTTTTGGAAACTGCCAAATACCTTAATTTCGTTGCGGGAGAACTCCGCTCCAGGTGGACCGAAGAAGGTCCCCCTTTCACCCAGCGTACCAACCTCAACATCGACGGTGGCCAGAACCAACTCGTTAATGGCCTGATCAATTACCTCGAAAAGACCATTCGGTTTAGACTGCGAACTCCAACAGGAGATCAGGATGGGGAAGGTCCCGATTCAGACCTAGTTGAAACACCTTACGCAGCGTTTTCTATTTCTTGCCTCCAGGCAGGCTTTGAAGAATGGAAAACGGCTTATCGAGGGGGGACAGCTATCACGCCAATGGCTTATGGTTTTGATCAGTACCTGGAGGAGCTTGGAAATACGACCATTGCTCCCAACGTCTCGGCTGCTATTACCGCAATTGATAATCGTTTAGTTGAACTCCAGCAGCAACAAAACCAATCCTCACTTCGTGATTTGATTGAAAATGATGTCGATGAGGTCCGTCAACTTACTGACGAATTTCAAGCCTTACTTGTGCTTATTCGCGTTGATTTGTCCAGCGCCATTAGTGTAGTCCTGACGGTTACGGATGCAGATGGTGACTGAAGCAGAAAGGTCTTTTAGGGAATAGGGCTTGACTGAGTGGGGGGGTGAAGCTTGAATTGACGTTCCTAAGCGCGCAGGATGCACTGCCGAGGGCCGTAGCGTAGTTCAGGTGAGTTGCACGAGTAGGGTGGGGGAGTGGTTTTAATTAAGCTTTTCTGGGCGCGGCCGCTGGTGCAGAGTAAGTTGGAGGGGCGGTGTTTGTTGGGGTTTTGGGGTAGAGGGTTACGGACTAGAGGTCGTAAAACAAGAAACGGGGTAAAATCAACTATTCCCTTGTGCTCGCAAAGCGAGCGCGGCCTTTCTCAAGCGAGCGACCCCTCGCGGTCGCCCGTACTCGGCCACGTTTGCCATAACAGGCGAAACTCTAAACTTAATACCCTCCCAACAAAAAATAACCACCAAATCAAACACACCCAGTTCACCTTCACCAAAACCATACGCCTCCCCTTAGTGCTCGCCCCCCAGCCACGCGTTAAACGCCGGTACCCGTTCGCGGGCAACAACCCCTTCCCCACCGCTTGCAGGCTTTAGTGTAAGCTTAAGGCGGTGGTTAAAATAGGCACCCGCTCGCACGACGCAGCTGATGTGAATCAACTGCGACCGGTTAATACGAAACCAGGAAGCGGGGTCAAGCTCTTGCGTCAGCTTACCGATGGATGCTGAAACGGGGTACCGCAGCCCCGTGTGGTCCAGCGCGAAAGTGACCCGGTCCTCGCTGTAGAAATGAGCCACCTGGTCTATGGGCAATGCCCGTACGTCATTGCCCACCGCGACGCGCAGGCGGGTACGGTAAACGGGCTGTCGCAGGCTGGTGGCTTCCCGAAGCTCGGTGATGAGACCGTGCGGTACAATGAAATCCTTGGCGGTGGCATCAAACCGATTCAGGGCCTCACCGAGCGCATCTTCCTTAATGGGCTTGAGCAGGTAATCGATGCTGTTTACCTTAAAAGCCCGCAGGGCGTAGCGGTCGTAAGCGGTTATGGAAATGACCGGACAGTCCACCTCCAGCCCGTCCCAAATTCCGAAGCGGAGCTCAATCGCCGAGCATATTGAAGCATAGCAACCAACTCTATCTCTTTTCTCGACAGCAGCACGCTGGCGGGGTTTTCGGAAAAGTCGCGCCGTACCTCCGGCGTCCGTTTTCCTTCATTGCGGCCCTCATCGCCATTGCCGTTACCATAAAGTGTACCGGCATCAAATCCGTCTTTCCCATCCAGCGGGCCGTCTTCTAGGAGGCCAATGGGTGCCGCGTCCATGGTACCTCGCAGAATTGGGACAAGATCACCAACCGTACCACCTTATTCGGTGAGCAACTCAGTCCTTCCTGGGCATGCTCCTGATCACCAGCACCAGCATCAACTTCACCGAAAAGCCGATGAAAATGCTAACCTCTGTTGTACCGCCGCTACGGTCCGTTTCAAAGGAGCGATTAAATAAAATACTCATCTGGTATTATCTCAAAATGATTTTACGCACGAAAATATTTTTTCACAGGGTAGGATAGACGGTCATAAGGCAGTAGTGCAGCTAACAAAAGCTTCTTTCCCTGCTTTTAAAACCATTCGTTGCACCTGCGGCCGCGCCCCTTATGACCTCACCTTCCTCCGGTTGAAAAGTGACAATTTTACCATTATACTCAAATTGCTTTATTGCTGGCATCCGCCTTTGTTTACCTATTTGAGGAAGTGGGCGCGGCCGCAGGTACAAAGGAGGCTGGAGGAGCAATGTGGGAACTCCGCAGGCCGTAAGAATTCAGCTGCCAACAGCATCAAGCACGTTCCCGCATGGGGCCATCTCGCTGTCAAAGCCTACGAAGCCACCGGGATATAAAATCGCTTTTTACCGACACCAGACCCCGACGCGGGTTGTTGCAGCTTTCAGAATTAAGCAAAAATCACAACTACAAGTTTTAACAAGTTAATTGGTTAAAATCGGCAATGAGTGACCTCTACGACTAAAATAAAAAATTAGCGATGCTTATAACTACGCACGATACCGGATGAACTGCTTATTTAGAGGGATAATTATTGTATAAACATGTGGTGAAAATAACTATAGTGCTTCTGTTAGTATATCTTTATGGAACTGGTCATTTTATTGATCGGTTTTATACCCCATAATTATAGTCTTATGCAAGTACTTTACGCCCGCGCCCATTGGGTTGCGTTGTCACTTCTCCTCTGTTTATTTAGCGTATCATTGAGCGCACAGGTGTACGTCGATGTCGACGCTACCAGCGGCGGCGACGGCACCTCTTGGGAAAACGCCTTCACCGACCTCCAAAGCGCCATCGCCACCGCCTCCGGCGACATCTGGGTAGCCGCCGGCACCTACAAGCCTTCGGCCTATCCGGCAGATTGCGCGGGTTGTGCAACAAACCGAGACTTCACCTTCCAGTTGAAGGATGGCGTCAGCCTGTACGGCGGATTCGCCGGCACGGAAACCATGCTTAGCGAGCGGGATATCGCA
>JAPKCQ010000076.1 GCA_026421165.1 Lewinella sp. | reverse complement strand
TGCGCCATTACCTGAAATACGGTTGCATCGAGATCGAGAATAAGATCCGCCCGCTGGCCGTGCATCAACCAGACCTGCCACTATTGCCTACCAGAAGCAGACAACTCGGGCCGAGCAGCAGTCATAACATCAGGCTGCCCCATTAAGCGCAAGGCTTCCAGCACAACCGGGTCTTCTTCATTCAACACCTGAAAGAAGGCAGAATTGTCGAACAACTGGCGGGCTAGGCGCGCGCGGAAGAACAAGGCCAGCTCCGGGCGAAGACGTGCGGGTAGTGGACCGATACCATCTTCATAATCAGCCAGTACGCGCTTGGTTAGGGCGGGGAGGACGTCGTTCAGTCGAAGCTGGTAGTTGGAGATGAAGCTCTCTAACGTTGTGTGCTGCTTCAGCGACGGGTTTTCGCGGATATACTGAAAGAGGTAAGCCGGGATTTGCTGCCGCAGCCGCAGGAAGGCATCGTTATTGAGTGAGGTATCCAGCGGGACGAAGTAGTCGGGCGTGATGCCTCCGCCACCGAAAACGGGATGTCCGGAGTTGGTAAAATAGATCTCGGAACTGTCCTTCACGGCTTCGGAACTGCCGGTGAGTTCTCCTTCATCGAAGCGCCGGTTAAGGTCGGAGCGATAGGCATCTTCTCCCGCTTCGTAGGAGCGTTGGATACTGCGGCCGGAAGGGGTGTAGTAGCGCGCTACGGTAAGCCGGAGAGCGGAGCCATCGCTGAGCGGGTACTGCTCTTGGACCAGGCCCTTACCAAAGCTGCGGCGGCCTACGATGATGCCCCGGTCCCGGTCCTGCACCGCACCGGCTACGATTTCGCTGGCGCTGGCCGAACCTTCGTCGATCAGCACGGCAACGTTCTGGATGTTGTAGAAGGCCCTGCCGTTGGTCTTGTATTCTACTTTGCGGGAGTTCCGCCCCTGGGTGTAGACCAACAACTGTCCTTTTTGCGGAAACAACTGGCTGAGGATCTTGGTAGCTTGCTGGAGGTAGCCGCCGGGGTTGTCGCGTAGGTCGATCACCAGGTTGCGGGTGTTGCCCAACTCCATGTTTTCTTCGAGCGCCTTGACGAACTCATCGTAGGTCGTAGCGCTAAAGCGGTTAATCTTTATGTAACTGGTGGTTTCGTTGAGGTTGTAGGCGGCATCTACGCTGTACACGGGGATTGGCGCACGGGTAATGTTGAAACCGATCATTTCCGTTTCTCCGGGCCTGCGGACGGTTACGTTGACGTCGGTATTGCTAACGCCACGCATCAGGCTTGCGGGGTCGATGCCGAACTTATTTACTCCGGTTACTATACTGTCTTCCACCATGATGATCTGGTCTCCGGGGCGGAGGCCGGCCGTGGCGCTGGGGCCTCCGGGCAGGGCGGATACTACGGTGATGGTATCGTCTACCACAAGAAATTCAATACCGATGCCCTCGAAGTTACCTTCCATGGATTCGGTCAGTGCGCGTAGTTTATCAGCGGGGATGTAGCTACTGTGGGGGTCGAGCTCCGCAAGTACCGCCTCGATGGCGACGTCGTAGAGCTTGCCCGAATTCGCATCGTCAACGTAACGGGCTTCGATGAAGCGGAGCAACTCTTCTATCCGACCACCTCCGGAGGCGTCCGAGCCGGAGGCAATGAGCGGCGCACTGCTCTGTAAGCGGTAGCCAATAAAAAGGCCAATCGCCAGGGTAAGGGCGAAGAGCAGGGGAGTCCAGATGTTGGTAGATTTGGCCATAGGGATTGGGTTGGTGCGAAGGTAGGCAATGGTGGTGAAATTAACTTCCCGGTCGGGGTCTTCTAGGCCGAGTTTCTGCCCGATCGGAGCGAGGGGCCAACTAGCTTATTCCCCGCTACTGCTTTACCAGAAGGCCTCGACCGGGACAAAAACCTTCCTTTGCACCTGCGGCCGCGCCCCAAAATAGGCCCCAGGTTTAACATAACGTTCTCATAACGTCGGAGCAGCATTAAAACTCTTATGTTTGCGGCAATTAAACTCATACACTATGAAAAACACCTTCTTCCTACTCGTTACCGGACTTCTCTGCTTTTCCATTGTCTCTTGCGGCCCTAAAATACAGACACTGGTCGACCAGGGCAGCTACGACGAAACCATCCGCATAGCCACGAAAAAGCTGGTCGGCGAGCGCAGTAAAAGTCCGAAATTCGTCTCTGCGCTGGAGACTTCCTTCAACAAAGCCAACGCCGAAGACCTCGATCGGGCACGGCGGATGGAAGTCAGCAGTACGCCGGACTGGAAACGCGTCTACAGCTACTACCGCAACATCAAAAACCGGGCCGAGGGGGTACGCCCACTCGTTCCACTAGTCGATAAAAAAGGCCACCGGGCCAAGCTAAACTTCGTCGAAGTCGGTGCCCAGCTGAACAAGGCAGCAGGAAAGGCAGCGGAGCAAATGTACCAGGAAGGCGAGCGTCTGCTGGCCCTTGGCCGCCAGGGAGACAAAGCTGCTGCCCGCGAAGCTTACGAGTCTTTTGACGGCATAAACTACTACCGCCAGGGCTATAAAGATGCCAGTAATCTGATGCGCGAAGCGGAAGGCCTGGGCATGCTCTACATCACCGTCGAGATGCGCAACGAATCCGGTGGTTACCTCCCCGCCGGCTTTGAACAAGAGCTCTTTCGTATCAACGCCTCGGACATGGGAGACCGCTGGCGCAAGTTCGAAGTCACCAAAAAACCGGGACGCCAGTATGACTACGTCGCTCGCATTATCATGCGTAATATTGACGTGAGCCCCGAACGTAGCCAGGAGCGACAGTATATCGACGAAAAAGAGATCACCGACGGTACCGAATATGTCCTGGACGCCAGCGGCAACGTTACTAAAGATACCCTCGGAAACGATATTACCCGCCCGAAGGTCGTCGTCATTCGTGCCGATATAATCGAAGTCTTCCAAACTAAAAGCGCTACCGTAACGGCCGGCTTTGAACTCTACGACATTCGCAACCGCCGCGTAGTGGACCAGGACAACCTCACCGCTGATTCCAGCTTCGAAAACTACGCCTCTTCTTTTCGGGGCGATCGCCGTGCACTGAGTACGGCTTCCCGTATGAATATTGGGAACCAGCCGGTGGCTTTTCCCTCGAATGAGCAGCTTGTTTTGGAAGCTGCGGATACGTTGAAGGCGGTGCTGTCTGAGCGGATTGCTACTAGTTATAAGCTTATTTAGTGGGTAGGTAAAAGAAAAAGCCCCGCTACTCCTGGAATGGAGTGGCGGGGCTTTTTTATGCTATATACTAGCCACTACTTACTATCGACCTTACGATAAGCTTCAATTACCGCCATCTCTCCAGGCTTGCCATCCATACTATTCCCATGCTCCATTCCGTAAATGCCGGTGAAACCTTTGTTGTGGACGTGTGAAAGCACCCGTTCGTAGTTAATCTCGCCGGTCGTTGGTTCATTGCGGCCGGGGTTATCGCCGATCTGATAGTAGGCGATTTCGTCCCACGAAGCGTCGATATTGGGGATGAGGTTGCCTTCCTGTATTTGCTGGTGGTAGATGTCGAAAAGGATTTTGCAGCTGGGGCTACCGACGGCTTTGCAGAGGGCGTAGGCCTGGGCGGCTTTGGTGAGGAATAGGCCGGGGTGGTTGCGGTAATTTAGGGGTTCCAGGACGATGGTGAGGTCGTGAGGTTCCAGAATGGCGGCGCCTTGTTTCAGGGTTTCCATCACGTTGGCGAACTGGTAGAAGGGCTCGAGGCGGAGGTCTACGTGGCCGGGTACGACGGTCATCCACTTGGCGTTGCAGCGCTTGGCTACCTCGACGGAATCGCGGATGCTTTGTAGGAATTCTTCGCGGTGTTCGCCGGCTCCCTTTACGAGGGTTGGTTTGCTCCAGTTGATTTTATTGGCGACGAAAACGCCCATTCGCATGTTGTTTTTGGCGAGCAGGTTACCGATTTTAGCTTGCAGCTCGGGCGTCCGGTTGGGCATTCCGTTGTCTTCCCAGGCGCTGAAGCCCATGTCGGCGGCCCACTGGATTTGGTCGAGAATACGGTCTCCTGCGTGGGCCTTGAACATGCCGCCGTGGGGTGCGAAGGCGAGTTGGAAGGGCTCGGCAGCAGGTGCTGTGGAGGGTTTTGGAATGGTGGAGGTCGCCGCGGAGGCCGACGTTCCTGCGGCGAGGAAGGGTAGGGCGGCGGTTAGGCGGATGGCGTTTCTGCGTTGCATGATCGGTTTTTGATGCTTAAGGTAGGGACTGCTCCGGACTTAGTCGCTTCGCGACCCAGGAACACGCCTTAGAAAGGCCCGACCGGAAAATGACAGCCTCGCCATTTATGTTGAGTAGCGAGGCTATTGGTGGCAAGCGGCCAATGCTTAAAACCTTATCTTTGTTCCACCAAATGAGACCCGTGCTGATCATTTTATCCTCCAACTAAACCACCGCAGCACTATGAATAAGCTAAGTAGATTCTTTTCCTTCTTCTTCCTCACCGCCTTGCTTTTTTCCTGTAGTGAAGAGGTGAACCCCAACTTCCAGCAGGAAGTTGCGCAACCTGAGTTTTACCACCGCTCGGTGAAGAAGCTTACGGATGTGATCGTCCACGATATTTTTAGCCCGCCGCAGGCGGGACGGATTTATGCTTACTCCAGCATCGCCGGTTACGAGGCCATCGCTGCCGGAGATCCTGAGTTGGCGAGCCTTGCTGGTCAAATACCTCACTTTGCACCCGCGCCCGCGCCACCTGCTGATGTAGAAATTGCGTACCCTATTGCTGCCGTCGCTGCCCAGCTGAAAGTGGGTAAAAGCCTCATCTTCAGCGAAGAAAAAATTGTAGCTTTCGAAGACGAAGTCTTTAAGGAATTCGCAGACATCAAGGTGCCGGCAGCTACGCTGCAAGCCTCGATCGACTACGGCCACGCCATCGCTGATCACGTAATCGCATGGTACGACGGCGATACTTACAAACAGTCGCGCACCTTCCCCAAATACTCCATCACCGAAGACCCCAGCAAGTGGCAACCCACGCCGCCTGACTATATGGATGGCATCGAGCCGAGCTGGGCCAAAATCCGCGCCTTCGCCCTCGACAGCCCCGATCAGTTCAGACCTCTGCCCCCAACGGAGTACAGCGAAGAAAAGGGCTCCGACTGGTGGATTGACGTAGAGGAAGTCTACAACGTCCTGACCACCGGAGACGAATCCGATATGAAAGAACGTAAGGCCATCGCCCAATTTTGGGATTGCAACCCCTACGTAAGCCACCACATAGGCCACGTAATGTTTGCGACCAAGAAGATTACGCCCGGCGGCCACTGGATCAACATCGCCGCCATCGCGGCCCGCCAGGCCAAGGCTGATTTCGCGACGACCACAAGCGCCTACGCAATGACAGCTATGGCTATACACGACGCCTTTATTAGCTGCTGGGACGAGAAGTACCGTTCCAGCCTCGTCCGCCCCGAAACCTTTATCAACCGCCACATTGACGAAGAGTGGCGCCCGCTGCTGCAAACACCGCCCTTCCCCGAGCACACCTCAGGGCACAGCGTCGTGAGCCGCGCCTGCGCCATCATACTGACCGACATCTTCGGCGACGACTTCGCCTTCACCGACGACTCCGAAGTGGAGTACGACTTACCCGAACGGAGCTATAAAAGCTTCCTGAAAGCGAGCGAAGAAGCGGCGCTGAGCCGGCTTTATGGGGGCATTCACTACCGCCCTTCCATTGACTACGGGCTTACGCAGGGAGAAGCTGTTGGTAAGCACCTGCTTAGTCGGGTTCAGCCCATGACTAATCTTACCAAAAAGTAGTACCGACCGGCCCGTGCACCTCACTTTATATTACTATGAACACCATCTTAATGATCCTTGGCCAGGTAATAATCTACGGCCTTCTGCTGCTCGGCAACGAGTATGCGGGGTTCATGCTGGCCGTTATTCTGGGTAGTATTGCGTTCTTCGTCTGGGGCATCAGTTACATCGTGGAATGGATTCAGCCGAGTCGGGTTACGCGGAATTACTATGGTTTCGTGCTTTCTTGCTGGGTGGGGCCGTTGGTTGCGCTGATTGGGTTTACCTTTTTGCGGGGAGGGATTGGGTGGTTGAGCTAGCGTTTAGGCTGACGTATCAAAATAAGGGACATTTTGTGGTCTGAGCCGTCTTCTCTCTCCTGAGGAGATGGGCTGGCAGAGCAAAAACGATGCATAGTGAAAATTAACCACCATGATAACCAAATTAACAACCGTCCTCGCGGGCACTCTGGAACTAGACGGCGGCGCCATGTTTGGCGTAGTCCCGCAATCCGTATGGCGGCGGGTGTATCCGCCGGAGGAGGGGAGTAACCGTTGCACCTGGGCGATGCGCTGCCTGCTGATCGAGACGGACGACGGCCGGAAAATTCTGGTGGATACGGGGATTGGGGAAAAGGGCGATGCGCGCTTCCGGAAGCACTTTAACCCTAGTATTCCGCAGGAGCTGGTGTCTGGTTTGGCTGCGGTGATGACCTGGCCGGAGGAGATCACTGATGTATTGTTCACGCACTTGCACTTCGACCACGTTGGGGGTGCGAGCTACCTCGACGAAACGGGTAAGGCGCAGCTCACTTTCCCGAACGCAACGCACTGGGTTTGCGGCAAGCACTGGAGCTGGGCGAATAAACCGAACGCCCGCGAAGCCGCCAGCTTCTTACCCGCCAACCTGAACCCGCTGGAGCAAAGCGGAAAACTCCGGTTTCTACCCGACCAGGACTCCGATTTCGATTGGGTTTCCGGTATCCGGCTGCGGACGGTTTATGGCCATACGGAAGCGATGCAACTGCCACTGATTGACCTGCCCGATGGCCGCAAGCTTGTTTACTGTGCCGACTTAATTCCCAGCGCTGCCCACCTCAGTTTGCCGTGGGTGATGGCTTTTGATGTCCGCCCGTTGCATACATTGGCGGAAAAAGAACGCCTGATTGAGCATGCGCTGGCTGGCGACTGGACTTTGCTTCTGGAGCATGATGCACGAGTCGCTGGCGGGAAACTGATTAAAGATGAGCGGGGACGATTATCTCTGGACGGCACCTTTGGTACTTTTAGTTACGACCACCTCACGGGTCATTAATATAGGCTGATTTGGGCGCGGCCGCAGGATGCAGGGAAAGCTTTTGAAGGGCAAGGTTCCTGAGGGACGCCGCACAAATGACTTACGGCTTTCGACTACCTTATTTTGGCCTCACCAAATTTAAAAACCATTTCCGTAACTGAGGCTACGCAAAGGATTTTTTGAGAACGTAGGAACAAAAACGCCAGGCCGCAAATCGGACAGTTATTAAATCGACGTTCCTTAACCAACATCGCACCGGCGGCCACCCCCGAAAAAGCACTTAGCCTTCAAACGTTTTGGTAGGACCAGCGTTACGTCAACCATGACCACCGCAGACTTTAAGGCCATCGCCGACACCGTACCCAAACAACCGGGTGTCTACCGCTTTATCGGACCAGACGATACGATCCTCTATGTTGGTAAGGCAAAGGTGCTGCGCAACCGGGTGGCTAGTTACTTTGGTACCCGTAAAGACCGCCTCCACCGCACCCGTATTATGGTGCGCAACTCCAATCGGATCGAGTTTACCATTGTCGAGACGGAGGCTGATGCCCTGTTGCTCGAAAATGCCCTGATCAAGACCCACCAACCGCGTTATAATATCTTGCTCAAAGACGACAAGACGTACAGTTATATCTGTATTAAAAACGAGCGCTATCCCCGGGTCTACATTACCCGTAACATCGTTAGGGATGGCAGTAATTACTTCGGCCCGTATACCAATATTACCCAACGTAAAATTATCCTGGGGCTGATCAAGGAATTATTTCCCCTCCGTACCTGTACTCTACATTTGTCGGAAAACAATGTTGCTGAGGGCAAATTTAAGGTTTGCCTCGAGTACCACATTAAGAACTGTGAAGGGGCCTGCGTCGGCGAAGAGACGGAGGAGAACTACAACGCTAAAATCGATCAGATCCGCAACATCCTTAAAGGCAACTTCGCCGAGGTAAGGCGCCACCTGCAAACGAAAATGGATGGCTATGCCGAAGCCATGGAGTTTGAAAAGGCACAGCAGCAAAAGGACAAGTTGAATGCCCTGAAGAACTACCAGAGTAAGTCGCAAATAGTCTCCACCACCATCAAAGACGTGGACGTTTTCGGCTTAGCCATCGACGAAAAAGAGGCTTACATCAACTACATCAAAATTGTTAACGGCAACATCATCAATACCGATACCCGGGAAATTGTGATGAACCTTGACGACGACGCCGAGAGCCTCCTTACGTTTGCGATCCCTGCGATGCGCGATCGTTTCAACAGTATCGCTCCGGAGATCATCCTTGACCGGGAGATGGTCCTGCCGGGCGTCGAGGGAGAGGTTGTCGTCCCTAAGATCGGCGATAAAAAGCGCCTCCTGGAGCTATCGATAAAGAACGCCAAGTACATGCTGCTGCAGCGCAAGAAGCAGCGCATCAGCCACCAGAATAAGCAGACGCCGGCGGAGCGCATTCTCCGCACTCTTCAGTCTGATCTACAAATGAAGGACCTGCCGATGCACATCGAGTGTTTCGATAATTCTAACACCCAGGGAACCAACCCGGCCAGTGCCTGTGTCGTTTTTAAAAACGCTAAGCCGAGTAAGAAAGACTACCGGCACTACAACATCAAAACGGTTGTCGGACCAGACGATTTTGCCAGTATGACCGAAGTCGTTTTCCGCCGTTACCTCCGTTTACGGGACGAGAATGAGCCGCTACCGCAACTCGTTATCATTGACGGTGGAAAGGGACAGTTGAGCCACGCCATGGAATCTATCGACCAGCTGGGTTTACGAGATAAAATACTAGTAGTTGGTATCGCCAAGCGGCTGGAAGAGATTTATTTTCCGGACGATTCCGTCCCTCTACACATCAACAAAAAGTCTGAGGCACTGAAGCTTATCCAGCAGTGCCGGGATGAGGCCCACCGTTTCAGCCTACGTCACCACCGGAACAAGCGGAGCATCGGTATGGTCGGTACCGAGCTGCACGAAATTCCTGGAATTGGGGACAAGACGGTGCAGAAGCTGATGGCCCATTTTGGCAGCCCGAAGAAGGTGCGCAATGCCCTAGCTTCTGAGATTGCTGAGGTCACCAATCTTGGTACGGCTAAGAAGATTTTGGATTACTATCGGAGTAAGGAGGTTATTGAGGGGGAATAACGGGCTCGGTTTTCCTGAGGGGAGCCGGACGCTCGAAAGTTCACAACCACTCCGCCTTCGGCTTCATCGTTGTGGATACTTCGAGGTCTTAAAAATCAATCTTGAACACTGTACCTTCGCGTCCCGATGAAAATAAACATCCACGGATACGGTAGCATCTCAGCGGCGGGCAACAGCCCGGCAGCCGCCTGGGAGACGTATATTCAAGGCAAGCCGACCTGGTCGACAGACCTACTGACGGGGATGCCCGTTTACCGAATAAAACAGTTGCCAAACGATCCGGGAATCAAGGCATTTGCTGGGCAAACCGAACCGGACCGGGCAACGGTGCTCGCTCTTCACGCGGCGGATCAGGCGGTGCAGCAGGCTGGCTGGGCGGGCAAAGACTTTAGCATCATTGTCGGGTGTTCCCGCGGGCCGACGGAGAGTTGGGAGGAGGGCTTTAGCCACTACCTGAAGAAAGGGGTTACGCGTCTGCGGACGTCCCCGAAAACGACCCTCGGCAGCATCGGTTTTGCCCTTGCGGATTACTTCGGTACAGATTCTCCGGCCAGTAGTATGAGCATGACTTGTTCGTCGGGGATGCACGCTATTTTGCACGGTATTGCGCTCCTGAAATCTGGCATGGCCGAGCGGGTATTGGTCGGAGGTTCGGAGGCACCGATCACGCCCTTTACCCTGGGCCAGATGGAGGCTTTGCGGATTTATGGTAAGGTGGCCGGGGTAGGAGAGCACGCCTGCCGCCCGTTTTCTGATCCGCCTTCGGGGATGGTGATGGGGGAGGGGGCTGCTTTTTTGGCGCTTTCGCTGGAGGAGGATTCTACTTGTACTCATACGTACGTACAAGGCATCGCCTTCGCCCGCGAATCTACCCCAACTCCTACCGGAATAAGTGCTGAAGGTCAAGCCCTTGAAAAGGCTATGCATGAGCTAGTTGAGAAGTTCGGTTGCCCCGATGTAATCGTAGCTCACGCCCCCGGAACCAAGCGCGGTGACCGGGCGGAATTAAACGCCATCAACGCGCTCTACGCAACGATACCTGATGATTATTGCACTACTTCCTTCAAGTGGGCGACGGGGCATACCTTCGGAGCGAGTGGCCCGTTGGCCATCACGGCGGCCCTGGAAATGATGAAGGCGGGGAAGTACTGTCCGTTGCCGTGGCAGGCTACGCCGAAAACGGCTTGGCCTTCGGGGCGGGTGCTGGTTAATGCCACGGGCTTCGGAGGAAACGTAGCGAGTATTATGGTGGCGCAGACGCGGGATGCTGGGGGAGGTTTTTAGTGTGGGTTCTCTCTTTAGCCACGCGGTTTTACACCTCCGAGGAACTTTTCAAACTGGGTTATTGCCCGTTTGAAAAGATGCATCGGGGGAGAAAACCGCTTACCTTGCGCCCTAATTCAAAAACCCCCATCCAATGCGTTTTTTAACCTTGCTTCTCATCCTTTTTTCGTGCACCTGCGGCCGCGCCCAAACGGTAGACTCTATTCCGGTATACGATGCCCCGACGGCGACCGTAAGCGCCTATGGTGACGGGCCGGGAATAAGATCCGCTGCCCCCGTAGTAAAGCTTTTGGGTTCCGAGATTGATCGGTACGATGAATCCTCTTTATTAAGCGGACTTAACCGAGTGCCAGGAGTACGGTTTGAGGAACGGGCCACTGCCAGTTACCGGGTGGCTATTCGCGGCGCTTCACTTCGCGCTCCATTCGGTGTTCGGAATACGCAGGTATACTGGAATGGAATCCCGTACGGTGATCCGGGAGGAGACGTACCGCTGAATTTCCTTGATGCGACCAATATTGATCGGGTCGAAATCATTAAGGGTCCTTCAGGCGGATTTTATGGCCCAGGCACGGCGGGAACGCTTCTTTTACGAACAGAATCTATTCAGCAGCAAGGGCTAGTCTCGCCCAAGAAAAGATACGTAGAAGCCGGAGTTACCACCGGGTCTTTTGGCTACCTCCGTGCAGATTTAAGCTTGCAAAAGCAGGGTGACGACGATAAGAGCTACAGTCAGTTCCGTGCTGGCTACCAACGAATCGATGGCTACCGTGACCATAGCGCAATGGATCGTTTGACCCTTCAGTACACCTCCGTCATCGCAGGAAAGAAACGTGGTGATGAAACCAAATTACACGCCCTTTACACCAAACTAGATTACGAACTCCCCGGCGGCCTGAACCCCGAGCAGTACGCCGATAACCCACGCCAAGCCCGCCCCGGTAGTGCCGATAAAAACGCCTCCATCCACTACCATAATCTGCTGCTTGGGCTGACAAATACCAAACACTTCGGCCGCTGGAAAGCGGAAACTGCGCTCTACACCACCGGCTTTTACTTCGATCATCCCTTCAACTTCGACTATAAACGGGAAGCCAACCTGGGTGCGGGTGGCCGCTTCGCCTTACGCCGACTTTTACGGGAGGACCTTGACCTCGCCTTTGGCGTAGAAAGCAAACTCCAATACCGAACTGGTCAGAACTTTACCAATCCCGACGGTACGGGGCCGGGTGACCTCAACTTCAGCGATGAGATTTTTAGCCAGGAAGGTCTGCTTTTCGGACAGCTGCGCTACACTCCGGGCGCGTGGGACTTTAACCTCGGCCTCAGCAGCAGCCAACTGGACTATACTATTGACCGCACCTTTGACGCCGACGGCAATACTGGAAAAACGGAATTCAGTGCCAATCGTCCAATTTCTTTGCGCTTAGCTGCCGGGCGTACGTTTGATTTTGGCTACCTGTACTTCAGCCGAACCGACGGTTTTAGCCCACCTTCGCTCGACGAATTTCGCACCAATGAGGGCAGCCTCAACGTCAATATTGACCCGGAAATAGGCACCAACTATGAAGTTGGCTTTAATACCGACGTAGCGGGTAAAGTCTCCGTTGCGCTCAATATTTTTCACTTCGCGCTTGACGAAGCGATTACCAGTTTTACCGACGAGCGCGGCACCCAGCTTTTCCGCAATGCCGGTAAAACCCGGCAGCAGGGAGTTGAAGTTGCCGCAACTTATTACGCGCTCAATAAGTCGGACCATCCGCTCAGCCTGTCTTTCTACACCAGCTACACCTACTACAACTTTACCTACCAAAATTTTCAGCAGAGGGGCACCGACTTTTCCGGCAACAACATCCCCGGCGCAGCCCCCCACAACGTGAACCTGGAAGTAAATATGGAGCTCAAAAACGGTCTCTACCTGAGTCTCTTTCACAACTACACCGACGCCATCCCTTTAAACGATGCCAATGATGTCTTCGCCGATGGCTACCACCTGCTGCGCGCCAAACTGGGGTATAACTTCAAAGGTTTCGACGTCTTCCTGACCGGCTCCAACCTTCTCGACCAAAAGATGAGCTTCGGCAACGACCTTAACCCACGCTTCGGGAACCGCTACTTCCAGCCGGCGCCGGGACGGAACTTTCAGGTGGGAATCCGGAAGAGCTGGTAGCGATGGTTAAGGGCCTCGAAGCGTCTGCGAAAATGCGAGTAAAGTGCGTATTTTCGCAGACCTTCGAGTGTCCGGTCTAGGCACGTAACATTAACCATTAACTTCGCCCAATGAACCGCAACCATCTATACCTCTGCCTCTTCCTGCTGTCCGGATTCTTTCAGACCTGTACGCCAAAGGCTGCTGTAGCCGACGGCATCAACAACATCACGGCCTACATCGGGGCTTACACCCGTGATGAGGGCTGGGTGAAGGGCAAGTCCGACGGTATCGCCGAGATTACCGTCGATTCCCAGAGCGGTAGGATTCTCTCGAAGCGTCCGGTCATCAGTATGATCAACCCGTCTTTTGTCCTGGAATCTGAAGACGGCCGCTACCTCTACGCCGTCAGCGAGCTGGCGCAGGAAGACGAACCATCCGGCTTTCTTGTCGCTCTTGACATCAAGGACAACTACCGCAAGATTTCCGAGCTGCCCACCGGCGGACAGGCTTCCTGCCATGTAGCAGTAGACAAGACTGGTAAGATGCTGATGACCACCAATTACCTCGGCGGGGTATCCATGGTTTTTCTACAACAAGAAGACGGTACGCTCATAGAAACCGATAAGTTTGAGGTGCCTAAAGGATTAATTTTCGGCAAGGAGCCGCACTTACACTCAGCTAATTTCTCTCCGTCCAACCGAATTGTTGCCGTAGCTGACCTCGGGCTTGACCGGGTTTGGCTGTTCAATCCCAACCCCAATACGGGGAAGATTATGCCGCACGCGCAGAGCCACATTCAGCTGGCGACTGGAGCCGGTCCGCGCCATACCGAATGGTCGGCTGACGGGCAGTTTCTTTACGTCATCAATGAGCTCAACGGTACGGTCAACGTTCTCAGTTATGATGGTGGAGCGGATCGCTTTACTAACATCCAGACGATTTCTACGTTGCCCGCCGGGTTTACGGAAAAAAACTCCTGCGCCGATATTCACTTACACCCAAACGGGAATTTTCTCTACGGCTCGAACCGGGGCCACAACAGCATCGTAGGCTACTCGGTTAACAAGACCACCGGTATGCTGGAACTGATTGGCCACCAGTCTACAGAGGGCGATTTTCCGCGTAATTTTGCCATTGCGCCTTCCGGTAAGTTCCTGTACGTTGCGAATCAGAACACTGGGAATATTACGCTGCACAGCGTTAATAAAAAGAACGGAAAGTTGAAGTCACTCGGCCAGTCTTTCGACATCGCTACGCCTATTTGTATCGAATTTTAGCCTGGTCGATGTATACGGAGTGTGCTTCGGTCAGGACGCGTAACTTTGCCTCATAACTCTACGCTACCTCGTCTTCTTCGGTGGTACCGTACTGATGATCACCGGCTGTACTTCCAGCTAGGTGAAAAACCGATTGCCTGGAATTGGAACCTCCTGCTCTTCGTCGGTGGTACCTGTCTGGGCTTCATCCCGGAGGCTTTTCGACACAACCGAAAGGCTGCGAATAAAAGACAAACATAAAGCGTTAACCCCACCTGCTTTTCTTCCAAATCCAAACCAATTATGAAACAGTTTTTCTTTATTATACTAACTCTGACCATCACGTTCTTCTCAGCCTGCGCAGATGACGACGATGTGAACCCGATCGTTTTTATCGGTAACTTCGATGGCTGGACGATTCAATCAGTCGACAGTGACTTCCAGGCTAAGGCCGATGCTGCTATCGCCAACCTCACCGATGAGGAACTGATGGCCGCAGGCCGCACCCGCGCCGAAGTAACGGCCACCTACAACGACCGCGTCGCCAACGTCACCAACGTCGATCCCTGCGATCAGGACGATGGCCTTTTCTTCTCCACCGAAGGTGCCACGCAGCTGCTGAGGCGTTTTACCCTCTGCCCGGACGGCGACCTGAACGTACTGGATGTTTTTCATGCGAGAGCGTACTCCCTTAATGCCGGCGTTACCAGCATCATCTTCAGAGATGCGAACGGCGCCAATGCAGATGCTTATGATGTAGACGAACTGAGTGCTGCCAACTTTAGCTTAAGCAAGACCCGCTCGGTCTCTGATGCGCTGGTGGGTACTTTTATGTACGATATTCAGTATAACCTTATGGCTAATTAAGGGCGTAGGGCTGTAGTGATTTTCTCATTCTAGTGATCTGTCAATATTGACAGACCACTGGGCATCTTTGGGCCTGACGCAGTCGGCCAAAAGTTTCTCGGATGCGTAAAATCGCGGGTCTTTATGATGATGTGAAGAAGTGTGTAGACTGTAGCCGCGAGGGATCGCCCCTACTGGCCTTACTTGAGAAGGGCCGCGCTCGCTTTGCGAGCACAAAATTATCTCACGTGACCGACAGTAGTGTAACTCAAAAACGCACTTCGCACCTGCGGCCGCGCCCCAAAACTTTACGTACTCAAAATCGGTTTTCCGGATTAAGCTTCAACATTATGACAGTAGATATTCTCGCCATCGGCGTTCACCCTGACGACGTAGAGCTGGGCTCCAGCGGAACCCTCCTGCGCCACGCTGAGCTCGGATATTCCTTCGGCTTGCTTGACCTTACGCGTGGAGAACTCGGCAGCCGCGGCTCCGGCAAAATCCGAACCGCCGAAGCCTATAATGCTGCGGAAATGATGGGGGCTAAATTTCGGGAAAACCTGGATATGGCCGACGGGTTTATGGTCTACAACGAGGACAACCTGCGCAAGATCATTACGGTTATCCGCCGTTGTCAACCTAAAATCGTGCTCGCCAATGCCCTGGACGACCGCCACCCGGACCACGGCCGCGCCGCAAAACTGGTCGCAGATGCTTGCTTTTACAGCGGCCTGATCAAAATCGAAACCTTCGACGACGATGGGCAACCGCAGGAAAAGTGGCGCCCAAACGCTGTCTACCATTATATTCAGGACCGTAACCGTAAACCCGACTTTGTCGTCGACATCACCGATTACCTGAAAAAGAAAATGGAGTGCATCCGCTGCTACAAATCTCAGTTCGACGACCACGAAAGCAATGAATACCAGGAAGAGGTGAAAACGCCGATCAGTGGTAAAGATTTCATGGCTTTCATCGAAGCGAAAGGGCGCAGCTTTGGCCGGGAAGCTGGCTATGATTTTGCTGAAGG